>JBBQFQ010000010.1:0-116077 GCA_038322235.1 Chthoniobacterales bacterium
GCAGTTCCCCATTGGCAGCGGCGTGACCGAGGCGGCTTGCAAGGTGGTCGTCAAAGCACGCTTGTGCGGCAGCGGCATGAAATGGACCCGTGCTGGCGCGCAAAATATCCTCACCCTCCGCTCGATTCTCTTGTCCACAGATCGCTGGACCTCCCTTTGGCGCTACCTCGACAAAAATGGCATTTCTTTACCCTGATTTACATCGAATCGGCGGTACACCCGGTGTAGCGAACGTTTTGGGACCAGGGATTTTGCAACGTGTCCACCAAGCCGCAGGGTTCCCAGCTAGCAGCCAGGGAGCGCACGCTCCCCGGAACAGCGCATTGATCAGATCCATTCCGGAGGGATGGCAGCACTTTCGGAGGGACGTGAATCAATCTCGAAGTCGTCCGCGCGCGCTTCGCGTCTCCTCTCGCGTTCGCGCTTGAATCGGCTTTTGCGGTGGGGCAGCATCGCGGATCGCGCTCGTCGACCGAACCATCGAACCTCTCCGCTCCTGCCCATGAAAAACCATTCCTCGTTTCGCCTTTGGACTCTCGCGTTCCTGCTGTTCGCCGCGCTTTGCCACTTCGCACCGGCGAAGAGCCCTCATCCCGACGTGGGGGCCGGCCGGGTCTCGTGGTTCGACATCACCACGACCAATATGGCCGAAGCGAAGAATTTTTACGGCAAGCTGTTCGGCTGGACCTTTGAGGCATTGAAGGGAACCGATCAGGCCGTCGAGATCCTGGCGGCAGCTACCAGCATCGGAACGCTGCGGGTGGCGTCGGGCCAGATCAGCTCCTTCAACGGCCTGGTGTATATCCAAGTCGCGGATATGGCCGCGAGTTGCGAGTTGGCGAAGAGCCTCGGCGGCAAGAGTCCTCCGGGATTTCCTTTCAATCTGGGGGATGGCCGAGGAGCCGTTGGCCTCGTCGTGGATCCGTCCGGACATCCGGTCGGTCTGTATTCGCAAACTCCGCTTCCGACGCCACCCGCAGCGACGAAGTGAGGGGCGGTGGCGTCTGTCCCATCATCGCGACGGGCGCCCGCTTTGAGTCCAAGATTTCGATCTTCGGGCTCCGGCGACCACCTCAAGCCCTCGTCACCTGCACCGCGACGCCATTCAGCGCGGCGTTTCCGGACGGCACGTCCAACGCGGTCGACCCGCAGAGATCGTTATAGCTCTCGCCGGCGACGGTGCTCGCGAGCTCCAGACGGACGCCCGGACGTCCGTGGCCGAAGCCGTGGGGCAGGCAGACGACGCCGGGCATCATGTCGTCGCTCGCGCTCACCGGAGCGGTGATCGCGCGTTCGCCGGCGCGGATCTCGACCGGGTCGCCGTGCGTCAGACCGCGGGCGGAAAGGTCGGCCGGATGCATCAAGAGGTGATGGCGCGGTGCGCCCTTCATGAGGCGGGGAGCATTGTGCATCCATGAGTTGTTGCTCCGGACGTGTCGGCGCCCGATCAATTCCAGGGCGCCCTCGACGGGCAATGCGGCGGTCTCGGCTGCGAGTCGGGCGAGGTCGTCGAGCAGCACGCGCGGGGCGCATTCGATGCAGCCACTCGCGGTCTGGAGCCGGGCGATGAGCGACGAGCGAAGCGGCCCAAGATCGAGCCCGTGCTCGGCGGCCTCGAGCTGCTCCAGCGTGACGCCCGAGCCACCGCGCGCCAGGAGTGCGCCGATGAGTGCCTTTGGCGGCGGGAGCGGTTCCCAGGGCTTGCCAGCGGCGGCGGCGCACGCGGCGCCGAGTCCCTGGAGAATCTGCCAGTCGCCGCGCTCATCGGCGGCCTGGGCGCGAATGGGTTGATTCAGCCGCGCGAGACGTCGGACCGCGAAGGCGCTGAAGATGAGATCGTAGTGATGCTGGGTCAGCGACGAGGCCGGCGGCAGGATGAGATCCGCGTGCCGCGTCGTCTCATTCACGTAGATGTCCACCGAGACCATGAACTCGAGCGATCCGAGCGCCTGCTCGAGCGCTCGTCCGTTCGGCGTCGAGAGCACCGGATTCCCGGCGATGGTGAGAAGTCCGCGCACCTGGCCGGGACCCGGGGTGGCGATCTCTTCGGCGAGCGCCGCGACCGGCAACTCGCCCGCGAATTCTGGGAGTCCGCGGACGCGGCTGCGCCACTTGTCGTGATGGCCAGCGGGGGTTCCTGGACCGGTGATCGGGATGGCGGCTTCGTTCGCGAGGATGCCGCCCTCCGCGTCGAGATTGCCGGTCACGAGGTTGATGAGCTGGAGCAGCCACTGACAGAGGCTGCCGAATTTCTGGGTGGAGAGTCCGACGCGTCCGTAGGCACACGCGCGCGGCGCGGCGCGGAACTCCGCGGCGATCCGTCGGATGTCGGCCGCCGGAATGCCGGTGCGCGCGGCGATGAGCTCGAGATCGAAACCCGCGAGCGCGCTGAGCGCCTCGTCGAGCCCGCGGACCTTCCCATCGTAGCGCTCGAACTGCGGAGGACCGAGCCGCATGATCTCCCGGAGGATGCCGATGAGGAACAGCGCGTCCGTGCCCGGACGGATGAACAAATGCTCGCTCGCGATCTTCGCGGTCTCGGTGCGACGGGGATCGACGACGACGAGCTTCCCGCCGCGCTGCGTGAGCGCCTCCAGTCTCCGCGCGATGCCGGCGGCGGTGAAGAGGCTGCCATTCGAGGCGACCGGATTCGCCCCGAGCATGAGGAAGTACGAGGTGCGATCGACGTCCGGAATGGGGAGGAGAAACTGGTGCCCGTACATGAGCCAGCAGACGAACTGATGCGGCCACTGATCGACCGATGAGGCGGAATACAGGTTGCGCGTGCGGAGGCTGCGCAGGAGCGGCGGGAGATACGCGCTGCTGCCGAAATGGTGGACGTTCGGATTCCCGAGATAGACCGCGAGGGAATCGGCGCCGTGGGCTGACTGCACGGCCGCGAGTCGCTCCCCGGCGAAGGCGAAGGCTTCGTCCCAGCCGATTTCCTCGAAATCGCTGCCTCGACGGCGGAGCGGTCGGCGGAGGCGGTCCCGATCCGCCTCGAGATCGAGGATGGCATTCCCCTTCGGGCAGATGTGTCCGTGGCTGAAGGGATCCTGCGCGTCGCCGCGGATGCCGGTGAGTTTTTCGCCTTCGAACTCGAACTCGAGCCCGCACATCGCTTCACAGAGGTCGCAGGCGCGGAATCGGGAGGACTTGCTCATGGCGGTGAACTCCACGCGGGTTCGAGGGGATTGCCAACGGAATTTCGCCCGGGCCGGAGCGCGAATCGCCTTGCCGCGGAGTCGGGTTTTGACCGACGCTCGCCGCACTCCCCCCAGAACGATGAACCTCCCCCTCCGAATCGCCGCCTTGCTCGCGGCGTGCTCCACCGCGGCGCTGCCGGTCCCGGCGCAGATCGCCGTCTCCGCCAACGACAACAAACAGGTGCTCGTCGATGGCGTGCCGAAGACCGTGCCTTCGCCCGCTCCGGACACGCTCGCGCTCATCGACCTCGGACAGTCGCCGCCGAAGTTGCTCGTGGAAATCGAGATCCCGGCCGCCAGCGTGGCCGGACCTCCCGGGACCGTCTCGCTGACGCCCGATGAACGCCTCGCGCTGATTTCCAGTGGGATGAAGATCAATCCGGCGGACCCGAGCGTCATTGCCCCGGACAACCGGATTACCGTCGTCGACTTGAAGAGCAATCCGCCGAAGGTCCTCACCACGCTCGAAGCGGGCGCGCAGCCCACCGGGCTCTCGGTCAGTCCCGACGGCAAGCTGGCGCTCGTGACCAATCGGTCCGACGGAACCGTCTCGGTCTTCTCGATCGAGGGGAACACCGTCGCGAAGACCGGCACGATCAAACTCGGCGACGAGAAGTCCGGGCCGAGCGGTGTGGTCTTCACGCCGGACGGGAAATTCGCGCTCGTCACGCGCGACGGCGACAACTTCGTTTCCGTGCTCTCGGTGGACGGCGGCAAGGTCGAGCTCGCCAAACGCGACATCAGCGTCGGCCTGCGTCCCTACGGCATCACGATGAATCCCGGCGGTCAGAATGCGGTGGTGGGGAATGTGGGCCGCGGCGGCGGCGACGCCGACACGATCTCCTTGATCGATCTCACCCAGAAACCCTTTCGCGCGGTCGAGACCGTCTCCGTTGGACAGACTCCCGAGGGCCTGCAGTTCTCGCCGGATGGGAAGCATCTCGCGGTCGTGGCGATGAACGGGAGCAACAAGTCGAAGACGTCACCGTTCTACAACGATGCGGGGAAGCTCATCCTGTTTCGCGTCGACGGAATAAAGCTCACGAAGGTGACCGAGGCGCCGATCGGCCACTGGTCGCAGGGCGTCGTCTTCTCGAAGGATGGGAAGACCCTGCTCGTGCAAAACATGGTGGAGAAAGAGCTGTGGGTCTTTTCGTTCGATGGCTCCGCCTTGAAAGACACGACGCAGCGGATCAAGCTGAAGGCCGGCGCCGCTGCGATCCGGACTGCGGGAGTCCGCTGATCGACGGGCGCCCATCCGCCCTCCGGCCATGTTGATGCAGTCGCTCCGCCGCTTCCTCGGCGCGGCGGCGTTGTGGACGCTCGTGGGGGCGGTGCACGGTCTCCAGGTGCGCTACGGCTACCTGCTGATTCAGGATACGCTCGCCACCCCACCGTTTCCGGTCTGGCTGTTCGTGGTTTGGTACGTCCTGAGATATTGGGTCTGGGGCGGTCTCACGCCGCTGCTCGACGCGATGGTGCGGCGCTATCCGCTCGGGCGGGACTGGGCCACGAGTGGGCGCTCGGCGAGCGTGTACCTCGCGGCGGCGCCGGTTTTCGTCGTTCTCCACGATGCGATCGTGGCGCTCATCCTTCTGGTTCCTGGTCTGGATCCGGAGCGCGAGGGGTTCTGGCAGAATTTTCGCTTCGGGATCGGCGTCCTCTCCGTGTTTTCGCTCCTGACCTATGGCGTGCTCGTGCTGCTCTTTGCCGCGAGGGAGTACCAGCGTCGGCTGCGCGACGAGGAGCGGCGGGCGGCGGAGCTTCGCACCCAGGCGGTCGAGGCCCAGTTGCACGCGCTCCAGGCGCAGCTTCATCCGCATTTCCTCTTCAACTCGCTCCACGCGGTGGCGGGATTGATCGCGACGGCACCTTCCCGCGCGCTGGAGATGATCGACCGGGTGGGGACCTTTCTCCGGCTCTCGCTGCAGCGTTCTGATCGCCTGGAATGCCCGCTGCACGAAGAGCTGGAGTTCATCGAGCGGTACCTCGCGATCGAGGAGGTTCGCTTTGGCGACCGTCTACAGACGCGCTTCGAGATCGATCCCGCGGTGCGCGATTGGAATGTGCCGGCACTGATCCTCCAGCCCCTGGTGGAGAATGCGATCCGGCACGGTCTCGCGCGGAAGAGCGCGCCGGGCCTGCTCGTCATCCGCGCGGGTCCGAGTTCGGGAGGCCGGCAACTGCGCCTCGAGGTCGAGGACGATGGCCCCGGAATGGCCGCGGACCAGAACGTCGAAACAGGCCATCCCACGGGAATCGGTCTGACGAACGTGCGGGCGCGGCTGGCTTCCGCCTTCGGCCCGGATCGGGCGTCCCTCGCGATTCAGAGCGGCCCGGACGGTGGATTTCTCGCGGTCGTCACCTTGCCCGCTCGTGCGAGTCCGACGGCCGCGTCGGCTCTCGCGGAGGAAGCGGTCGACTTCCCGCGGGCACCCGCGCTCGCGCTCCGACCCTCCGAATGAAGGCGCTCGTTTCGAACGAAGAGTTGCGGGTCGTGCTGGCGGACGACGAGGCGCCCGCGCGCGAGTATCTGGCGTCTCTGATCGGGACGCTGCCCGGGCTCAGCCTGGCGCGGCAGTGCGCGAATGGGCGGGAGGCGGTCGAGGCCGTGCGCGCGGAGAAACCCGACCTGCTTTTCCTGGATGTGCAGATGCCGGAGCTGGACGGCTTCGCGGTGCTCACCGCTTTGGGAGACGACGTTCCGCCCGGGGTCATTTTCGTCACGGCGTACGATCAGCACGCGGTGCGGGCCTTCGAGGTGCACGCCCTGGACTATCTCTTGAAGCCGTTCGGGCCGGAGCGATTCCAAAAGGCCGTGAGTCGCGCCCGGGAGATTCTCGCTTCGCCCGAAGCCGCCGAGATCGCGGGCGCCCGCCTGCGGGAGCTCGGACAGCCGGGGGGAAGTCGTTCCCCGTTTCTGCACCGGCTCCTGATCAGTCATTCGGGCCGGATTCACTTCCGCCAGGTCTCGGAGCTGGATTTTGTCGAGGCAGAGGGGAACTACCTCCGACTTCATTTCGGGGCGGAGTCGTATCTCCAGCGCGACAAAATCAGCGCCCTCGCCGCGCGCCTCGATCCGGTGCGCTTTGCGCGTCCGCACCGCTCGTTTCTGGTGAACATCGACCGCATCCGCGAGCTCCGCCGCAGCTTCCACGGCGAGTTCATCGTCGTCCTGAAGAACGGGCGCGAGTTTCCGCTGGGGAAGCCGTATCGCGAAGCGTTTCTGGAGCAGGTGAGCGGGGGTGGACAGTAACGGTAATCGGTAGTCGGCAGCCCGCCGGGCTGGGTGCGGGCAGCGCGTGATCAAGCACGCTGCCCCAGGGTCGGACCACCAGGCGCAGACGGCTTAGAAACTCACGCGGAAGCCCCCGTTGATGCTGTGCGACGTGTAGTTCGTGTGACCACCCTCGCCGCGGTAGAAGGCGAAGAGCGCCACCCGGGTGGAGATCTGGGCCGACGCGCCAAGATCGAGCACAAGGGCATCGCGACCGATCCGCGGTCCGATCACCGTGAAGGCGGGGCCGGCCACGAAGGCGGCATCGACCCGGGAGGCATCGCTCCGGAACTGGTGCTGCCACTGCACCCGCACTTCCGGCGTCAGGATCACGCTGCCCAGCTTGGCCGCGTAGGACGCCCTCAGGCCCACCGCTGACTTGAGGGAGGCTTGGGCCTTATCCTCGAAGCGCAGGGCCCCGATCGCTCCGCGCTCGGTGAAGCTATCCAGGCGGACCCTGGCGTATTCGATCGACGCGACCGGCCCGAAGGTGAAGGCACCGATCCGATGATCGTAGCCGCCGCCGATCAGCCCGTTGAAGTCCGTGGCATTCGTCTCGCCGGTAGCGAAGCCGCCCAACGTCAACCGCTTGGTGCGGTAGGTGCTGTAGCCACCGCCGGCGAGAGCATTGACGTAAAAACCCCCGCTATAGGCGGTCGCGTAGACGCTGGCTTTGCCGCTTTGCACGTCCAAGCTGCCACCCCGGCTGAGGTCGGCATTCGTGTTGGCGTAGCCAATGGCCGCGCCGATCACGAAATGATTGGTGACCCGATAGTCCACGCCCAGCGTGACGCCGCCCGTCGTGAACGAGGAGCCGCGCGCGGCGCAGGTGGTTTCAAGATCACCGAACTCCCCGGTGCCGGAGAGAAAGAACCCCCAGCGGTTATCCTGCGTCGGGGCAATCACCGTGCTCTTGCTGTCGGTGCGATTGCCCTTGCCATCGTAGTTGCGGGTGCCGCGGGCATCCGTCGTCGCGAATCCCGCAGTGCTGAAGCCGATCACTCCCGCCCGAACCTCGGTCAGGCGCCGCTCGATGTTGCCAACCTGCACGCGGGACAGCGCGAGGCCCGTGGTGAACAGGGCGGCGAAATCCTCTGGTGATAGCAGGGAAAATGCGGCCGGGAGCTGCGCGACCGGGAGCGTGTCGAGCGCCAGGATGAGCGGATTGGCCGGCTGGAGAACCGCGAGGCGGTCGAGGGCGCGGGCCACGACCCGTTCGTTGGGGTCGCAGACATCAATCGGCGCGAGGGCCGCAAAGGAACCCTGAATGAACGCGAGCAAAACGTTCCGCGGCTCATAGATGACGCCGAGGGTCAGCGCCGTGCCGGTAGCCTGCGGATCGAAGAAGCTCGCAAAGCGGTTCGTCACGCCATTGACCGTCGTGATGATGGTGAAGACATCACCCGGCCGGGCGACAAAGCCGTTCAGATAGCTCACAGCGAGGGCTCCGTTCAGCGTGGCGCCACCGCCGATCGCGAGGCGGTCGTTGCTGATGCTGGAGCCGAGTCGAATGTTCAGCGTGCCCGCTGCGTTCTGCGTGTAGTTCCCGCCGATATTCAACGTGCCCGGTCCCGGGGGACGGCCGGGGTTGACGGTCGCGTTGTTGACCACATTGCCGCCGATGCGGCCCAGGCCTCGTAGGATTCCGCCCGAGACGAGCGTGTTCCCGACGATCGAGCCATTCACTTCCAGCGTGCCCGCGTTGACGGTGGTCTGCCCGGTGTAGGTGCTGGAGCCGTTGAGCGTGAGGTTACCCGTGCCCGCCTTCGTCAGGCCGACGATACCGGAGACGGGGCCATTGAGCACGAGGCCCGCGGTATTGTTCACCGTGATGAGGTCGGCGAGTCCGCTCAGCTCGATCGGGCTGTTGATGATGGCCAGGCCGGCCCCGCCGTTGATCGTGATGCCGCGCGTCGCTCCGGCTCCGAAGATGGCCAGGACGCGCGTCCCGGAGATGGTTACCGAAGCGGTGTCGTTGACGGTCAGGCTGGAAATAATGGCGTCGAAATCGAGCAGCGTGTTCTGGTTCCGCGGCACGATCCCCGTGACCGAGAAGACGACATCGGCCCCGGGAGCGAGATTGCCGGTGATCGCGCCGGTGGCGTCGGGCGACCAATTCGTGCCGGACCAGAGATTGCTTGAGCCCCCGTTCCAGAAGCGGCCCAGCGGAGCGCCCCCTGGCCCGGGTCCGGGTCCGGGTCCGGGTCCTGGCCCGATAATAGGTCCGCGCACATTGATGGTGTCGAGCGTCACCGCGCCGTTGATCGCCAGGGCCCGTCCGTTGAGGCTGGCGCCGGTATTCAGCGTGATGCTGCTCAGCGCGAGAATATTGCCTTCAAAAATGGTCCCGGTGCCGATGGTGGCGGAGCTTCCCACCTCCCAGAAGATGTTGGCGGAAGATCCGTTCACCCAGATGACGGCGGCTCCTGAGGCGGTGGTCAGCGTCGAACCGATGAGGAAGTGGAAGACCGCGTTCGGATTGCCCCCGGAGTCGAGGGTCAGCGTCCCCGTTAGCTGGGCCGAAGTGTCGAAATGGAAGACGCCCGGAGTGAGCGCCCCACCCAAGGTGCCGAGATTCTGCCCGGTGAGGTCCCGCGTGAAGGTCTCGCCGGCCAGCTGGTTGAACGCGGTGAACGCGTTCGCATGCGCCGCATTGGCCAGCGCGTCATTGATGTGAATGGCGCCTCCGACCACACTGCCGGGAGGGAATCCGGTGATCGAACTCCCTGGGCTCAAGGCCAGATTGCCGGTGATGATCGTTGGCCCCGTGTTGGTGACGGTGGACCCACCCAGCACGACCACATTCTGGGCCGCCCCGAGGTTCACGGTCTGCGCCATCGCGGTGAGAGAAGTCCCGCACAGTACAGCGAGACCGAGGGCGACCGGGCGAATCGACGACGGCCTCCGCAGGCCGTGCGCTCGGCCGATAAAGCGCGCATTTTTGGGAACGAGTTTCATGATAGGATTTCCGGGTTTAGACCGAAGGGGGTTTGTCTGAGGCACTGCCCATTCGGATGTTGCCCCTGCGATGGATGTGCCTGTTTCTCGAATTCCCCGGCATACGGGACGGTTTCCGGAGAAACAGACTGACGAGCGCGGCGCTGACGCCACGGGACAGTCGCTGCCTTGGCTGCGTCGCCTGCAGACGAACGGAGGGTAGGAGGCGCGCTCCCGAGTCGGCGCCCGCGCATTCAGTGTCGTCCTCTTCAAGGGCGGTCGCTTCGCGATAAACGCCAATTTGAGAACTCGGCCGCGGGATGCGAACTCGGGTACGCGTTGGGGTTCGCAAGGCCTGACAACGCGCCGATCTCGGGAGCTCCGCCAGCGTCCCTTCAGGATTCGAAGTTCAAAGTTCGACGTTCCACGTTCAACGTTCGACGTTCGACGTTCGATGAGGTCATCCCGCCGTCCGGGTGAAATGTCCCGCGAGGCGGGTGTCTCGTCACTCTCGACTCCCGAAAACCCGACTCTCGGTGGGAGTTTCCCGCCATGAAGCTTCGCATTCGTCCTCTCCAGCTCCGGCGGCGCCTTCGGGCGCTCGTCCCGGCATTCGCCTTCGTCCTCGGCGCGTACACACCCGGCTTCGCCCAGGCCCAATCCGACGGGGGCCTCGACGCCTCCTTCAACGCCACGCTGAGCGCGGGATCGCTCGCTCTCGGGCTAGCGATCCAACCGGACGCCCGCGTGATCGTCGCCGGGAACTTCACGTCGATAAACGGCACCGCCAGAAATGGCCTTGCGCGGCTCAATGCCGACGGCAGCCCAGATGGCTCGTTCACTCCCGGAAATCTCCCGAATGGCTTCGCCACTTCGACCGTGTTGCTGCCGGACGGGAAGGTCCTGATCAGTGGCACGGGACTCCTCGTTAACGGGACGGGCGCCACGAGCGGAATCGCCCGACTGAATCCGGACGGCAGCCTCGACGCCTCCTTTCAGACGAGTCCGGGAGTGAACGGAGCGGTCTATTCGATCCTGGTGCAGCGGGATGGAAAGCTGATCATCGGCGGCGACTTCACCCAGGTTCAGGGCGTCGCGAGGCCCAACGTCGCACGGCTCAACGCCGACGGCAGCGTCGATCCGACCTTCAACGCCGGCAGCGGCACGGGTTTCGATTCCTTTTCCGTCTTCGGCCTCGCACAGCAGCCGGATGGGCAGGTCCTCCTCGCCGGGGCGTTCACGACCGTGAACGGCGTGGCGCGTTCGCACATCGCGCGGCTGAACGCGGATGGCAGCCTCGATCTGGGATTCAATCCGGGGTCCGGAGCGGACGGCATGACCAATTGCCTCGTCGTCCTGCCGGATGGGCACATCCTGCTTGGAGGCGATTTCTTCACCTACAACGGAACGGCGCGAAGCAGCCTCGCCCGCCTCAACGCGGATGGGACTCTGGACGCGAGCTACGACGCGAAGGTCAGCTCCGGAGCGTTCGTCAATGCACTCAGCCGACAGGCCGACGGCCGGATCATCGTGGGCGGAAAATTCACCACGATCAATGGCTTCGGGCGGAATGGCCTCGCGAGGTTGAACGCGGATGGTTCGCTCGATGCGAGCTTCGATCCGGGCAGTGGCACCGCGAATCTGGCGGTGTATACGATCACGCTGGGCGGCGGCGGGAAGTTTCTCATTGGGGGCCAGTTCAACACGGTCAACGGCGCGGCGCATCGGGGGGTCGCGCGGTTGTTTGATGCCGGGGCGGTCGCTTCATCCCTGATCAACATCTCGGCGCGGGCACGGGTCGAAACCGGCGACAATGTGCTGATCGGCGGCTTCGTGGTGGGCGGCATGGGCAGCAAGCGGGTAATGGTGCGCGCCATCGCGCCGAGCCTGGCCGCGCAGGGGGTCGCGGGCGTGCTCGCGGACCCGCAGCTCACGCTGATCAACGCTCAGGGGAGCGTGCTGGCGGCCAACGATTCGTGGCAATCGACGCAGGCCGCGGAGATCACCTCCGCGGGGTTGGCGCCGGGCGACCCGCGGGAGTGCGCCATCATCGCCACGCTCGCTCCAGGGGGATACACGGCGATCGTGAGCGGGGCGGGCGCGACGACGGGCGTCGCGTTGGTCGAAGTCTACGACCTCGAGCTTCTCGGAACGGTCACGGCCACCCCGGCGCGCTTGCTCGACGTGAGCACGCGTGCACGGGTGGGAACCGGCGACAACGTGCTGATCGGCGGCTTCGCGATTCGCGGCACGCTCCCGCGGCGGGTCATCGTGAGGGCGATCGGACCCGACCTCACCAATCGGGGCGTGACGGGAGCGTTACTCGATCCGTTTCTCACGCTGCTCGACGATCGTGGCGCGGTGCTCGGGACGAACGACAACTGGCGCAGCAGCCAGCAGGCCGCCATCACGGCGAGCGGCTTCGCGCCGGCCGATGACCGCGAAAGCGCCATCATTGCGACGCTGCAGCCAGGGAACTACACGGCGATCGTGACGGGAGTGGGCGCGACGACGGGCGTGGCGCTGGTGGAAGCTTACGAGCTGCCGTGAGGCGCACGCCTCACAAATTCAGGGCCTCGACCGTTTTCACGACGGTCCGAATGAGCTGAAGCCGCGCGTACCATTTGTAGTTCGCGGCGATGACGTACCAGGGCGCGGAGCGGGTGCTGGTGAGGCGAACCATGTCCTCGGCGGCGACATTGTGGGAGTCCCACTTGTTCCGGTTGCGCCAGTCTTCGTCGTTGATCTTCCAGCCTTTGTTCGGGTCGCTCAGACGCCGCTGAAAGCGCAGGAGCTGCTCCTCCTTCGCGATGTGCAGGTAGAACTTCAGGAGAACGACGCCGTCGTCCGTGAGCATCCGCTCGAACTCGCTGATCTCCCGGTAGCCGCGCTGCCACTCGACGGGGCGGGCGAATCCTTCGACGCGTTCGACGAGCACCCGGCCATACCACGAGCGATCAAAGATCGCGGTGTGCCCGTGCGGTGGGAGTTTGTTCCAGAATCGCCAGAGATAATGATGCGCGAGTTCGTCTGGCGTCGGCTTCGTGATGGGAAACACCCGGACCGTCCGGGGATCGAGCTTTTCGACCAGGCGGTTCAGCGCACCGCCTTTCCCGGCTGCGTCGGGCCCTTCGGCGACGACCACGAGCGAATACTGACTGCGCAGCAGCTTCGGCTGCTGGGCGAGGAGACGCTTTTGGTACTCCTTCAGCTTCCGGCGGTACTCCTCCTCGGTGATCGAGTTCGCCTGCGAGACGCCGTCGAGCCGGAAGTCAGGGAAGAACCGGCCGTCTGCGGAGGGAGATGTGGCGAACTGGGGCAGCACCGGCTGGTTGGGAACTTCGGTGGCGGGCATGACGGCGGGGCAGAGGGGGCTGAACGGGTGACCAGTAATCAGTAATCGGTGATCAGCTATCAGTATTCAGAACCGAGCGACGCGAGATCGCCAGACACTCTTCGCCTTTTTCGCGGGGCATCTGGCAACCGAGTCGCGATTTGCCCAGACAAGCTTTGCCATTTCGCCCGTTATCCGGGAATTCTGTCACCGCTCAATCTCGGCGTCAGTACTTCGCGACGGTCGGATCGATGTGATCGGCCCAGGCTTCGATGCCGCCGGTCAGGTTCCAGAGCCGACCGAAGCCCGCATCGCGGAGGATGGCGAGCGCCTGGGCGCTCCGACGGCCGGACTTGCACTGGAGAACGATTTCGTCGGTGCTGTCCAGTTCGCTGAGGCGCGAGGGGAGTTCGCCGAGCGGGAGCAGGGTGGATCCGGGGATGCGCGAGATGTCGTACTCGTACTGCTCGCGGACATCGAGCAGAACAAACTTCTCCTTCGCGGCCAGCTTGCGCTGGAGTTCCTGAACCGTGATCGCCGGGACGGGCGGCGCCGCGCTCTCGGCGGCGGCGGCCTGCGGCAGACCGCAGAACTGGTCGTAGTCGATGAGCTCGGTGATGCTCGGATGATCTCCACAGACCGGACACTTCGGATCACGGCGGAGTTTGAACTCCCGAAACTTCATCTTCAGCGCATCGAAATGAATCAGACGGCCGAGGAGCGGTTCGCCGATGCCAATGATGAGCTTGATCGCCTCGATCGCCTGCATCACGCCGATGATGCCCGGGAGCACTCCCAGCACGCCGCCCTCGGCGCAGCTGGGCACCATGCCGGGAGGGGGCGGTTCGGGGAACATGCAGCGGTAGCAGGGGCCGCCGAGATGAGGCGCGAAGACGGTGCACTGGCCGTCGAAGCGGAAGATCGAACCGTAGATGTTCGGCTTCTTCAGAAAGACGCAGATGTCGTTCGAGAGGTAGCGCGTCGGGAAGTTGTCGGTGCCGTCGATGACGATGTCGTAGGACTCCGTGATCTGACGGGCGTTTTCCGCGGTGAAGAGGCACTCGTGGAGCTCCACGGTGACGTTCGGATTCGTATCGCGCAGGCGGTCGCGGGCGGAATGGAGCTTCGAGCGTCCGACATCGCGCGTGCCGTGGAGGATCTGACGCTGGAGGTTGGAGAAATCCACCGTGTCCGCATCGACCAGGCCGAGGGTCCCCACGCCGGCGGCGGCGAGGTAGAGCGCGATCGGCGAGCCGAGACCGCCGGTCCCGATGCAGAGAACGCGGGCGGCCTTGAGCTTCTTCTGCCCGGCCAGCGTGACCTCCGGCATGATGAGATGGCGCGAGTAGCGCGCGATTTCGTCATTGGAGAAGTCGATGGATTCGAGGCGGGACGGATCGATGAGGCCGGTGGTGCTCATGGGTTTGGATGGCGAGCGCGTTCGCTACGCCGAGGCCGGTCAGCGCGCGAGCGCGGCGACGCATTATGACGGACGACGGACCACGAGTTACGCATAGGCCGCAATGTCCTGATTCAGCCAGCGGCGGGTCGTGAGCCGGGCCTCCACTTCGGGCGTGACGACGCCGCCGGCGCGCATGCGGTAGTGGAGCGGAGCGGTCGCGTGCGCTCCGGTGAGATCGCAGTAGAAAACCGGGCGGAAATCGATCGCCCCGATGGGGAGCGGACCGTTTTCAGTGATGGTGAGTTCGACCGCGGTATCGAGTCGGGCGGGCGTGGCTTCGATGTTGATGACGTTCACCTTCCCCGCCTGATACGCGGCCGTCACGAGATCGTCGGCGAGATACGTGCAACGCGCCGGCTCGCGCGAGGTGAAGAGATGGATCTCGAGTTCGCGCCAGACCACGCGGCTGTTGGCGAGGGGACCGGCGTAGTAGGGAATCGCCGCCCCGTCGCGGACGAAGATCGGCAGTTCCTCCGCGCCGACGCCGTAGCAGAGCGTCTGTCCTCCTTCCAGCCAGCGTCCGTGCAGCAGGTCGAACCAGCGCCCGGGCGGGAGGACGACACTCCGGAACTGCTTCGGAGTGCCCTCAGCGATGACGGGCGGGTTCTCTCCGCGCGATTGGAGCATCGGCGCCACCATCAGCGCGTCGCCCACGAGAAACTGATCGTCGAGATGCTGGAACTCCGCGCCCGGATGGTGATAGCAGACGGGGCGGAGGATGGGATCGCCTTCGAGCCAATGCTGGAAAAAAAGCTGGTAGAGATAAGGGAGCAGCCGGTAGCGGCCCCGGATGGCGGTGCGGCAGATGTCGAGCGTCCGTTCGCCGAACTGCCACGGCTCCTGCGGGCGGGCGTTCGTGTCGCAGTGATTGCGGAAGAAGGGGAACAGGCTCGCCGCCTGGGTCCAGCGGCCGAGCAGTTCGCCGTCCACGTGGCCGAGAAAGCCGCCGACGTCGGGACCGTTGAAGGCCACTCCGCTGAGTCCGAGATTGATCGTCTCGGCGATGGACATGCGCAGGTGATCCCAGTTGCTCGCGTTATCCCCCGTCCAGATCGCGGCATGCCGCTGAGTGCCGGTAAATCCGCTCCGCGTGAGCAGAAATGGTCGCGCGCGCTCGAGTTGCTCGAACGCCCCGCGGCTCGCGAGGGCCATCAAATGACCGTACTGATTGTGATAGCGGGCGTGGGGAAGGCGCCCCTCGTTGAAGAGCATCTCATCGCAGGACGAGCCGCCGGTGGCGGGATCGTTCATATCGAGCCAGGCCCCATCGATGCCGCTCTCGCGGAGAAAGTTGCCGAGGCGCTGCGCCCACCAGCGGCGGGTCCGTTCGAGGGTGAAATCGGGGAACACCGTATCGCCCGGCCAGACCTCGCCGACGTAGTCTCCGCCGCTCGGTGAGCGACAGAAAAAGCCGCCCGTCGCGCCCTCCTCGTACAAGGCGTTGCCGGCCTCGCGCTTCACTCCCGGATCGATGATCGCGACGGTGCGGATCCCGGCCGCGTTCAGCTCGGCGGTGAGCGCCGCCGGTTCCGGAAAGCGGTCCTTGTCCCAGGTGAAGAGGCGGTAGCCCTTCATGTAGTCGATGTCGAACCACAGCGCGCTGACCGGGATGTCCGAGGACGCGAACCGATCGCGCAGCGCCCGGAACTCATCGGCGCGCCGGTAGCCCCAGCGGCACTGGTGGTAGCCGAGGGCCCAGGTGGGCGGGATCGGGGCCCTGCCGGCGAGCGCCGTAAATCGGCGCGTCACGTCGCGCAGGGTCGGCCCGGGAATGAAGTAGATCGGCAGCGGACCATCCGGCGCGGTCACCGTCAGCATCGAAGTGTCCGCGGCGCCGAGATCAAGGTTGAGCCGCTCTCCGCTATCGAAATGCAGGCCGGCATGCTGGCCATCGGCGAAGCGCAGAATGACGAATGGGATCGAGACGTAGGTGGGGTCGTAGTCGTTGCGGGCCGCGAGATCCGGCATGACGCCCACGACGTCGATCGTGTAGCAATCGTGTCGTTTCCCCAGACGATTCATGCGCCCCGTGCGTTCCCCGACAGCATAGGCGGCGGTGACACCCGCGAGGGAAAAGCGCACGATCGTTTGCGGGCCGCATTGTCCGATCCCGGTTCCGTCCGGAGCCGGTTCCAGTCGGGCCCCGCCCGCGAAGGCGACCCGCAGTCCGTTCGTGTAGAGGCGCACTTCCGCCGCCTCGGACGAGAAGTCGAAAGCCTCGCGGCCGGGGGCCGGCACGGGAGCAATCACCCGGCCGCTGCGATGTTCGGGGAGGAGTCCGTCAGAATAGGGGGCGAGATCGGACGCCCCGAGGTTTGTGACGGTGATCTTCAGCGCCAGTCCGGAGCCAATGGCTTCGCCCACGAGGCGCAGCTTCCCGGTTCCCGCCTGGACCTCGATTCCCGGCGAGGTGGGGTGCGAAACCGCGCGCGTAACCTGCGCGAAGGCGAAATTGAGAGGGTGGACGCGCTGGCCGAAGAACATCCCCAAGGGGAACAGCGCCAGCCAGCCCGTTCAAGCTCGCAGGTGACCGATGACGCGGCTCTCGGCTACCGGCTAACGCAGCGCACCACGCATCCAACGCCACAGCGCGTACTTGACCGTCGGCATGGATCCCAGGAAATCGGGGCGTTCCCCGGATTCGCCGGCAATCTGCACCAGTCGCTCCGAGCCGCTCTTCACGACGTTCTTCCCGTTCGTGAGCTGCCAGCTGAAGCTGATCTGGGCCGGAAACAGGTTGCTCACCACCCGGATATCACGGCGGGCTCCCCGGTTCATTTGCCCAGCGTCATCGATGTCGGTGATCCGGAGCGTTAACGCCGTTCCCGGTTTGAGCAGGTCGGCCCCCGTCGTCTGAATCCACTTCTTCAGATCGGGCAGGAGCATTTCGCGGCTGGCCTCGGTCGAGTAGCCACTGACTTGCACGTCGGCATAGCGTTCCGGCTGGACGAACTCCACAGTCACGGCGTTGGCGGCGGCGGTTGGTTTAGCCCCGCCGGCGACGGCGGAGGCGGCGGAAGCGGCCGCGAGCAGGCAGGCGGTCAGGGAGGAAAGAATCGTGCGCATAGTGATCTGACGAACGCGCTGCCACGATTGCTCAAAGTTATTTTAGGCGTTTGGTAACAGGAGAGTTTTCATCCGTTTTCTAGCCAATCGCGTCCGGGCCAGCTAGGATTTCTCCTCTTTGCCATCCCCAGAAGCCTCATGTCGCACGATCCCGTTTTGGAAAAATTCAACAAGCCCGAGCTCTTTCTCAATCGCGAGCTGAGCTGGCTGGAGTTTAACGCGCGCGTTCTGGGGGAGGCGGCGGATCCCGCCCAGCCGCTCCTCGAACGCGTGCGCTTTCTCAGCATCTTTGGCTCGAATCTCGATGAGTTTTTCGAAATCCGGATCGCGGGGGTGAAGCAACAGATCGAAAGCAAGAGCTCGGTCACGGGGCCCGATGAGCTCTCTGCCGGTGAGATTTTCGAGGCGGCCCAGGCGCGCGCGCACGAACTCGTCGGCGAAGCGTACCGGGTCTGGAACGCCGAACTGGTGCCCGCGCTCGCGGCCGAAGGGATTCACTTCCACAAAGTCGCGGAACTGCCGGCGGACGTGGTCGCCTGGACCGAGCGGTATTTCCGGGAGGAGATCTTTCCCACGCTGACCCCGCTCGCGGTCGACCCGAGCCATCCCTTTCCCCAACTCTCGAACAAGAGCCATAACCTCATCGTCTCCCTGCTGCGTCCGGAGGATGGTCCGGCCTACGCGATCGTCCAGATCCCCAAGCTCTTTCCCCGCCTGCAGCGGCTCCCGGAGGAATTCGCGCGGGGCCTCGGCGGCGGCCGGCATTTCGTCTTCCTCCAAGGCATCATTCGCCAGCACCTCGGCCAGCTCTTCCCGGGACTCATCGTGAAGGGAAGCCACGCGTTCCGCATGACGCGAAACAGCGACCTCTACATCGACGATGAAGAGGCCGAGAATCTCCTCGAGACGATCGAGGACGAGCTCCGCCGGCGGAACAAGGGCAATGCCGTCCGGGTGGAAATCGTCGAAGGGTATCCGCCTGAAGTCGCCCGCTTTCTGCTCGATAATTTTAGTCTCTCCGCGCAGGATCTGTACGATCTTCCGGGTCCGATCAATTTCTTCCACCTCGAGCCTCTCTTTTCCTCGCCCGACCTCGCCCGGCTCCGGGACAAGCCGTTCCAGCCGGCGATGGCCCGGGCGCTTGCCGGGGGCGTCGATGTCTTCGAAGTCCTGCGCCGTCAGGATGTCCTGCTCCATCATCCGTACGAGGGTTTCGGGAGCGTGGTGGAGTTCGTCGAGCGCGCGGCAAACGATCCGCAGGTTCTGGCGCTGAAGCTCACGCTTTACCGCACGAACGTGGATTCCCCCATCGTGCGGGCGCTGATCCGCGCGGCGGAGGAGCATCACAAGCAGGTGACCGTGCTCGTGGAATTGAAGGCCCGCTTCGATGAGGAGAACAACATTCGCTGGGCGCGCGCCCTCGCCGAGGCCGGCGTGCACGTGGTTTATGGCCTCGTGGGGCTCAAGACGCACTGCAAGATGATGCTGATTGTCCGGCGCGACGACGACAAGGTGCGGCTCTACGCGCATCTCGGCACCGGCAACTACAATAACTCCACGGCCCGGTTTTATACGGATCTCGGCCTCATGACGGCGAACCCGGAACTCACGGCGGAGGTGGGCGCCGTTTTCAACAATCTCACGGGGCTCTCCGAGTTCCACGGCGGCAAGAAGTTAATCCTCGCGCCCTTCGAGATGCGGGAGCGCTTTCTCGCCTTGATCGCCCGGGAGCGCGACCTCGGCCCGAAAGGCCGGATCGTCGTGAAATTCAACTCGCTCGTGGACGAGTCCGCGATTGCCGCCCTTTATGAAGCGGCGGCGGCCGGAGTCCAGATCGACCTCGTCATCCGCGGCATCTGCTGTCTCCGCCCGGGCGTGCCGGGGGTGAGCGAAAATATCCGCGTCCGGAGCATCGTCGGCCGTTTCCTCGAGCACAGCCGCATCTACTTCTTCGGAAACGACGGGAATCCGCTCGTCTATCTGGGCAGCGCCGACTGGATGGGCCGGAACTTCGACCGTCGGGTCGAAGTGGTCTTTCCCGTCGAGGATCCGATTCTGCGCGCTCGTCTGACCGACGAAATCATTCCTGCGTTCCTCGCCGACAACCACAAGGCCCACATCCTGCAAAGCGACGGGCACTACGTCCGGGCCGAGCCGGCCGCGGGCGAGCCTGCCCATCAAGCCCAGCTCGCCTTCCGCCATCTCGCGCGCGAACAGTCGAGCCGGCTGGCGCAGGGCGCTTAGAAAGGCAGGCCGGCCGGGGGAACCGAGCAGGCCGCTTCGTGGTCCGCGGCGCTCTTTCCCCAAAATCCGCTTGGTTCGCGGCGCCCGGGGCGATAGACGATGGCGATTCATGAAGCGCGTTGTCTGGCTCGATCTCGCCAAGGGGTCTGCGATCCTCTGGGTCGTTTACTTCCATTTCGTTACGACCTGCTTCGACACGCCGTCGCCGATGTCGGGGCATTTTCTCTCGGAGATTGCCGGCGCGAATGGCTGGGATTCGGCCGGGGCGACGATCCACACGCTCGCGAAGGCCATCTGGATTGCCGTCTCGCAGGTGGGGTTCCATGCCGTGGGCCTCTTCATTATGCTCAGCGGGTGGTCGCTCGCTTCGACGACCTGGCGGAAGGCGGACAAGGCACCCATCGGGTGGGGGGAGTGGTATTGGGCGCGATTCATCCGGCTCTACCCGATGTATTGGGTCGCCCACCTGATGCTGCTCATCGCGCCGTTCACATGGCTGGAGCCGATCGATGGGCGCTTCCTCCTGAGCCTCACCGGGCTGCGCTTCATCGATATCCAGTCCAACTTCATGTACGGAAACGCCGCGTGGTGGTACTTCGCGATGCTGATCCAGCTCTACGCGCTCTTTCCGCTGCTTTTCATCGCCATGCGGCGGCTGGGCCTCGCCCCGTTTCTGGTTCTGGCTTTTCTCGTGGGGTTTGGCGTCCGCTACCTCCTGCTGGCGGTCTGGCAGTCGAATGGCTCGTGGACCCTGGGGGGCTGCGGTCTCTCCCGGCTGCCCGAGTTTGCCCTTGGGATGGTGCTCGGGATCGCGCACCTGAAAAATCGCGAAGGCGTGGAGCGCTGGATCCTCGGGCTGCCGGGCGTGGTGACCGGATTGGTTTTGTATTGGTTTGCGTCTTGGGTGTACGCCGATTGGGGAACGAATTCAATGCCGATGCCCTTCGGGCTTCCCGCCGCCCCACCTTACATTTACGCGGATCTCTATACGGGGCTTTCCTGTTTCCTGGTCGTCGTGGGGCTCTGCGGCTGGCTGGAGCGGTCGCCCTTCATGGCGAAGTGGCTGGGCCTCGTCGGGGCGTTTTCCTACGGGCTCTACCTGATCCATCAGCCCTTCGTGATCTGGCTCGGCTTGAAGATTCGCTTTATCCCGGCGTGGGAATTTCTGCTCGTCGCCGCCGTCACCCTCGTGGTGCTTAGCGCGGTGGGCATCTTCCTCGAGCGGCGGGTCAATGCGCTCGTGGATCGCTTCGTGGCAAAGCCGAAAGCACAGGCTTGATGGCCGCCACCCCCTCGCCGCCTGCCGAAACTCCGACCTCCCGTCCCATGTTCCTCCTGAAGCGTCACCTTCCCCTCCTCGCGCTCGTCGTGGCGGGCGCCGCCGGCGCTGAGTCAACCCTGCCCGTCGCGCCGAATCTGTTCGCCGATGGCATCCCGCCCGTCCCCGTGTCCATCGCCGAGGAGGCGGCGCGCTACAACGAATCGCGGCCCGCCACCGTCGCCGACTGGCATCCGCTCCGTCGCGAGGTGTTGATCACCACACGCTTCGGGAACTCCAACCAGCTCCACCTCGTGCGGACGCCCGGGGGCGCCCGCCGACAGCTGACCTTTTTCCCCGATCGGGTGGCGGGTGGATCCTTCGAGCCGACCAAGGGCGAGTTTCTCGTCTTTCTCAAGGACACGGGCGGCAACGAGTTTTTCCAGCTTTACCGGCTCGATCTGGCGTCCGGCAAGACGACGCTGCTGACCGACGGGAAATCCCGGAATCTTTCGCCCGTGTGGTCGCCGAGCGGCCGACGGATCGCGTATAACTCCACGCGGCGGACGAAGGTCGATACCGACTTGTGGGTGGTGGATCCGCTCGATCCCGCGACGGACCGGCTCGTCGCGGAAAACAAGGGCGGCGGCTGGGAGATTGCGGATTGGTCGCCGGACGAGAAGCAGCTTCTGGTGATGGAGGAGGTCAGCATCAACGAATCGTATCTCTGGCTGATCGACGTCGAGACCGGTGCGCGGACCGAACTCACGAAGCGAGGGGGGAAGGAGAAGGTGGCCTTTGGCGCGGCGAAGTTTTCCAAGGACGGGAAGGGTCTGTTCGTCACGACGGATCAAGGCTCCGAGTTCCTGCGGCTCGGCTATTTCGATCTCGCGACGCGGCAGATTCGTTTCCTCACTAACGAGGCGAAGTGGGATGTCGATGCCATCGCGCTGTCCCGCGATGGGCGGCTGCTCGCCTACAGCACGAACGAGGATGGAGTGAGCCGGCTCCACGTCTTCGACGTTTCGGCGAGGAAGGAAATCGCCGCGCCGAAGCCCTCGACTCTCGGGGTCATGAATGGCCTGCACTGGAACGCCGGGGGAACCGAGCTGGCCTACAACTTCACGTCGGCGCGTTCGCCGAGCGACGTGTATTCCTATCAGCTCGCCAGCCAGAAGGAGGAACGCTGGACCGAGGCGGAGACGGGCGGATTGAACGCCACGACCTTTTCCGAGCCGGGCCTGATCCGCTGGCCGAGCTTCGACAAACGGGAGATCAGCGGTTTTCTCTACCAGCCGCCCGCCGCTTTCAAGGGCAAGCGCCCGGTCATGATCGCCATCCACGGCGGCCCGGAGGCCCAGGCCCGTCCGGGATATCTCGGGCGCACCAATTACTTCGTGAATGAGCTCGGCTGCGCCGTGATCTATCCCAACGTGCGAGGCTCGGCGGGCTACGGGAAAACCTTTCTGACCCTCGATAACGGAATGCTGCGGGATCATTCGTACAAGGACATCGGAGCGCTGCTCGACTGGATCAAGACGCAGCCCCAACTCGATGCCGACCGCGTCATGGTGACGGGGGGCAGCTACGGCGGGCATATGACCTTCGCCGTCGCCACGTTCTACCCGGATCGGATTCGTTGCGCGCTCCCGGTCGTGGGAATGAGCAATCTTGTCACCTTCCTCAAAAACACCGAGGGATACCGGCGCGACCTGCGCCGCGTGGAGTACGGCGATGAGCGCGATCCGGAGATGAATGCCTACTTGGAGCGGATCGCGCCCTTGAATCACGTCGACAAGATCAAGGCTCCGATGCTGGTGGTGCAGGGGCGGAACGATCCGCGAGTTCCGTACACCGAGAGCGAGCAGATCGTGAAGACGCTTAAAGCCAGCGGGACGCCGGTCTGGTATCTCCTCGCGCAGGACGAGGGCCATGGTTTCCAAAAGAAGGCGAACCAGGACTATCAGTTCTTTTCGACGATCCTCTTCACCCAGCGTTTCCTCCTCGACGGTGCCAGCGCGCCGCCAGGGCTGCCGTGAGTCGGAGCGACGTCGGGGGAAGGTCGGGCGAGCAGACATGCCCCGGATAGCCCGATCCGGGCCAGCTATTTCGGGACCCGCGAGACGAGACACTCCGCGATCGCATCAGCCAGGGCCCGGAAGGACTCGGGGCGCCGATCGAGGAGTTCGCGCTGGACCTGCGGGTGATCGAGGAACTCCACTTCGAGGAAGCATTTGGGCGTGCGGGCAAGCGCCGGAATCTTCGCGAGCTGAAAGAAGAAATTTGAGCCGCGGCCGCCGTGGAGGTGATCGTCGCTGATGGTGGCGCGCGCGGAGGAGGCGGGCAGAAATTTTCGCACGGCGGCGCTCGCGGCCCCGGTCAGAGCGAGCGCAAGCTCGCGATCCGCGGCGAAGTTGGGATTGCGGCTCGCGGCCGAAACCATGGCGAGTGTCCCCAGGGTCTTGCGGGCGCCGGAGGTGGCATTGAAATGCAGGCTGACGATGCAGCTCGCCGAGGCGTCCGCGCAGATCCGGGCCCGCTGCGCGAAATCGGGATTCGTGTCGTCGGTGCGCGTGAGCCGGACCTGAAGATCGGCCCGCCCGCGCCGCTGGGCGAGAGCCTCGATCCGCCCGACCACGAGGCGGGCGAGTTCGAGGGTGAGATCCTTCTCGCTCAGGCCGGCGGGCGACGTGGCGTTGTTGGCGGCACTGAGGGTGCGCGCGGTCATCGAACCGGAATCCGCGCTCCCGCCGTGTCCGGGGTCGATGACGATGACGGCGGGCGCCGCGGCGACGGCGGCGGCCAGCGCCCCCGAGGCGAGGAGCAAAAGCAGGTGAAACGCCGCGGGCGGTCGCCCGCTAATCCAGCAAGACGACGGTGACATATTCGGAGCCTGCTTCGCTGCGCCAGATACTGACGGACACAAGAGGCGTGCCGTTCACGATGGCGTTGATGACCGCGCGGGTGCTGCGGCCGCGCTCCAGCATGCGCTCCAGAGCCTCGCGATTGCGTGCGGTGCCGAAGAACGAATCGCCGCCATCCTCGGCATCCGGGCGACCGAACTTATGAAAGTTGGCGCGGTCCTGACGGATGATGCTGGCCGCGGTTCTGAGCCGGACCCCGTTGCTGCTGAAGTGGTCCTAACTGGAGAGCCGAGCGGTGTAGGTTTCGAGCAAGGCGTCCTCCGCCCGGGCGGCCAGGGTCAGGCAGGCGAAAAGGAGAATGGTGAGGAGGGATCTCATTTCAAAACCTGCGGCCGGGGCCGCTGGCCCGCAAGCTCGATGAGGCAGACAGCCAGCGGGAGGAATTGATGCTCGCTTCCCTCTCGCATCGCCCGGATCCGGCAGCGCGTCATCATCGTGGCAACGCTTTGCAGGAGGCCCGGTTGTGGGCGAAATCGTCGTTTGGCTAGTGCAGGACCACGAGCGGTGCTCTTTTTGATGAATCTCCCGCGTTTCAACGTCTGACCGTATCGCATGACCTTTCCCGCCCGTTTCACTTCGCTCGTTGCCTTCGCTGCCACCGCCACGCTCGCTCTCGCTCAGGATCCGCCGAGCACGCCGCCTCCCGCGGCGCCTGCCGTCGAAGCGCCGAGCAACCCTCCGGCCGCCGCACCTTTCGTTGCCGGGGCAGCTGTGACGTATGCCTCCGTGCGGGTGAATGGTCCGTTTATCGCGATGACGTTCGACGACGGTCCCCACGCGACCCTCACCCCGCGTCTGCTCGACATGCTGAAGGAGCGGAAGATTCACGCCACGTTTTTCGTGATCGGGAAGAACGCGGCCGAGTACCCCGACATCATGAAGCGGATCGTCGCGGATGGGCATGAAATCGCGAACCACTCCTGGTCGCATCCGGAACTCGCGAAGTTGCCGCAGGACACCATCCGAAGTGAAATCTCCCGCACCACGGAGGCCATCACCCGCACGGCCGGCCGCCCCGTGACACTGCTGCGACCGCCCTACGGCGCGCTCACCGCGCCGCAGCGGCAGTGGGTGCGAGACACGTGGGGCTACCGGATCATCATGTGGGACGTGGATCCGCTCGACTGGCGCCGGCCGGGATCCGAGGTGGTAACACAGCGCATCGTCAGCGGCGCCAAGCCTGGCAGCATCATCCTCGCGCACGACATCCATGCCGGGTCGGTGGATGCGATGCCGGCGACGCTGGATCAGCTCCTCGCCCGTGGCTTCCAGTTTGTGACGGTCAGTGAGCTGTTGAAGATGGAGCAGCCCGCTCCGGTGAAGGTAAAGAAGCCCGGCGCACCCGGCGCCACGACCCCTGCGGCTGCGCCCGACCGTTCCACGAGCACGACCAGCTCAAACCCGCCGCCATCCTTCGACGCGGTGCTGCGCGCGGAACCTCAGCTGAGTCCCGAGCAAACCGCCAGGCTCGGAAAGCCCGGTCCGCTCCCGACACCCGCGGCGAAAAGGCCGTGAGCGGCGATTCGTGCTCGGATCGCCCCGCACCCAAATCTGAAATCTAAGATCTGAAATCCTACCAGCTTGCCCAGCTGAATGTCGCCCGCGCGCGAGGTCCGCTGGACGCCGCCGTGATGCGGGAGTTCACCGAGAATCTTGGCCCAATTAACGCACTGGCCGAGGCGGCTCCGGGCTACGTCTGGCGGCTGCAGGATGCGCACGGCGATGCAACCGCCATCCGCGCGCATCCTGATCCGCTCGTCATTATTAATCTCTCCGTCTGGGAGTCGGTCGAGTCGCTCCAGCACTTTGTGTATCAGACCGTTCACCAGCGCTTCTTGAAGGACCGCCGCAACTGGTTCGAGAAATGGAGCGAAGGGGTGTGGTTCGTTCTGTGGTGGGTGCCGGCAGGGCATCATCCGACTACCGCCGAAGCCCTGGACCGGCTCGCGCGCTTGCGCGCGGAAGGGCAGAGTGCCGAGGCCTTCGACTTCCGCCGGCCGTTTCCGCCGCCCGCGGCGTAGCCAAACCGGCCGAAGTTGCCGAAGGACGGGTTGCGACTCGATTTCGGTCGGTCGTGGTGGATACGTCGCCGCATGCGCCTCCTCCGCTCACTGATCCTCTCCGTCGCTCTCGCCGCGTTTTCTGCCGCCGCCGTCGCGGACGAGACCGAGGGAGCGTTTGGCCAGGCCCGCGAATTGGTTCGGCGGGGCCAGTTTCCCGCCGCGATCGCGTTGCTCGAAAAGTGCGTCGCTGCGCAACCGGGAAGTTCCAGTTACCATCACTGGCTCGGCCGGGCGATCGGGCTTCAGGCCGCGCAGTCGGGGATGACCGCAGGGCTCGCCAGTGTCGGCAAGATCAAGGGCTACCTCGAGAAAGCGATCGCCCTCGACCCGGCGAACGTGGAAGCGCGGCAGGATCTCGTCATCCTCTACCGTGCCGTCCCGGGCTTTCTGGGCGGCAGTGCGACGAAGGCGGACGAGCAACTGGCGGAAATCCGCCGCCGTGATCCGTCCCTCGCGTCGCAGATCGAAGGAGATCTCCTCGCCGGGGAAAAGAAACCAGCGGAAGCCGAGGCGGCCTATTACAAGTCCGCCCAGGCGAACCGTTCGCGGCCGATGCCCCACGTTCGGCTCGCGCTGCTCCACCAGCGCGCGAAGGATTGGGACAAGGCCTTCCTCGCGCTCGATCGGGCGCTGAAGATCGACGGAAAGTTCCCGGCGGCGCTCTATCAGGTCGGCCGCACGGCGGCATTCTCGGGGCAACAGCTCGAGCGGGGCGAGGCGGCTTTACGGCTCTATCTGACGATGCCGGTGCGCGGCGATCTGGAGAATCCGCCGCTCTCCGGCGCGCACTTCCGGCTCGGAAACATTCTGGAAAAAAAGCGCAATCCGATGGGCGCGCGCGCCGAGTATGAGACCGCGTTGCAGCTCGACCCGAAAAACAAGGAAGCGCGAGCCGCGCTCGAGCAGCTCAAGCGGTGACGGGGGCGCGGGCGACGTGCCGCCTTTTTTTTGGCGAGCAATTGATTTGCCAGTGCGAGCAGCCTTCCACGACACTAGGCGACCATGTCTTCCCACGATTTTTCCAAGTATCCCCCCGAACAACGCGCCGCCTACCTCGGTGCGATCGCTGCCTTGATGACCGCCGATCGCCAGGCGAGCGAAGCGGAGGTGCAGTTTCTCTCCGCCCTCGCGAAGGAGACCGGCCTGCAGCAGGCGGAGGCCCAGCGCGTCGTCGATGCCGCGCTCGATCCGAGCGGTACCACGCTGAAAGCAGATTTGGACGGGCTCAAGGGGAGCGACCTGCGTTTTTCGTTGATGCATGACTTGAGCGCTTTCGCCCAGTCGGACGGCGACTACAGCGAGGCAGAGCAGGCCCAGATTGCCTCCATGGCGAAGTATCTCGGGATCACGCCGGAGCAGGTGGACGCGGTGGATCAATACCAGGCCGCGGCGGCGGGGGGAAAGGACACGAGCGGTGCCGCGAGCGCGCTCGGCGATCTCGGGATGCCGAAGGGTGGGGGAATGCTCGCTAGCGTGCTCGCCGCGGTCGGCCCCGCCATTTTACAGCAGATTCTCGCCCGGAGCTCGGGTGGCGCGCCCGGATCGGGCGGGGCCGGTCCCGGCGGTGGTCTCATGGGTGTCCTCGGTCAGGTGATGGGCGGCATGTCTGGAGGTGCCCCAGGGGCCGGTGCGCCCGGAGGTGGGGGTCCCGGCGGGTTGATGGGCGTCCTCGGACAAGTAATGGGCGCAATGGGAGGCGGTGGCGCGGGCGCTCCCCCGCAGACATCCGGCGGCGGCATGGGTGGCCTCGGCCAGATCCTTCAGGTCCTCGGCCAGATGCAGGGCGGTGCCGGGCAGCCGGGCGCTCCCTCGGCGCCGCAAGGCGGAGGCTTTGGCGCTGTCAGCGGCATGTTGGGCCGACTCTTCGGCGGACGCTGAGTCTTCTTCCCCCGACGAGATCGTTTGCGCAGATGCGGCCCGATGCTGTATCTGCGCTTCGCAATCCTGCTTCCATGCGCCCCTCGCTTCTCGTTTCGCTCTTGCTCGCGATCTCCCTCGCGCTCGTAGGATGCGGGGCCAAACCAAAGCGGGCGGCGTCCGTCCTCAACGAGCCGGACCGAGCCGTCTTCGCGCAGTACACGGCGATCCGGCTGGCGCTCGTCGAGGAAGACCTGCGCCGCTCGCGTTCAGCGGGGGTGGGGCTCACAAAGGCACTTGAGACCAGCGGCGTCTCGCCTGCGCTCCTCAAAACGAAGGCGGGGGCAAAAACGCTTTCGGAGACGAACCGCCTCGACTTGGCCCGCACCGCCTTCAAAGACGTTAGTGCCTCGATCCTCGGACACTTCGGAGATGTCGAAGGGTACTTTATCGTCGAGAGCTCCATGGTGCTGGACGGACGATGGGTCCAGGACACGAAGGAAATCGGAAACCCCTTCCTCGGCCGGGCCCTCGCCAATTCCGGCGAGATCAAATAGTCGGCGAAAGCCCCTCCCGCGGAAGGTCGGAGACCAGCGGTCCCGACCATTCCGTCGGAACCACCGCCAACTTTGCGAATCACTCCTCTCCGGGGCCTAACTCGGCCCGGGCGGCTGGACAAAGCCCCACCCTGTCATCTACTTCGGCAGCGATTGCGTCTGTTTGCGTGGGCTGAAGACGCTCCTGACCTCTCCTCAACCCTTCCAGAAATGAGCCAAACCGCCACTCCCACCCTCCCGCCGCTGACGCCGACGCCGACGCTGACCCCCGCCGCTCGGAAACGCCGGACGCGCCGGCGCATCTATCTTTTTCTGACGCTTCTCGTCGTGGTGGGCGTCGTTGCCAACGCCGCCAGGCCCAAGAAAGAGGCGCCCACGACCGTGACAATCGACAAGTCGATCAAGAAGGATCTCACCCAGCTCGTCTCTGCGAACGGCAAGGTGCAGCCTGAGGTCGAGGTGAAAATCTCGCCCGAAGTGGCGGGCGAAATCATCGAAATGCCGGTGAAGGTGGGCCAGTTCGTGAAAAAGGGCGATCTGCTCATCAAGATCAAGCCGGACACCTACCAGGCGCAGGTCGAACAGCAGGAGGCGTCGATCAAGTCGGCCAAAGCGGCAAACCTGCAGAATCGCGCTCAGGTCGCGAAGCTCGAACAGGATTTGAAGCGCGCCGAGCGGCTCTACGGTCAGCGCATCACGTCAGAGGCAGATGTCCAGAACGCCCGGATGCAGTTCGATGTGGCGACGGCGACCACCGAGGCGTCGGCGAGTGAGATCAATCGCGCCGAGAGCGCGCTCCGTCAGACGCGCGACCTGCTGCAGAAGACGGTGATCATCGCTCCGATCGACGGCGTCATCAGCGTGTTGAATTCGCAGGTCGGAGAGCGGGTCGTCGCCACGGGTCAGTTCGCCGGCACGGAGGTCATGCGGGTGGCTGACTTCGGCGTGATGGAACTTCGCGTGCAGGTGAACGAAAACGACATCCCCCTCGTGAAGATGAAGGACAGCGTGGCGGTGAACATCGACGCCTTCCCCGGCCGCCTCTTCCGCGGCGTGGTGAGTCAGATCGCGAATTCCGCGACGACGACGGCTGCGGGGACGCAGGAGGAAGTGACGAATTTTGAAGTGCGAGTCCGGGTGGACGCGCAAGGTGCGGCCCTCCGGCCCGGCATGAGCGGGACCGCCGATGTCGAGACGCAGACGGTGAAGGACGTCGTCGCGGTGACGCTCGTCGCGGTGACTGTGCGCGAGAAAGGCGCGAAGGATTCTCCCGCCGAACGGGAAAAGGCGAAGGCCGCCGCGCAGGGCGCCGCCGAAAATTCCGCGGAACTCTTTAACGACAAACAGAAGGCGGCGGAAAAGAAGGCCGAGCGCGAGAAGAGCACCCGCGTCGTCTTCGTGAAGAAGGGCGACAAGGTGGAACTCCGCGAGGTTGAGACCGGGATTTCCGACAACACTCACATTGAAATCAAGAAGGGTCTTCAACCGGGCGAGGACGTCGTGAACGGCCCTTACAAGGCCGTGAGCCGCACACTCAAGGAGGGCGCACTGGTCGCCCTCGAGAAGCCGAAGGTCGAAAAGAAATAGTCCGCCAAATCCAAATCGCGATGCCACGTCACCGCGCCGCCGCCGACTTCAATGGGCTGCCTTCGAAGTTCGGGGCGCGATGTCTCCCGGGACCGCATTGCCCTCCACCGTCATGAGCGTCATCCTTCAACCACCCCCGCCCGCGGTGCCCATGTCCGCCGACCCCGACCTCATTCGCCCGACTCGTCCCCGCGGACCGCTCGTCATCGATATCGAGGGCGTGACGAAGACGTACCAGATGGGCAGTGAACTGATCCACGCTTTGCGAGGCGTCTCGTTAAAGATTTATCGAAACGAGTATCTCGCGATCATGGGGCCGTCCGGCAGCGGCAAGTCGACGCTGATGAACATGCTGGGCTGTCTCGACACGCCCACGATCGGGAAATACGAGTTCAATCAGAAGAACGTCGCGGCGATGGAGGACGATGAGTTGGCGGTCATCCGGAACAAGGAGATCGGCTTCGTCTTCCAGACGTTCAACCTCCTCCCGCGCTCGGATGCGCTCGACAACGTCGAGCTTCCGCTCATCTACGCTGGCATGGATTCGGTCACCCGCGTCGAGCGGGCGGAACTCGCGCTCACCAAGGTCGGTCTCGGCAACCGCATGCACCACCGGCCGAACGAGCTCTCCGGCGGTCAGCGCCAGCGGGTCGCGATCGCCCGAGCTCTCGTCAATGATCCGTCGATCATCCTCGCCGACGAGCCGACCGGCAATCTCGACTCGCGTACCGGCGAGGAGATCATGTCGCTCTTCGAGTCGCTCTACGAACAGGGGAACACGATCATCGTGGTCACCCACGAACCGGACATCGCCGAACATGCGCGCCGCATCGTGCGGCTGCGCGATGGTCTCATCGAAAGCGACGGCCCCAGCGGCCAGATGAAGTGAGCCCTTTCGTCCCCCGCTTTTCCATCCCGTCCCGCCCGTGAGACTCATCTGGTTCGAATTCGTGGAGAGCTGGCGCATCGCGCTGGCCCAACTGCGCGCGAACCGCACGCGCTCATTCCTCACGGCGTTGGGGGTGGTCATTGGCATCGTCGCCGTGACCTTGATGGGGACGGCGATCGCCGGCATCAACACGGGCTTTGAAAACTCCCTCTCGCTCCTCGGCGACGACATCCTCTACGTCTCGAAGGCTCCGTGGGTGCGGGATGGGGACGACTTCGAGTACCGCAACCGTCCGCCCCTGAAGGCCGGGTACGCGGATCGGCTCAACGCGCTGCTCGAGACGCTGCCGAACACCGAGTTGTCGCTCGCGGTCCCGGCGGGCCAGACTTTCAAGCGGATCAAGCGCGGGGACAACGAGGTGGATCGCGTTTTCATCCTCGGGACGACCGACGGCTACAATGAACTTTCCCCCACGGATTTTCGCGAGGGCCGGTTTTTCACGAGCGAGGAGTCGCGCGGCGGCCGCAACGTCGTCCTGCTTGGCTTCGACGTCGCCAACGCGCTCTTTCCGAATGAGTCGCCGCTCGACAAGACGGTCCGCATGGCCGGCCAGGAATGGCGCGTGCTCGGCGTCTTCGCCCGGCAGGGCAGCTTTCTCGGGCTCTTCAGTTTTGACAATCAGGCGGTCATTCCGCTCCCGGCCTTTGCGAAGTACATGAAGGGGAAGAACCGTGACGAGTCGGACATTCGCGTGAAGGTGAAGGACAAGACAAAGCTCGCGGCCGCGAAGGACGAACTCACGGGCCACATGCGGCGTCTGCGGGGTCTGAAGCCCGACGAGGCCGACAACTTCGCTGTGAACGCCCAGGAGGCGTTCAAGTCCACGCTCGGGCCCATCCAGGCCGGCATCGCCATCGCGGGCCTGTTCATCACCGGACTGTCGCTCTTCGTCGGCGCGATCGGGATCATGAACATCACCTTCGTCAGCGTGAAGGAACGCACGAAGGAAATCGGGACTCGCAAGGCGCTCGGCGCCCGCCGCCGGACGATTCTCATGCAGTTCCTCATTGAAGCCGTGAGCATCTGCGTCGTCGGCGGTCTCGCCGGCCTGGCCCTTTCCTGGCTGATGTTCTACGGCGTCGCGGCCGCCTTCCCCAGCTTCCCCATCTCGTTCTCGATGAACCTCGTCTTCGCGGGCCTGATCATCAGTGCGGTGACCGGGATCGTCTCGGGCTTCGCGCCGGCCTACTCGGCCTCGAAGCTCGATCCGGTGACCGCGCTGCGATACGAATAGCGCTTCGCTTCGCGAGGACACCCGAAACTGACTTCCCTCCTGCCCCGATGCCTCTCAAGGAAACCCTCGCCCTCGCGTTTGCCGCCCTCACGGCGAACAAGCTGCGCTCGTTTCTCACGATGCTCGGGATCACGATCGGCGTGTTCTCGGTCATCAGCGTGATGACGGCAACCGGTGCGCTCCAGTCGTCGATCGAGAACGGGCTGACTTTCCTTGGCTCCAATATCTTTCAGTTCGCGAAGTATCCCCAGACGCAGGGCGGGGGACGGGCCAGCAAGCAGTACGAAAACCGTCGAAACGTGACGTATCAGCAGGCGCAGACCTTCATCCGGCAGATGGAGGGTCAGAACGCCGCCATCTGTCTGAAGGTTTTTGACGGCAGCAAGGTCGCGACCCGCGGTCGGCTGAAAACGAATCAAAGCACGCTGATCGTCGGGACGAACGAAAACTTCCTCATCGCGAACGCGTTCAACATGGATGAGGGCCGGAACCTGAACGAGAGCGACGTGACCCTTGGTCGGAACGTCATCGTCATCGGGCAGGAACTCGTCCGGCGGCTCTTTCCGGGCGAGACCCCGCTCGGCAAGGAGATGCGCGTGAACGGGAAGACCTACACTGTCGTCGGCACGCTCCAGCCCAAGGGCGGCGGTTTCGGCGGAAATCAGGACGGGATCTCGATCATGCCGATCACGCGCTACTTCGAGGATTACGGGAGTGCGAACCGCACGATTAACATCGCGATCCAGCCCGAGTCGCGAAACGTCTACGTGCAGACCGAAAGCGCCGCGATCGGAGCGATGCGCCAGGCCCGGGGCTTGAAGCCGGGTGACGAGAACGATTTCGAAATGTACGCGAACGATTCGCTGGCGAGCGCCTTCGCGACTGTGGCCGACCAGATCCGCGCCGGCGCCTTCGTGATCAGCTTCATTGCCCTCATCGCCGCCGGGATTGGGATCATGAACATCATGCTCGTGAGCGTGACGGAGCGGACCAAGGAGATCGGCATCCGGAAATCGATCGGTGCGCGCAAGCGGGACATCCTCCGCCAGTTCCTCGTCGAAGCGGTCTTCCTCTCCGTCGTGGGCGGCCTGCTTGGCATCGCGTTTGGCGTTCTGGGTGGAAATGCCCTCGCCATTTTGCTCAAGGCCGAAGTCCTCTTTCCCATCGGCTGGGCCATCGCGGGCATCGGCGTTTGCAGCGTGATCGGCGTGGGCTTCGGCATGTACCCCGCCTGGAAAGCCGCGTCGCTCGATCCAATCGAGGCGCTGCGGTTTGAGTAGCGAACCGGCGCGATGTCGCCGGAGGCCGGGAGTAACTCGGGTGGGCGCGGGCCTGCCCGCGACCGCCGGGAGATTCGCGCAAGCTTCCGAAGGTCCGCCGACCCACCCTGCGGGTCGCGGATCCTTCCAACGGTTCGCCGAACCTCAAAAGGGTTCGTGGAACCCTTTTGAGGTTCGTGGAACGCTCTGAACGTTCGTGGAACCTTCCGAAGGTTCGCGGAACGCTCTGAAGGTTCGTGGAACGCTCTGAAGGTTCCGGGTCTCTTCCGACGGGCCACGGAACCTTCCGAAGGTTCGGCGGCTCTTCCGACGGTTCGCTGATCCTTCAAAGGGTTCCGGGATCCTCAAAAGGGTTCGCGGAACCCTTTTTTAGGTTCGCTGGACCCTTCGGCGGGTCGCGGAACCGTCCGAAGGATCAGCGAACGCTCTGACGGATCGCGGAACCTTCGAAAGCGAGCCCGGACCTTCCGTCGTTGCACCGGATTTTGACTTAAAGGAGCGGAACGCGGGCGTCTAAATGGCAAGCTTTCGGCCTGCCACGATAGCGCCTTCGCGAGCGCCGAAAGACGCGTGAATGCTCTCGACGCGATCCGCGCAAACGACGGTGGAAATCGTCTGAAACCTGCCGCCGCGGTGCTGATATTCGCGGCATCGTGCTCTCGTGAGCCGGCGGATCGGGCCGGAGCTGAGAGATCGTGCGTGCTCCGGGTTTTGGGGGTGAGACGCAGACGTATGTCAGAGCCGGATGGCGCCAGGCTAAGCGGGTTTTGGGCGGGGGAACGCAGGTAAATCGGCCCGGAGGGCCAAAGGATGTTTGATCGATTGAAAGAGGGAACAGGCGAAGCATGTCGATCCGGCTCGCAGGCTCGGCTGCCGATGGCGTCAGCCACCGGTAAATGATTTCAGATCGATGAGCCCCGGAGGGGCGCGGGGGAGTCGCCGGCGAATGAGTTTGGCCGATGGATTCCCGCCAGCCGTGCCCACGACGCGTCGAGATCGACGTTCCCAGCTGGCATCGAGTCCGCCGCTCCTGCCGGGGCTCGATGGCTCCCGGCGACTACCGGTGGCTCACGCCAACCGGCAAATTTCCGGGGCTCTTCCAGGGCCAAACCTGCGTGGTCGATCTCGCATCAACCGACCGTATCTTAGCGCCATTCGCCTCAGACGTATGTCAGAGCGATGTCCGAGCCTGCCTTCTCAATGCCAACAAAAAGGGCTGGCTTGGCGCCAGCCCTTTGCATCGCGGCGATCCGCGCCCTGCCTTTCTTCTGCTCAGACCTTGGCCGGCGTCAGGGAAATCATGGCGATCTGGCCTTCGGGAGTGAGGTCGACCTTCGCGATGTCGAACGACGGAGGCATCGCCATGGCGGCGCCGCTGGGGTTCGCGAGTTTGAGCAAGGCGGAATTGGAATCGGAGTCGAGGCGCAGCATCCCGATCTCGAACGTCGGCGTAAAGTCGATTCCGGCAATGTGACCGGTGCAGACGAACTGAATCGCGGTCGCCCCGGCGCTCGCGGACGTCACCGAGATCGGCGCGGCATCCGCCGTGACCGCGACGCTACCGACGGTCAGCGAGGACTGGGGGGCGGGGGCGGGGCGGGCCGAGCCGAGCGGCTTGAGGCTCCAGGCGGCGATCTGATTGCCGGCGCTGGTCTTCACGGCGGCGATCTCGAACGAGACGTTCAGCGGGAGCGCGTCTTTTGCTCCCCCGGCGAGCTGGAGGGCGACGACATTCGACGTGGGGCGAATGTCCACGGACCCGACCTTGAATGAGGGCGTAAGGTGGAGGCCGGCAATCTCGAAGCCGAGCGTGAGATGGACGGAAGTCTGTTCGGCCTTGGCAGCTGCCGGTTTGGTTTCGGTGGACATGAGGGAGGGTTGCGGGGTTGGGATGTGCGGAATGGAGTCGCTGGCCGGCTTCGGTTCGGTCGCGACCAAAGCGAGTGCGGGCAGCGCGACGATCACGGGCTCCGTCTCGGCCAAGGGCTCGGGCTCGCTGGCGGTCACGGGCGGCAGCGCGACCGGTGCTGGCTCCGGCGTCAGGACGGTCGCGATGAAATCGGTGGTGGGAACTTTCGGTTCCGCCTTGGCCAAAGCCGGGGCATCGGGGACGACTGCGGGAGGCTCCGTGACCGCGCTTAGATTCGCCGTGCTGATCCAGCTCAACGCGGCCGCGACGGTATTGTCCACCTCGGATTCCTTCTTCGCCGCAAGCTCGGCCTTCCCGGCTTCGCTCCCGGCCCGCGCAGAATCGGCGAGCCGCTGTTCCTCAAGCCTGGCTGCTTCTTGCGCGAGTTTCGCCTCCCCCACGACGCGGGCCGCTTCGGCGATCCGGGCTTCCTCGGCCGCGAGTTGTTCGGCCTTTTCGCGCGCCTGGCTGGCCAGGCGGGTTTCTTCTGCGAGACGAGCCTGTTCCGCGGCTGCCCGGGCAGCCTGCGCGGCCTCGGCCGCTGCGGTGGCGAGTGCTTCGAGTTCGGCTTCCTCGGCGATGCGGGCGGCGGCCTCCGCCTGGCGGGCCTCTTCCGCGATCCTGGATGCCTCGGCGAATCGGGCCGCTTCGGCGGCATGCTTTGCTTCTTCGGCAACGCGGGCCGCTTCGGCGGCACGTTTCGCCTCTTCGGCGGCACGAGCGGCGTCTGCAGCGGCTTCCGCGACGAGGGAGGCAGCGGCGGGCGCTGAGGGTTCTCCCGTCGAGAGAACGGTGGCGCCCACCGGTTCCGGATGGCTTGCGGCATCGAGTTTTCGCGCGGCTTCGGCTGCCCGCTTCAATTCGTCGGCCATCCGCTCTCCTTCGACCTTTCGGGCCTCATCGATCTGCTGACGGAGTTCCTCGGCCTTCCGAACCTCCTCGATGGCGACCGTCTCAAAGGCCTTCTTCGCCTCCGCGAGGGCCGCGGCGGCCGCGTCATCGGTCGGAGGAACGCCTGCACCGCCTCCGGCCCGCGCCGCTTCCTGCGAACCCGCGAGCGCGCCCGCCCGCTCCACAATCCGAATCTGCGGGCTCGTCCGGAATGAATCGGGCGGCTGCGCCATCGAGTCGGACGGACTCGGCTGCGTCTTACTTAACGGCGGCTCAACGACCGAAAGGGAGAGCACGGAGAGCCGGGTGCCGATCGAGGAGGTGATCGGTCTGATGCCCATATCGCCGATAGGAGCAATGGCTGGGGCAGGAGTGGGCGTGCTTGTCGCTGGGGTCGTTGGATCAACGGCAGCTGGCGCGGCGGCTTTTTCCGCGACTGGCGCTGCCTGAGGTTGCGCCTGGCTCAGAACGGAGGCGGCCGCGGCGGTGACCGCCGCCTGGGTCGCGGCTCCGATGCCACCCAGCTTCGCGGGATCCGGCTGGAAGACTTGGATCGATGGGGCCGCCGTTTCCGCGGGACCATTCTGACCTCCGACCCGGCGGAACATGGGAGAACTGCCGCGACCCGCGGCGGGTCTCGGCGCGCCTGCGCCCGTCGAGGGAGTCGCGAATTTCTTCGGGACGGCGGGGGTATCTGCTGGCGCGGGAGCCTGCGCGGGATTGTCTCGATTCCAGAGCACAAACCAGCGGAGCAACAGAAAGTTGATCACGAACAGCACGACGCCGCCGATGACCATCTGCAAAGTGGAGATACTGTCGAGATTTTCGAGAAAGGCCAGAATCATGGCGGTGCGGCGCGCGACGTGCGCAAGGGGAACACCAATTCAGCCATTGAATCAAATCTTTCTTCCCGTTTCAGATGCAGCGGCGGCCGGCTGGCGGCCGTGGGTGCCGGAACGAGGGCTGGGACGCTTTCCCTGACGGCGCCGCCGGAACGCGAAAACAGCCGTACAAAGCGCCAGAATCACGCCTGCCAGCAGAAGCGGAAAGCCCTCCTCCCAGGAAAAACCCTCCGCCGTACGCAGCTTTGCCCGTTGGGGCGGTGGCGGACTCGCTGAGGCTCTTGGAGCCGCGGGTGTCGCCGCCGCTTCCGCCAACCTCGCCGGAGTTACCGGAGTCGGTTCGGACGAAACTGGTGCCATCGCGGCGAGAGGTGGCCCGGATGGCGGCTCGGACATCGGCTGAATGACGTCGGCGGGCAGCCCCGCACCGCCCGGCGCCTGCGGAGTCGCGACCCGGTCGCCGTCGCCAAGAAAGCCGTCGCCCGCGAGAACGGCCGGTTCGGGCGCCACGACGGCTTCAGTCAGCCATCCGATCCGATAAAACGCCTCGGCAAACATCGCGTTCGCGTCCGCCGGGAACTCGCGGCGAGCGTTCGCGATCCAAGATGCTCCCTTTTCGAAATCTCCGGCGCGGAAATTCAGGGCCGCCTGCGCGTACGATCGCGCGGGAGTCGGGGAGTTGAAGCGGAAGCGCCCCATAAAAGTGCGGGCCATCTGTTCCTTCCCCTCCAGCAGTAACGTGAGGAAGATCTTGTATTGGGTGAACTCCACCTCGCGCGGCTGGGTCGTGGCGTCGGTCTCGAGATAAAGCTGTTCATAGCGCGCCCGGGCGAGCGAGTAGTTCCGAAACTCGAAGGGGATTTCTGCGAGGTTGAACTTCGCCGCCCACAGCGTCGGATCGGCCTGGATTGCGCCGCGAAAGAACGCTTCGGCGGCCGGATAGTCGCGCAGGCGAAACCGGATCAGACCGCGGAGATTCAGCGAATCCGCCTGTCCGGGCTGCACGCCGTCCGCTTTCTCGATCAGGCCGGCCGCCTCGTCATAGTCCTTCCTCTGGTAGGCTTGAGCGGCGGCGAGAAAGGCTTCGAGGAATTCAGGCGTCGGTGCCGGTGCGACCTTGCGGCCGGCGCTACCCGCCGGCCCGCTCGCGGGCGGGAGCGCCTCATTCTGCGCCCGACGCAGTCCAGCGGGGGTGGATCCGTCGCCACGAGGCGGCGGGGCAGAACGGTCGGGTGGAGGCGTTCCGGCGCGGATGGCCGGAGGCAATGCGCCCACGGAGTCCGCGATCGGGACGAGGTCGCTGACCGGAGGTTCGTTCCTCGGAACGTTGGCCGCTCGCGCGGAAGTTGCGGGGGGCGGAGTGGCCAGGCCGGTGGTCGGAGGCGTTGCCGTTGAGGCGGTTGTGGGAGAACCAAGGAAGCCGGCGACGGTCCAGTCGCCGCCCAGCGTTTCTCCGGTTCCGGTGGGCGAGCCGAGCCTCGCGGCGAGCCTGGGGTCGGCCGACCAGCCCATCGCCTCGAACGAATCGGCGAACACTCGCGCGGCCGGCGCCCGCGGTCCGCCGGGAGCCTTCTCGAGCCAGCGGGCGGCTTCCGCCCCAGCGTGCTGGTGCAGGGCGAGCGCGGCCCGAGCAAAAAAGTACGAGGGCGATCCTCCCGGTTTCAGTCGGTCGATCGCTTCCGTGGCCCGCGCGAGATCACCATCCTTGATGAAGGTGAGGGCAATTTTGTAGCGGGCGAGATCGCGCTCGCCATCGGCGGTGGAATTCAGCAGGAGGCGCTCAAACGCGGAGCGGGACGCCGCGAAGTTTCCCTCCCGAAAATCGGCCTCGCCGAGATTGAATTGCGCGGCCCAGAGCGTCGGATCGGCCCGCACCGCCCGGCGAAAGGCGTCTCGCGCTGCGGCGAAATCCCGCAGGCGCATGTGGATTGATCCGCGCAGGTTCCATTCGTCGGCGCCCATCACGCCCTTCTGCTCCGCCTGTTTCAGCAGGGTCAGGGCGCGCGGATACTCCCTTGTTTTGAAGGCCTCGAGCGCCTGGTCGTAAAAAGACGATTGCGCCGGCAACACCGGCGCGCCGAACGCGAGAAAAGCCGCGACGATGGCGGGTAGACGCAACATCCGGAGACTTGCTGATGGGAAAATCATTCGCATTTACGCCGGAAATGCGGCGAAGTTTACGGTAGGGAGGGAGACCCAAAGTTCAAGACACCCGCGGGTCACCTTTCCGACTGCTCCTCATGTCGTCATCCTCGTCCCGGTCGGATCCGCCGAAGTGGTTTTCCTTTGTCGTTCGCCGCGGGGCGATCATCTCCGTGCTCCTCGCGGGCGCCTGGGCGGCCATTTATCTGCCGGCGCTCGGCGCGATTGAGTTGAAGGGCGAGGAAGGCCGCCGGGCGATGCCCGGACTGCAAATGCTCGACGACCACGACTGGCTGGTGCCGAAGATCGGAGGGCGGGAGTACAATCGGAAGCCGCCCTTGGTGAACTGGGTGGTCGCAGGCACCGCAAAGGTGCTCGATCGCCGCGATGAATGGGCCATTCGGCTGCCCTCCGCCCTCGCGACGCTCGCGCTCGTCCTCGGGGCCTTTTTCTTCCTGCGCGCACCGTTGGGTGAGCCGGGTGCGCTCTGCGCGGCCGTCTTCATTCTGACGAATGTGGGACTGATGGAGCTGGGGCGGAAAATCGAAATCGAGGCGCTCTATATCTCGCTCTCCGGACTGGCGATTCTGTCCTGGATTCACTTCTGGTGGCGAGCGGACGAGCGGGGCGTGGGCTGGTTCGGCTGGACGGTATCCGGCCTGCTCTTGGGCCTCGGCCTGCTCGCGAAGGGGCCGGTGAATCTGCTCTTCTTCTATGCCGTCGTGACCGCAGTCCTGGTCGCGGAGGGTCGGACACGCACCCTGCTGCGGCCGACGCACTTTTTCGGAATTCTTCTCGCCGCGGGAATCTTTGGCGCGTGGGCCTATGCGATTTTTCTCCGGCTGCCCGCCAACGCGGTCGCCGGAGAGTGGATGGAGCAGATCACCGAACGGGTCTCGGGTACGTCCCATCCGTTCGAGCTCGGACGATACCTTCGGAACGTGTCGATCCAGGGCTGGGTGAACTTCGTGCCCTGGATCGTCCTCGTCGCCGTCGCCTGGCCGCGCTCGGTCATCGCTTCGCTCGATCCGCGGCGCATCGTCCTCCACCGCGGATTGCGCTGGGCGATCGGCATCAGCTATTTCGCGATCATGCTGCTGCCCGCCGCTGCTCCGCGCTACGTGCTGCCGCTCCTCGTGCCCGCCAGCGTTCTCGCGGCGCTCCTCTTTGATCCAGTCGCGTCGCCTGCGGTGATGAGGACGTGGGCCGTCATCCTGCGCGGATTCGAAATCCTGATCGCCCTCGCCGTCCCCGCCGCGCTCGGCTTTATGCTTTTGCGGTGGCGCACCTTCCATCCTGGGCCTGCTCTGCTCGAGGGGACGTGGGTGGGGTCAATCCTTGTCGGCATTCTCGCGTTCCTGGCCTTCGAAATTCTGCGCCGCGGCTCGCATTTTACGGGCGCGGCCGATCTCGCGCTCCGCTCGGCGGGGGTGATGGCCGTGTCCTCCGTCATCTTCGCGGCGGTGGTCCCGCCCCAGATGGCGCCGCACGAGCGACTGCGCCCGCTCGCGACGCAGATCGAAAAAGCGGTGCCGCGGGCCGAGTTCATCTACGCTTTCGACCCGGATTCGCAGCCCGCATTCTTTTATCTGCGCCGGAATCCCGTCTTCGTCCTCTCCGCGGATCGGATCCCAGATTCCGCCCGCTACCTGTTCATTCCGGAGGAGTTTCTGCCGCGCCTCGTCGAAGGGGGTAAATGGGGGGTCGCCCGGGAGTTGCTTCGCTACGTGGATCGCGGACAGCGCGTCCTGCTGGTGGTGGAGATCAAGCGCGCGGCGGGCCGTTGAACGTCCGGCGTGCGGCCTTGCACGTGCCCTCGGCGGGCCAGAGACTCTTGCATGGCGACGCCAGGATTTCACTATCAGGAGCTCTTTGAGCTCGGCCCGGACGACACGGACTATCGGCTCCTGACGAAGGAGCACGTCAGCGTGCAGAATTTCGCTGGGCAAGAAATGCTCTGCGTGGCGCCGGAAGCGCTCACGTTGCTCGCGGACCAGGCCTTTCACGACATCAATTTCTTTCTCCGCCCGAAGCACCTCAAGCAGGTGCGGGCGATCCTCGACGATCCGGAGGCGAGCGAGAACGACCGGATGGTGGCGCTGACCCTGCTGAAGAATGCAGACGTTTCCTCGGCCGGACTTTTGCCCTTCTGCCAGGACACCGGCACGGCGATCGTGATCGGCAAGAAGGGGCAGCAAGTCTGGACCGGCGGCGGCGACGAGGCGGCGCTCTCGCGGGGCGTCTATCGCGCCTACACCGAGAACAACCTGCGCTATTCGCAGAACGCGGCGCTGGACATGTTCACCGAGAAGAACACCGCGACGAACCTGCCCGCGCAGCTCGACCTCGCGGCGGTCGATGGCGATGCTTACAAGTTTCTCTTCATCGCGAAGGGCGGCGGCTCGGCGAACAAGGCGTTCCTTTACCAGGAAACGCGCGCGGTACTCAGCCCGCTGGGAATCGTGGGTTTTCTGACCGGGAAGATGCTGACGCTCGGGACCGCGGCCTGCCCGCCCTACCACCTCACGTTTGTCATCGGCGGACTGTCGGCGGAGCACACGATGAAGATCGTGAAGCTTGCCTCGACGAAGTATCTCGATGCGCTGCCCACCACCGGGAACGAGCACGGGCGCGCCTTCCGCGATCTCGACCTCGAAGCGGAGATGCTCGAGGCGGCCCGCACCTGCGGGATCGGCGCGCAGTTCGGCGGGAAGTACTTCGCGCTCGATGTGCGCGTCGTCCGCCTGCCGCGGCACGGGGCTTCACTGCCCATCGGGATCGGGGTCTCGTGCTCCGCCGACCGGCAGGCAAAAGGGAAGATCACGCGGGACGGCGTTTTCATCGAAAAACTCGAGACGAATCCGCTCCAGTATATTCCGGAAGAGCTGCGCCATCGGAAGGACACGAACGCCGTGCACATCGATACGAATCGCCCCATGGAGGAGATCCGGGCCGAGCTGAGTAAGTATCCCGTCACCACGCGACTCCTCCTGACGGGTCCGATCATCGTCGCCCGCGACATTGCGCACGCGAAGCTCAAGGAGATGCTCGATGCCGGGAAACCCCTGCCGGACTATTTCAAGGCGCATCCCGTCTACTATGCCGGTCCGGCGAAGACCCCGCCGGGAATGCCGAGCGGATCATTCGGACCGACGACGGCCGGGCGGATGGACGGCTACGTCGACCTTTTCCAGAGCCATGGTGGCAGCATGATCATGATCGCGAAGGGCAACCGCGGACAGCAGGTGACCGATGCGTGCAAGAAGCACGGCGGATTCTATCTCGGCAGCATCGGCGGTCCCGCCGCGATCCTCGCGAAGGAGAACATCAAAAAGGTCGAGGTGGTCGAATTTCAGGAGCTCGGCATGGAGGCCATCTGGAGAATCGAAGTGCAGGATTTCCCCGCCTTCATCCTCGTGGACGACAAGGGGAACGACTTTTTCCAGACCGTCGGGCCCGGTTGCAATCTGCCGCACTAAATAAATACCGAACTTCGAACGTTGAACATTCAACGTCGAACTTCGAAGGGGCTGAAATGCGTTTCTCGTCGTCAGGCCTCTTCCGGGGAATTCCGCTTTCCGTCCGATGACGATGCCACAGATCGCCCGGCACTTTCGCGTGTCGCTCTCGATCTCGCACCCAGACCTTGATCCGGCTGAGATCACAAGCGTTCTCGGCCTTGCCCCGCGGCGTGCGACTCGCGCGGGTTCCCTCAGGATGACGCGCGAAGGGAAGTCGTTCGGCGGCGTTCATGATTCTTCCCACTGGTCGCATCGGTTCGATGTCGATGGCGCGACGGACTTGGTTCCGGTGCTGGACGTGCTCGGGATGCTGGCGGTCCACGGTACTTTGTTTCGTCGAATCGATGAGGAGGGCGCATCGGTTGAGCTGTTCTGCGGTGTCTTCGCGGACGGAAATTGGGACGAAGTCGTTCCTTATTCGCTGATGCACAGCCTCCCCGTCCTCCGGATCAATCTGCGGCTGGACGTCTATGGGGCGAAGGCTCGCCGAAACTCCGCGGTTGGACTCGATTCGACCTGAAATCACCCAGTGACGGCGAGCCGAGTTTGCCTTTCGATTCATTCAGCGAAGCCGGCGATTCGCCGTCCGGCACATCCCTGCGGCCTTGCGAAGGGGCTGCTCAGCCCGTCGATGTTCGAAGTTCGAAGTTCGAAGTTCGACGTTCTCTCAGGGTCAGGTCAATCGCTCGCGGTGGATCGCCGCCACCTCGGCGAAGTCGACGATGAACGTGTCGTCGAAGGTTCGAACGCCCTTCTCGAACTGGGGAATGGTGAAGATCTTGGCCCGTTGGGCGTCCGGTGCCGACTGGAGGTAGGCCTGAAAATCCGCGCACAACGACCCGGCCACATTCTGGTGGTCGCGGATGGTGAACGCCTCTCCGTGCTTCAGGAAAACGGTGAACTTGGGCATACCGACATTCAGTGCCTCGAATCCGTTTCATCGCAATCCCTCACTTTCGCTGCGGCCATCGTGCGTCGCCCGATTTCACCTTGCCTCCGCGCGATTGCATCACGGCGCCGCTGCGCTACTTCCGAGGCAGAACATGTCTCCGGTCCACCCCGTCATCCTTTTCTACAAGTACGTCCCCTTGGCTGATCCTGGCGCGTTCGCGGCCGCACACCGCACGCTCTGCACCGAGCTGCAGCTCAAGGGCCGGCTGCTGGTCGCGACCGAAGGCATCAACGGGACGCTCGCAGGAACGGCCGCGGCGATCGAGCGCTACGTCGCGGAACTGCGGGCGGACCCGCGCTTCGCTGACATCGATGTAAAGGTCAGCGCCGGCGACGCCGGAACTTTTCCCAGGCTCGCGGTGAAGGTTCGGCCGGAGATCGTCACGCTCGGGGCCGGGCCGCTGGTGCCCGATTTCGACAATCACCTGAGCCCCGCCGAATGGAAGCGCGCCATCGAGGAGGACCCCTCCGTGGTCGTGGTGGACGTGCGGAACCGCTACGAAGCGGCGGCCGGAAAATTCGAGCACGCGATCGCCTGCGACATCGAGCATTTCCGCGAACTGCCATCCTACCTCGATCAGCTCGAGTCTTTGAAGGATCGGAAGATTCTGATGTACTGCACGGGTGGGATTCGGTGTGAGAAGGCCTCCGCGTTGTTCCGCAGCCGCGGCTTCCGCGATGTCCGCCAGCTCCAGGGCGGCGTTGCCCGGTATCAGGAGGAATTTGGGAACGAGCACTGGTTGGGCGAGCTCTTCGTCTTTGATCAACGGATGACCGTGCGCGTGGAGGAGTCCCTCGTCACGATCGGGCGGTGCGCGCACACCGGGCGTCCGACGAGCCAGTTCGTGAATTGCCTCCATGATCCCTGCCATGTTCTTTTCCTCCTCGCCGCTGAGACCGAGGAGGAAGATCCGAACACCCGGCTCTGTCCGGAATGCCTCGCCCAGGGGCTCACGTCCGCAACCGCCAACTACAAGGGCAGTCCGGCGCGCTCGGTGGAGTGAACGGATTGGAGAGGCATGGCGTAGCGGCCGGATTGACATGCGGCTCATCGCGATTCGTCATTCCTCCGAATCCCAGTGGCGTAGTCGCCCCCTGCCGTGACATCTTTCCCGATGTCGGTCATCGCGAATCTCGCCGAACTGGCGGCGCTCTACGGAACGCCGCTTCCGCCCGCCACCGTCAAGGAGGTCGACCACCTCACGCCGCACTATCGCGCGTTCATCGAGGCGTCGCCGTTTCTCGCGCTCGCCACGAGCGGGCCGGAGGGTCTGGATTGCTCGCCGCGCGGTGACGTCCGCGGATTCGTGCGGATTTCGGATGAACGCACGCTCCTGCTGCCCGACCGCCGCGGAAACAACCGGACCGACTCGCTCCGAAACATCATCCGCGATCCACGAGTCGGGCTTCTTTTCCTCGTTCCGGGGTCCGGCACCACTCTGCGGGTGAACGGCCGGGCCGAACTGCGGACCGATTCCGGACTCCTCTCCTCGTTCGCAGTGGAAGGCAGCGCGCCGCGTTGCGTGATTCGGGTGCAGGTGGATTCGGTCTATTTTCAATGCGCCCGGGCGCTGGTTCGCTCGGATCTGTGGAATCCGGCGAAGCACGTCGCGCCGGAGAACCTGCCGACGCCAGGCCAGATCCTCGCTGCGCTGACCGACGACCGGGTCGGAGGCGTGGACTATGATCGCGCCTGGCCGGAACGCGCGCGCCAGACGATGTGGTAGACAGCGCTTGATTCCATTTCCCTCGATTCCCATGGCCTCATACGATTTTGTTGTCCTCGGCTCCGGCGTCGCCGGGCTCTCCTTTGCGCTCAAGGCCGCCGCGCACGGCCGCGTCGCGATCCTCACGAAACGGGGCCGGGCCGAAACGAACACGGCGTGGGCGCAGGGCGGCGTCGCGTGCGTCTGGGGTCGGGAGGACACGATCGAATCCCACGTCGCCGATACGCTGGAAGCCGGCGCCGGGCTCTGCAATGAGGCGGCCGTCCGGGCGATCGTGACGGATGGTCCGGCCCGAATTCGCGAGTTGATGGGCTGGGGGCTGCACTTCGACGAGCAGGACGCGCCCACGGGCGGGCGGGAGATCGCGCTGGGTCTCGAAGGCGGGCATTCGCAGCGCCGGATCCTCCATTTCAAGGACACGACGGGTCGCGCGATTGAAGCGACCCTGCTGGCGGCGGTCGCCCAGGCCCCAAACATCGAACTGCTGGAGAACCAGATGGCGATCGACCTCGTCACCACGGGGAAACTCGGTTTCGCGACGGAGAACCGTTGTGTCGGGGTGTATGTCCTCGATGCCACCACCGGGGCGGTGCGGACGATCGAGTGCCGGCGCGTCGTCCTCGCCACGGGCGGTTGCGGGAAAGTTTACCAATACACGACCAATCCCGACATCGCGACCGGCGACGGTCTCGCGATGGCTTGGAGGGCGGGGGCGGCGATCGCGAACATGGAGTTCATCCAGTTCCACCCGACCTGCCTGTTCCATCCGGACGCGAAATCGTTCCTCATCACGGAGGCAGTGCGCGGCGAAGGGGGCGTGCTTCTGGACGGCGACGGCCAGCCGTTCATGGAGCGGTATCACTACCGCGCCTCGCTCGCGCCGCGCGACATCGTCGCGCGGGCGATCGACACGGAGATGAAGCGGACCGGCGCGAAATGCGTCTTTCTCGACATCTCCCACAAGCCGGCCGATTTCGTCCGCGCGCACTTCCCAAATATCTACGAGCGCTGCCTCGCGTTGGGGATCGATATCACGAAGCAGCCAATCCCCGTGGTTCCGGCGGCCCACTACCAATGCGGCGGAGTGAAGACGGATCTCGATGGCGCCACCAATGTCCGCGGTCTCTTCGCGATCGGCGAGGTCGCCTCCACGGGCCTGCACGGCGCCAACCGGCTCGCGAGCAACTCGCTGCTCGAGGCGCTCGTCATCGCGCATCGGGCGGCCGCGCGAGTGGTTCGGGATGAGCCACCGGGGCAGGATTCTCCTGCGCCTTGGTCGATCCCGGAGTGGCAGTCGGGCGATGCCGCCAATCTCGACGAGCTCGTCGTGATCTACCACAACTGGGGTGAGATCCGCCGCCTCATGTGGGACTACGTGTCGATCGTGCGGACCGACAAACGGCTGAAGCGCGCGGCCGCGCGCTTGCGCAATCTGCAGGACGAGATTCAGGAGTTCTACTGGGGCTACAAGGTCACGATCGACATCCTCGAGCTCCGGAACCTCGTGAGCGTGGCTGCCCTGATCGTGGACAGCGCTTTGGCGCGGAAGGAAAGCCGGGGTCTGCATTTCACGCTGGATTACCCGGAGACGGATCCCCGTCTTGCGCAGGTGGATACCGTCCTGCGCCGATACTGAACCCGGAGCGACTGTTTCCGCAGATCCGCGGTGTTTTCGGTTGGGTGGGAGGCGATTTCGCGGTTCAGTCGCCAGCGTGTCCTCTCCGCCGGATCCCACGCGACGTCTCCCGGCGGAGACGCAGAAGTGCGGCACGTGCGGTTCCACGCTCGCGGCGGGCCCGGAAGCGATCTGCGTGGTTTGCGCGCTCGACCATGCGGCCACGACCGCGACGGGCGCGACCACCGGGGAGAGCGTCGCGGACGGCGACTGGATGGATGCACTCGCGCCCGCGCCGGAGGCGGAGGGGGATGCGACGCGGCGTTTTGGTCGCTATGAGCTATTGGAAGAGATCGGGCGGGGCGGTGGTGGCGTCGTGTATCGCGCCCGTCAGCCTGCGCCGGCGCGCATTGTCGCGCTGAAGGTCATGCTTCCCCAGGCCTCACTCTCCCGCGGCTTGATCGAGCGCTTCCGGGCCGAGAGCGAGGCGATCGCGAGTCTCGACCATCCGCACATCCTGCCGGTCTATGACGCGGGGGAATGCGACGGCCGGCCGTTTTTCGCGATGAAGTTCGCCGAGGGTGGCTCGCTCTCCGCGCGCACCACGGCCTACTCCGGGCGCACGCGGGACATTGTTCGGTTGGTGGTCGGGATCGCCCGGGGAGTGGATCACGCGCATCGGCGCGGCATTTTGCACCGGGACCTAAAGCCGGCGAACATCCTGCTCGATCACGCCGGGGCTCCCTATGTCGCGGACTTCGGCATCGCGAAGCTCCTCGACCGGAGCTCCGCGCTCACCGTCACCGGGCAGCCCTTGGGGACGCCCGAGTACATGGCGCCCGAGCAGGCTTCCGGGGAGTCGTCGGGACTGACCGTGGCGGTCGATATCTACGGACTGGGCGCGATCCTGTACGAGTTGCTCGTGCAGCGGCCGCCCTTCACGGGAGTGAGTCCGGTGGAGGTGATGCGAGAAGTGGCCTCGGCGCCGCCGCCGGCCCCACGCTCGGTCCGGCCGGAGATCTCGCGGGACCTGGAGACGATTTGCCTGAAGTGTCTTGAGAAGGACCCCGCCCAGCGCTACGCGACCGCCGAGGATCTGGCGGCCGATCTCGAGCGGTGGCTCGAGGGCCGGCCCGTCCACGCGCGACCCGCTCCGGCGGCAGAGCGGATGGTGCGCTGGGCGCGACGAAACCCGCTCCTCGCGGCGCTTTCGGTTCTCCTGCTGGCGCTCCTTGTCGCCGTCGCGGTGGGATCGACGCTCGCGGCTCGCCGGCTCGATAGCGCCCGGCGGGAGGCGACCGTGCAGCTGCGTGCCTCGCTGCTCGCCCAAGCGCGCGCCGCGCGGGTCAGCGGGGCAGCCGGCGCGCGTCGCGGGGCGCTCGCGGCGCTCGCGGAGGCTGCCCGCATTCAGCCCGGCCTGGATTTGCGCAACGAGGCGATCGCGGCGCTCACCCTCCTCGATGCCGAGGTGGAGCAGGCTTGGGAACCCGGAATCACCTTTCCCGCGATGTTCGTGTTCGATCCCGGCTTGGAAACCGTGCTCGTGGAAAAGGAGCCGGGATTGCTGGTGCGTCAACCCGTGGGAGGGGGCAGGGAAGCCGGACGATTCGTCCCGGAGGGCCCCGCGGTCCCTGTCCTGACGCTGCCGGTCTTCCCGGCAGATGGTCGCTACGTGGCGATGCGCACGGCTGACAGCGTGGTGAGGGTCTGGGATCGGGCTGGCTCGCGCGTGCTTTTCTCGCTCCCTGGGCGGCCGCTTCCGCTCGCCGCCAACATCGCGAAGCGGGCCTTCGATATTGCTTTCAATGCCGAAGGCAACCGCATCGCGGTGGGATTACCCGGGGGCGGCTTTTCCCTGCACCTCGTTCCCGATGGGGCGGAGCTGGGACGCTGGGCTTCGGATACGGTGCCCGCCATTATCCGCTACGCGCCTGACGGCGCGCGGATCGCGGTCGTCATGCGCAATTCCGACCGACTCCACGTCCTGAACGCCGAGACGCTTGCGACCGAGCGCGTCATCGCCCTTCCCAGCGTCCCCACCGTGCTGACCTGGTCGCCTGGATCGGATCAAATCGCGTGCGGCATGCGCAACTCGCGCATTCAACTGATCTCCCCCGCGACGGGTGCGCTCGTCGACACCCTCGCCATCTACGAGACGGGCGGGGTGGGGGACATCGCCTATCACCCGTTCGCCCCGATCATCGCCGCGAACGGAGGCGATGAGATCCTGCGTTTCTGGGATCTTCGGAGCAGCCGCCCGATCCTGACCATCGATGAAGTGGTGAACAATCCGGTCCTCGCCTTTGATCCAAAGGGGGAACGGCTCGGGGTCTACAGCAACACGACGCGACGCGCCGGGCTCGTCCGGCTGCGGTTTCCGGATGTTTTCGCGTCCGCGGTCCCGCCGCGGCCGGTGCGCTCGTCCATCTCGGCGGGGGCGCTCGACGTGGCCGCCGACGGACGCCGCTTTGTGACTTCGCAGCATGGCGCGGTCCAGCTCCGCGATGGCCGATCCGGCGCGTCCCTCGCGACGATTGCCGGGGCGGGGACGGGCGACATGATGACCGCGCAGTTCTCCGCGGAGGGGCATACGCTTTTCGTCTGCAGCCAGAAAAAGGGGCTGACCCGGCACGCGCTCGAGGCCGGTCTCGGGGGCGCGGTGTCGGTCGACCCGGGCGAAGTGCTCGACCCGGAGGAGGACTTTTCCGTCATGCGCGTCTCCCGTGATGGCCGGGTGCTGCTGTTTTCGGAAAGGCAGTCCGTCATCAAGGTCATCGACCCGTCCGATCCCGCGCGGCCCGTCCGGTGGTCAGCCGGCAAGGTTTCGGATGTGATCTTCAGCGCGGATGAGAAGAGCGTCCTAACGAGCGCTGCCGAGCGGGTGGCCGGGGAGGCCCAAGTCCGCGTTTGGGAGATCGCCACGCAGCGGGAAGCGAAGGGTTTCGGGGAAGACTACGGCGGTCGGGCTGATGTCAGCGCGCAGGGCGGATGGATCCTCGCCCTCGGCGACAACAGCACGCGGCTTTGGCGCTCCGGGTTGTGGACTCCGGGTCCGGTGCTGCCCGAGCAGCTGCAGGGTGAATCACACCGGGCGAAGCTCTCGCCGGATGGGAAGATGATCGTGATCGAAAAGAGCGGGCGCCTGCATCTCGTGCGGACGATGGATGGAGCCGAGTTCGCCGTGCTGGAAGCACCGGCTCCGGCGGGCATCTGCGTGAATGAATGTTTCAGCGCGGACGGCACGCGGCTCTACACGCTCTGGCAGTATGGTTCCGTCCACGTGTGGGATCTCACGGCCCTCCGGCGCGAGCTGTCCGAATTGGGTTTAAGCTGGTGAGGGCGGAAAAGGACGAAGGAGGGAGCCGGTGCCTCGATGATCCGAGGGATCACCGGTCTGACGATTCCAGAACGCGGTAGATTCTGGTGACGACCGTACTTCCCAGAAACTGCCTCGAGTCCTCGAGGACGAGCCAAGGCGGAATCTGCGGTTCAGGGCAGGCGAGGCGCCACGCGAGGATCTGGCGCAACGCGACGGGATCGTCGGTCCCGAGCCCGACGTAGCCCGCGTATTTGACCATGGCGGGCGCGGCGGGGATGACGAGATGAGTGACCTTTCGGTCGCGGATCAACTTCTCGGCCACGCGGTCGTCGGTGGCAGAGAGCATTTCTGTGGCGGCGTGGACGCCCGGCTGGTTCTCCCAGTAGAGAGCGTCGATCGTGCGAATCCGCCCGAAAGCGTACAACCCCGGCGCGAGGGACGGGTTTCCGAGAACACTGAGAGCTTCACTGCCGTGCTTGCCGCGCAGCCAGTAGGCGAGGTCACGCGTTCCGATCGCGGTGGCGAGCACCGGCCGGATCGTGCCCCGATTTTGCCAGAGCGACCACAGATCGTAAGCCATAAATGCAAGGAGAACCACCGCCGTGCCGGCGAGGAAACGATGCGGAACCGAGCGTGGCTCGCCGCGGAGACGTTCGGCCTCGATCGCGAGCACGATCCCACAGAGCACGAGACCCGCTTCGGCCCAGGAAGCCCAGCGCATTTGCACGCACGAAAGGAGGCCATAGGCGAGGCTGACGCCGGCGGCGAGCAGCGCCGGCCAATGCAAAGCGGGCACGACCCGGGTGCGGAAAAGCCCGACGCCGACGCCAACAAGCAGCAACGCGAAGAGGCCGACTTCGCGGAACAAATTCGTGACCGAATAGCTTCTGAAAATCGGCCGGAACTCGTCGATCAATTCGCAGAAGCGCAGGATCGTCGGGTCGCGCAGGGAATATTCGCTGATCGGAGTCAGCAGAATCCCCACGGGCAGGACCAGGGCGAGAGCTCCCCCAACGACGAGCGAGACTCCGGCCGACGTAACGCCGAGGCGCCAGCGCGCGACTCCCCTGACCAGCAGGCCGCCACCGAGCCAGGAAGCGGCGAAAAAGGGATGATTCACTTCGAGGCGAAGGTCGGCGAAGTCCGGCGCAAATTCGATCACGAGGGCCGCCAGGCTGACCCCAGCGCCAGCGAGCGCCCACCGCAACCAGCCGCGTTCCCAGGCGGCGAGGCGCTCGTGGGGGAGAAAGACGGCACCGGCCAGCGCCAGCAGGCCAAGGAGCGCCACCACCGTGACCTGTTGCGTCGCACCGATCCAAAGGCCGATCCCCCCCGCGACGCCAGCGACGATGAAGAGGCGGTCACTCGACGCGGCCTCATCCTCGAGATTCCGTTTTATCGCGAACAGGTCCGCCGTCAGCGCGCCGAGCAGGGCACAGAAATGGAATCCGTGGTGGTCGGGATGCCACCACGCAAAGTCGCGCCCGATCGCACCGAAACCGCAGAGGAGGAAGACGCCGACCGCCGCGGGAAATCGGCCCGCGTGACGCGCCACGAGCCTTCCCCACGCGATCAAAAAAATGACGAACGCCAGCGGGTTTGTGGCGGGGACCCCCAGCGCGATTCCGTCCGGCCACGAAACTCCGGCGATGAACGCCGTTACCCCGCCGATTGCCATCACCCACCAGAGGTAGGCATGAGCCCAAAGCATGGGACGGACGTTGGGGGCGTTTCCGATCGGCGACTCCCGCAGTCGCCACTCCCCCTTTCGGGCCAGCGTTTGGGCGTAGACTATCCAGCAGAGCGAATCCGGATCCGCGTAGACGGCCGGCACCGGCAGTCGCGCGGTTCGCTCCGCAGAGATCGCGATTTCGATCACACCGGGAGACGGCGCGAGGAGTTGCTCCGCGTAGGAGGCTGCGCACTGCGCGAGGAAGAAAATCAACCCCGCGATGGCGAGCGCGACCCAGAGGCCGGGGGCGGGCCGCGAGGAGGGAGGAATGGATGCCATGCGGCGCGCGGATGATCGCCGGATGCACCGACGGGTGACACGGCCTTCTGCGTGCGACCTACTTTGATTTCAACCGGGCGCAACCGCCGACCCGCCACGGCAGATGCGCCCGCGTCCGGTCGGAGCCTACTTCTTCTTTGGTGCGGGCGTCGCGGCTGGCTTCGCCGGCACAGCCGGTGGCGCCGGCGTCGTGGCCGTCGCCGGCGCGCTAGCGGCCGGGCTGGGCGCTGGGGCAGCCGGAGCGGCACTGGGCGCTTGGGGAAGCACCGATGGGAGCACCGGGGGCGGAGCCTCAGGCTTCTTTTCGATCAGCATCGCCGCGCGATCCTTCAGCAGCGGCTCGAGCGCGGACTTCGCCATGAGGTAGGCCCGGGACTCGTACTTCTTTTCCGTCGCCAGCTTTTCTTCGAGTCGTTTCACCCGCGCCGCGAATTCGTCGTCGAACTTCTTTTTGTCCTCCGGCTTTTCCTCCGCTCCGGCCGTGCGCTCTTTGATGATGTTCGCACTGACGGCGACGGTGACGGGGTAGTTGTCGCCCGTGAGCTTCCCGATCTTCAGGACGTAAGTGAAATCGTCGAAGGTTTCGACCGTCGCAATCGTCGGCGCATCGAGCCCGGTGTCCGCCGGCTTCGCATCGGGAGCCATGACGTCGACGAAATTCGCGTTGGCGAGGAGGGACGCCAGGATTCCGAGTTTCGTGGCATCGGCCTTCTCCTCGGGACCCGCCCCGGCGAATTTCCATTCCGAGGTCACGCCGTCGCGCACGAGGGTCCAGGTCCGCCCCGGAGTGGACGCGGTGACCGCATAGGAGCGCGGATTCTCGGCTTGGAAGAACGAGCGTTTCAGCCAGCGTTCGGCTTTGGGTTCAAGCTCGTCGAATGCTTCGGGGACCAGCGAGATCTTCGCGTTCTTGCCGCCGGCGAGGATGTAGCGTCCAGCCGGCATCGCGGGCATGCCGGGAGGTGCCTCCTCCGACTGGCGGAGGTATTTCTTGCCGACGAGCAGCGACGCGAGCGGCTTCCCGTCCTTGTCGCTGAGGGCGACCAGTGCGCCGGCGCCGGTACCCTTGCCGGGCTCGACCAGTTCGAGCCGGGCGTATTGGGATGGGCCCGCCTTCACTTCCTGACCGGGCTTGAGTTCCCACAGCTTGCGCAGAAGCGTGCTGATCAGCTCGAAGTCCGCGGGATAGTCGGCCCGTTCCTGCACCGTCCACTCGTCCGCTTTCCGGTTGAGATGGAGTTCACCGGCGGGCGACTTCAGGGCGATTTGGGCCACGTCGTTCAGCGGGAACGCGAGGACCTTTTCGGTCGTGGACGAGGTGGAAGCGGCTGAGGTGTCGCCCTTCCGCAGCAGCAGCGTGGCGCCGCCGAGGACGGCCGCGAGGACGAGAAGAATCGCGAGTTGCTTGGGTTTCATACGGGGAGGTGTTTGGCGCGAAGGGGATCAGACCGCGGCCTGCCGGCGGCGGCGGAGTACTGCCAGCGACATCCCGAGGGCGGCGACCATGACCGGCATGAGCCCGATGTTGAGCCACTTCATTCGCGTCTCGAGCGAGTCGATTTCAACGCGCAATTTTTTCCGCTCCTGCTTCAGCTGTTGTTTCACCTCGCCCTCCTTCTTTCGGAAGCGGGTGATTTCCGCCTGCTGCTCCGGGGAAAGGATGAATCTTTGCCCGGAGTCTTTCGAACGCTGCAACTCGGAAAGCTTCGTCTGCGCTTCCGTCAGGCCGGATTCGAGCTCGCGGATCTTCGTCCGGAAGTTGGCCTCGGCGGTCGCCTGCAACTCCTTCACCACCGTGAAGGGCCGTTCGCGGGACGCCCGGCTGCGGACGGTGATGAGGTTACTGTCGCCCGCGAGCTGCTCGATCGCGCTCTGCGCGAAGCCGAGGTTGCCGTTTACCGGCATGACGATGCGCTGTCCGCCCAGCCCCCCGGCCTCCTGGACGCTGAGTTGATCCTGCACCATGTCGGCATCGCCAACGAGGATTACGACGCCCTCCCCCGCGGACTCCTTTAGACTGCCGTCTGCCGGCGGGGCGTCCGGCTTCTTTTCTTCCGGCTTCGTGGGATCGACGGGCTTCGGGGCGGCGGCACCCGGCTTGCCTTCGGGGAAGGCGGTTTTGAATTTTCCTGTCAGGCGGACGGCGAGGGCGTATTCGATGCCCGTCGGGTGAAAATCCTTCATGACCTCCTCGCCGCTCATCTGAGCGGAGAAGGTGTCCACGAGATTCGCGTTCTTGGATGACTTGATCAGGACCGTCTGCTTTAAACCCTCGGCCGGCGTGCCGGTGAACGCGCCGGCGAAGGCCATGATGAAGCTGTCCGCGTCGCTGGTCAGGACATCGTCCTTGTTGGCCGCGGCGTCGGTGAGGGTGAGAACCGTCGGGGTGCGGCCGGCGCGGGTGGTGCTGACGTAGTTCGTGTCCGCGACCACCCGGCTGGTGTCGAAGGCGAGGCCCCAGGCCTTAAGGAGCTTTTCCAGCGTCGAGCGGCTCTGCTGGCCGTTCATTCCGCCGGCTTGGGCCGCCTGGCGATCCAGCACGGCCGCCGGATCGAGGAAGGCGACCAGCTTGCCGCCGCGCAGCACGAACTGATCGATCGCATACTGGGCGGCATCCGTGATTCCACGCGGGTGAATCACGAGCAGCACTTTCACGTCGTCGGGGATCTTGTCTGTCGTCAACTCGACCGTCTTCACCGTGAAGTCGCGCTGGAGTTCGCTGTAGAGCACCCAGGGTGGCTCATTGCGCTGGCCCATCTGCGCTGCCATGGGGGGAAGGCGGGTGCCGGCAAGCGGGAACGGACTCATCAGGCCCAGGACCGGTTTCTCCGAGGTCATGACGCGGGAGACCGCCCGGAGCAGGTCGTACTCCAGCAGACGCTCCCGGCGCGGATCGAGGAAGGCGATAGCCTGCTTCTGATCGAGCTGGCTCACGCTCAGTCCGAGGTAGAGCCGCTCGCCGTCGCGCGCCGCTTGGGGCGTTACGCCGTCGAGCTTCGCAGAATCCTCGGCGTCGGAATCCGGCTGGGGATCGAAGATCTGGATCTCGACGAGTCCCTTCGAAGCCTGCCGGATTTCGCCGAGCAAATCCTCCACGCGCTGGGCGTAGATCTTCAAGAACGGCGGCATCGCGTTCTCGTTCCGCGTGGCGTAGAACCGGATCTGCACCGGCGTGTCGAGTTTCGCGAGGATCGCCTTCGTCCCGGGCGACAGCGTGTAGGCCCGTTCGGAGGTCAGATCGATTCGCGTCTTGGCGCGCGACCCGAGCGCGTTGACGGCGATGAGGAGGAGCAGCATCGCAAGGACGCCGACCGCGGAGTACAAATAGGTTTCGATTCCCTGTTTCTTCATGGCGGGGAGAGGGTTGGGGGAGGGATCAGCCGGCGCGATGCGCGCGGATGATCACGCCGGTGGTGAAGAGCGAGAAGCCGATCACGGAGAGGAAGTAGAGGATGTCGCGCGAGTCGATCACGCCCTTCTTGATACTCTCGAAGTGGGTGAAGACGCTGAAAGCGGAGACGATGTCTACGAGAGCCGGGGAGGCCCAGTTTGCGAGCAGGCTCGTCACGGCGGGAAAGCCCGCGAGGAGGAGGAAGAGCGAGGCAACAACCGCGAGAATGAAGCTCACCACCTGATTGCGCGTCATCGCGGAAGTCATCGCGCTGATGGCAAGATACGCCCCCGCCATCAGGAGGCTGCCGAGATATCCGGCGAAGATCACCCCGTTATCGGGGTGGCCGAGGTAATTCACCGTGAGGATGATCGGGAACGTGCCCGCGAGGGCCGCGGCGACGACGACCAGCGAGGCGAGGTATTTTCCGACGATCGCCTGCCACGGAGTCACCGGCATGGTCAGGAGCAACTCCATCGTGCCGAGCCGTCGTTCCTCGGACCACATGCGCATGCCGACGGCGGGTACGAGGAAGAGATAAAGCCAGGGGTGCCAGACAAAGAAGCTCTCGAGGTTGGCCTGGCCGGCTTCGAAAAACCGGCTGACCATGAACGTGAAGAATCCCGCGAGGAGCAGGAAGATCACGATGAAGATGTAGGCGACAGGCGAGGCGAAATACCCCGTCAGCTCGCGTCGGGCGATGGTGAGAATGGGCTGGAGACGATTCATTTCTTTTCCTCCCGGGAGGTGGCGCGGTCACCGAGGGTGATGCTGCGGAAGACCTCGTCGAGGCGGCCTTCCTCGGCGTGCAGTTCGAGGACCTTCCAGCCCTCGCGAGCCGCGACCTCGCCGATCGCCTGCGCGAGTGGGATGCCCGCGGCGTTGTGGTGTTTCGTCGTGACGCGGAAGGAGAGGGGATCCTCTCCGAGCAGGGTGGCGCTATCGACGTTCTTGATCTCGCGCAGCTTCATCGCCACGAGGTCCGGCGGCCCCGCCGTGACCCGGACGATGACGGCACCCGCCTGCGGTGAGCGTTCGCGCAGTTCGGCGGGCGTTCCGTTCGCGACGATGCTTCCCCGGTCGATGATGATCGCGCGCGAGCAGACGGCATCCACCTCCTCGAGGATGTGCGTGGAAAAAATGATCGCTTTCGTCTCCCCCATGCGGCGGATGAGGGTCCGGATCTCGTGCTTCTGATTCGGATCGAGGCCATCGGTGGGCTCGTCGAGGACGAGCACCTCCGGGTCATGGATGATCGACTGGGCAAAACACGTGCGGTGGCGGAAGCCTTTCGAAAGCGTCTCGACGCTTTGGTGCAGGACGCGCTCGAGGAAACACATTTCCACCGCGCGTCCGACCGCGCGTTTCCGGGCGTCGCCGTGCAGGCCGCGCATTTCCGCCGTGAACTCGAGGAAGCTCTTTACCGTCATGTCGGCGTAGGACGGGGCGTTCTCTGGGAGGTAGCCGATCAGGCGCTTGGCGGGAATCGGATCGGCCACCATGTCGTGACCGCCGATCTTCACCTCGCCGTCGGTCGGCGGGATGAAGCCGGTGATCATCCGCATTGTCGTGGACTTGCCGGCACCATTTGGTCCGAGGAAGCCGAGGACTTCACCCTTCTGCACGGTGAACGAGACGCCGGCCACCGCGATCTTTGGGCCAAATGCCTTGGTCAGGTTGCGAACTTCAATCATCGGATACTCGATGTGCAAACTGCGGCAGATTTCAAGTACGAGAGTCTTCGCGGAGCTGCGATGGGGCTTGCATCACGAGGAAAACCCCGATGGAGGAGATCGCGATTCCGGCCATCATCGCCCCGGTCACGGGCTGATCGAACAACAACCACGCGAGGACGGCGGTCACGGATGGCGTGAGATAGAACAGGCTGGTGACGCGGCTGATCGAGCCGCGGGCGAGCATCAGGTAGAGGAGCGCGATGGAGCAGATCGAGTTCACGATCACGAGCCATCCGAGCGCGAAGGCGAAGGCGGGCGTCCATTCTACGGGTCCGGATTCAAATCCGGCGGCGATCGCCATGACGAGGAAGGTCGCACCGTATTGAATCGTCCCCGTCGTCCGGAAATCCGTTCCCCCGCACCAGCGTTTCTGCACCAGGGTCCCACAGGTGATCCCGGCGACCGCCAGAAAAGACACGATCAGTCCGCTGGCGTCGACGGTGCCCTGATCGATCCGTCCGGAAGCCACGAGGCCGACCCCGGCGAAACCGAGCGCGATTCCCGCCCACTGAATCGAACGGAGTCGTTCTCCGAGCAGGGCGGCGGCGGTGATGGCCGTGAGCACGGGCTGGAGCGACCCGATCAACGCCACGAGACCGAGCGGCAGGCCATGCCGGACCGTCCAGAAAACGCCCCCGAGATACGCGCCATGTGTCAGCAGCCCGGCCAGCGCCACCCAGCCGAACTGCGCCCGCGTTTTCGGCCAGGGCGCGCGCCAGAGGAGCGACGCCGCCGCAAAGAGCGGGGTGAGAACGGCGAAGCGCCAGGCGAGAAAATGGAACGGCTCGGCGTGCGGGCTGCCGAGGCGCGCGCCGAGGAAGCCGGTGCTCCAGAGCAGCACGAACGTGGCGGGGATCAGGTAGCGGGGCATGCCGGGCGGGAATCGTAGCCCAACCCCGCCGGGGCGCACGGGACAGTGCACGCGATTGCGGGCGAAATCAGTCGCCTCGCCACGACCCCGTCTCCGGCGCTACCGTCCGGGCGTGAACTCCGATGATTCGGCTTGCGTGCCTGCCGCCCTGCTCGGCTCCGTCGTCTACTTCTTCGCGTTCGATCTCGCGTACGAACTGAAGGGCCCCCTTCCGAACACCCTGCTCGGCCAGGAACGGGCGCGCTTCAGCATGGACTCGAGCCGGCGCGCGCCCCGTCACCTCCTCTTCTTCAAGCCGGATCTGCTCGTGCTCCCGCCGGAGGAATGCGCGGGTCCGAAGGGAGCGCTCCCCCTCGAAACGACGGTGAAGATTCTTCCCATTGGGGCCGTCAGCATCGCGGTTCGCGTCCCGTTTGAAGTCGGCACGCTCGCGGACCTCGTCGGCTACCACGATCTCGCGCTTTCCGGCGCCGTGATCGCCGAGCACGCGCGGATTCTGGCCGACCGTCTCGCGCACGAACTTGCCGCAGTGGCAGTGCGACCGGTAGGGCGTCTCGTCGACGATGATCCGTACACCGTTTTTTGCCTCGACCCCGCTCCGGAGCGGTCGCCCGCCGAAGCTTGGCTGGAGCGGAATCGGACGGACGTCGCCGCGTTGCTCGCGGAGGAGCCATCCGCGGGGCTCTCCCAGCTGGAAGTGGGGGAGTCAACTGGGGTGATGCTCACCTACTACGAGGATGATCTCCTCGTCATCGATTGGGATGCCGCCCTGCTCATTGACGACCCCGCCGACCGCGTTCAGTCGCTTCACATCATCGAGATCGCGAACCTCCAGCTTACCGAGCTCGAGGCCTACGACCGGCTTCTCGATTCCGTGCTCGAGCGCACGTACCGGGACCTCGCTGGTCGCCGTTCCGGGCGCCGGCGCGCGGATGTCCTGCGGGAGGTGCGTGAGCTCCAGATCGACATGACCCGCTTTCATGACGAGCTCTCGAACATCACGAAGTTCTTTGGCGACTGGCATCTGGCGCGAGTCTACGCCGCGGTCTCCGGCCGCTTCCATCTCGCGGACTGGCATGCGTCGGTCGACCGGAAGCTCCGAACCCTCGGTGAACTGCATCAATTGATGAAATCCGACCTCGCTAACCGCTGGATGCTGATGCTCGAGGTGACGATCGTCGCGCTTTTCATCCTCGACGTCGCGTTGCTCCTTCTCGGCCGGAAGTGAGCGTCCGGGAACTCAAGTCACGATCGTTTCACGGCCAAAAAGTGGCAGGCTCGGCGTCGTACGGAACCGTTCCGGCGCATGAATACCGACAATGTTGGGGTCGCCTGGTCGAAGACGCATCTCGCTACCGCCCGCCGCGGGCGGGCCGCGGCGCTCGGCCGGATGCGCCGGCAGTTTAACCTTTGGTGGCCGGCGCCCGGGAGCCGCGGGGATGCCCGGCGTCGCGAGACACCCGCCTTCCGCGCGGCAAGTTCCGCGGAGAGTCTTCTTCTGGCAGTCTTACTCGCATCCCTCGTGGCCGCGTTGGCGCTTGCCGTCGTCAGATAGGCGTCCGGCCAAGAGCCGGAGACGTCCGGACGGCGGATCCGCAACTGGAGCGAGCCGCGCGGAGGGAGCGAGGGGGCTTTGACAATCGGATGTCGGATCGTCGCTTTGCCGCGGCGGTCCGTCCGGGTAGTCTTCCGGAATGGAGCGCGAACGCATTGTGGTTTTTTTCGATGGCGTGTGCGGGCTGTGCAATGCGTGGGTGGATTTCCTCCTCCCGCGGGACCAGAAGCAGCAGTTCCTCTTTTCTCCGCTGCAGGGTGAGGCGTTCCAGCCCGTTCTGGCGGCCCACCCGGATTTGGGAGCGATCGATTCGCTCATCGTCCTGCACGAGAAAGGGGACGGGAAAAGTGAGGTCCTCACGCACAGCGACGGGCCGCTCTTCGTCCTGCGACGCCTGGGCGGGGGCTGGTCCTTTCTTGCGACCCTCATGCAGGTGTTCCCGGGCGCGCTCCGAACGTTCGTCTACCGCGGCATTGCGGCGAGCCGGTATCGGATCTTCGGGAAGAAGGAAACCTGCCGGCTCCCCTCGCCCGCCGAGCGCGCGCGCTTCCTCGCGTGATCCGCTCCTCGTGGGCAAGGCGCGCTGCGCACGGGATTTGAGCCTACCCGCGACCGGGACGGAAATTTGCGGGTGACGAACGCGAAACCTTTGCGAGCATCCGCGATTCATCCGTCCATGACCGCGCGCTCCTTCGTTCTGGTCGCCAGCATTGCTTTGGCACCTCTCGCTCTTCCGGCGGAGAATCGGCCGGCGCCTTCCCCGACCGCTCCCGCACCCGTGGCCCGTCGCTTCGCGGCCGAGGCCGAGCGGGTGCTCGACCGGACGGTCGTGACGACCTACCGGCACCGCACCCGGGTCGATGCGGCCGCCGGCATCTACGAACTCGATTGTTCCGGCCTCATCGCTTTCCTGCTCCGCAAGGTCTCCGAGCCGCATCTGAGAGCAGTTCCGGTCGCTCCGGGCCGGAAAAAGCCGCGGGCGGTCGAGTATTGCGAATTTTTCCGCGTCCAGCCTGCGGCGCCCGAGTCGCCAACCGGCTGGCTCCGGGTCCGGACGTTCGCGGATGCGCAGTCTGGCGACGTCCTCGCCTGGCGGTATCCCGAACGCGCGCCCGGGCAAAATACGGGCCACGTGGTCATCATCGCGGAGCCCCCCGAACGGATCGGAGACGATGTCTTCAAGGTCGCGGTGATGGATTCCACGGAGCGCCCGCACGATCAGGACACGCGCTCGCGTGGAGCGACTGGGCTGGGCCGGGGCGTGATGTATTTCCGCGTCAACGAACGCGGCGAGCTGGCGGCTTACCGGCGCAGTTCCGGCGAACCGTGGCGCGGCGGGAATCCCATCGAGATCGGCCGGCTGGTGGACCTCCCGTCACGCTGATCCAGGATCAGCACGAGGTCGGCACCCGCAGGGCCAGTTTCACCGCGTGCGGGATGGCGCCCTCGACAAAGCGCAGGCAGTCCACCGCTCCCTGCGGCTTGCCCGGCAGGGCCACGACGAGCGACCGGTCCACCACGGCGGCGAGAGCGCGGGAGAGGATCGCGTTCTTTGTCAGCTTCATCGATTCCATTCGCATCACTTCCCCAAAACCGGGGAGTTCCACCCGCATCAGTCCGCGGATCGCTTCAGGCGTTACATCCCGCGGGGCGATGCCCGTTCCTCCCGTGGTGAGGACGAGCGAGCAACCCTGGCTTCCCAGCGAGCGGATCGCGTCCTGAATGCGCGGGATCTCGTCGGGCACGATGACCTCCGCGAGCACCTGCCAGCTCCGCGCCCCACATTCCGCCCGGAGCGCCGGCCCACCCAGGTCGTCGTATTCGCCGGAGGTTGCCCGGTCGGAGATGGTGATGATACCCACTTGGATCGCTGCGTCGCTCATGCCGGAATCTCCGCTGCGCGGCCGCCGGTGTCGAGCCCGAGCCGCCGCGTTCGCCCGGCTCGACAGAGCGCCAGCTCCCGCCCAGACTCGCCCATGGCCAGACGCAAACGCATCGCCGAGGGCGTGATCAAGGAATTGAAATTCGAGCCCCATCCCGGGGAATACGCCGCGCGGTACTCGGGGGAGCTGCATTGTCGGGAGGTCGATGACGACGCGATTCCGCTCGAGATCCATTTCGAGGAGACGAGCGCCGTGGCGCATTCGGCCGGCGTCCGGCTCGAGTACCGCTCCAAGCGCTGGTATTTTTTCGAAGGGGAGTTTCACCTCTTCCTGCCGCTCCGCCTGCTCGAGATGTTTGAGGACCTCTGCTTTGAAACGGACAAGACGAAGGAACTGATCGAGCCGGTGCTCTTCTTCGCCGTGGACGGGGACAAGATCGCAAATCTGCAGAACGACGCCCGACTCACGTTCCCGATGGGCGAGACGTTCGTCGTCGAGTTGGCTCCCCGTTGAGCCCGGACCGGGTCGCTCAGAACGTCCGCTTCACGGCCGCCGTGAAGGGCGCAAGGCCCTGGACGAGATCGGAGAAGCCCTTGAAGTCCACCTGCTGCTGACCGTCGCTCAGCGCTTCGGAGGGATGCGGGTGCACCTCGATGATCAAGCCGTCCGCTCCCATCGCGATCGCGCCGGCGCAAAGAATGGGAACGAGGTCCGCGCGGCCTGCTCCCTGACTGGGATCGACGATCACCGGCAGATGGGTTTCGCGCTTGGCGATCGCGACGGCCGCGAGATCGAGCGTGTTGCGCGTGTAGGTTTCGAAGGTCCGGATGCCCCGCTCGCAGAGCATGACGTTCACATTGCCCTCGCTCAGGATGTACTCGGCGGCGAGAAACCATTCCTCGATCCGCTCGCTCATTCCGCGCTTCAGGAGAATGGGCTTTTTCGTCCGGGCGGCGGCGATGAGAAGTTGGAAGTTTTGGGCGTTCCGAGCGCCGATCTGGAGGATGTCCGCGACGTCTGCGACCGCATCGACGTCGTTTTCGCTCAAGACCTCGGTGATGATGCGCAGTCCGGTCTCTTCGCGCGCCTTCGCGAGCAGACGCAGTCCGTTGCGCCCGAGGCCCTGGAATTCGTACGGGGAGGTGCGCGGCTTGTAGGCTCCACCGCGCAGAATCGTGGCGCCGGCCGCCTTCACCGCGTGCGCCGTGCGCAGCAACTGCTCCTCGCTCTCGACCGAGCACGGCCCGGCCATGAGCGCGAGGCGGGGACCGCCCACCGGCACGCCGGCGACGTCGATCACCGTCGTCAGCGGGTGCGATTCGCGGCTCACCAGCTTGTAGCGGCGCTGCACCGTCATCACCTTCGCCACCTGCGGCAGGGCCGTCAGCGCCTCGAGCGTGTGGTGGGTCGTCTCGTCGCCGATCGCGGCGACGATGCTTTGGACCGCCCCGTGGATGGCGTGCGGGGTGTAGCCGAGGCGTTCCACCTCGGCGATGACCTCGTCGATTTGTTCCTTCGGCGTGTGGGGTTTGATGACGATGATCATGGCGTCCGGGTCGTTTCCGCGGGTTGGAGCGGGTGAAAGGGCTACGCGAGGCGGGGCGAAGTGCAACCCGTGGCGTTGCGTTCTGCCGCAAACTCTCCACGCTGCGCGCATGCTGAAACCGAATCAGGAGCTCACCGAGCAATCGACGCTGACGCCGCTGGGGACGCCGCTTGAGTCCGTGCCGACGCCGCCCACCGGGAATGAGGGCATCGACGTTCAGGTGGCCGCGCTCGTGGATCGCTGGGGCGCGGATCATTCGCCGGAACTGGTGGCGGAAATGATCGGCACCGTGCTGAAAATGGCGCGGGACCGCATGAGCATCGCGGATCTGAAGCTCTTTAACCGGGCGCTGAAGGAGATGCGCCGCGCCGCGCGCATGTGGGTTCCCTTCAAGGACGTTCCAAAGATCTCGGTCTTTGGCTCGGCGCGGACCAAGCCGGAAGCGGAGGAATACAAGGCGGCCGAGGCGTTCGCGCGGCGCATGCGCGAAGAGGGCTTCATGGTCATCACCGGTGGCGGGGACGGGATCATGGGCGCCGCGCAGCAGGGCGCGGGACGCGATCGAAGCTTTGGCCTCAATATCCGGCTGCCGTTCGAGCAGGCCCCGAACGCGACGATCATCGGCGATTCCAAACTGGTGGAGTTCAATTACTTCTTCACCCGGAAGCTGAACTTCGTGAAGGAGTCCCACGCGATCGCGCTTTTCCCGGGCGGATTCGGCACGATGGACGAAGGCTTCGAATCGCTGACGCTCCTCCAGACCGGCAAGTCGAAGATTCTTCCCCTCGTCCTGATCGACAAGAAGGGCGGCGACTACTGGAAGACGTGGGATGCATTCAACCGCAACCACCTGCTGAAACTGGGACTGATCTCCGAGGAGGACTTTTCGTTCTATCACATCACCGACGACCTCGATGATGCCGTGGAGGAGGTGCTGCGCTTCTTCCGGGTCTATCACTCGAGCCGTTACGTCCGGGAGAAGTTCGTCATCCGCTTGAAGGGCCGCTTGCGGCCCGAGGCGCTGGAGCGCCTCAATGTGGATTTTGCGGATCTCCTGGAATCCGGCGCGTTCACCCAGGGCGAGGCGCTTCCACAGGAGAAGAACGAGCCGGAGGTCGGCCATTTGCCCCGTCTGATCTTCACGCTCCGGAAGCGGAACTTCGCCCGGCTGAGGATGCTGATCGACGCGATCAATCGCTCGCCGACCGAGCGCCTGGCGGTCTCGCCGCGGATCTGAGCCCCAAGCGCGAACGGCGGCCGGTTGCACCGCCGCGCCCCCGCGTCACCTTCGTCCGAATGATTCGTCTTTTTGTCGCGCTCGGCTGGCTCGTCCTGCTTGCTTCCGGCGCCGCGGGCGCCTCGCGAGAGTCGGAGATCGACGGACTCCTCACCGGCGAGGGCTTCACTTCGCTCGCTCTTCGCATCGCGGGGGAGGGGCATCTCGAAATCGACGGCCCCGTCACCGTGAATGAGCGGCGCGCCCGGTTCCTCGTGGATACCGGGGCGCAGGTCACGGTGCTGGATCGCGCCGGGGTGAAGCGTTTCGGGGTCACGCCGCAGCGGACCACGGTCATGCTCTACGGCGCGCTCGGCGGACGCGGCGAGAAACTCGGCGCGGGTCTCGCGGCGAGTTTTCGAATCGGTCCCGCCGATATGCGGCCCTTCCTTTTCGCGGTTACCGGCGGCACGGGGCTGAGCGGCGTGTGGGACCGGAGTTCACCCACGATCGACGGCGTGGTCGGGGTCGATGTCCTCCGCCTCTATCAGTGGATTATCGATTGCCGGGGGATGCGTTTGTTCGTCCGTATCGACGATCCGAAAAGTGCGAGCCGTTCGAGTCTTGGCTCGACCCTTCGCCGGTTGGGATATTCGGAGATTCCCCTCCAACGCAGCTCGTACAGCGAGTTCGAGTTTCGGGCCAAGGTAAATGACACGACCGTCCTGTTCCTGCTCGATACCGGCGCGGACGTCTCGATCATCGATCGCACGCTGGCGCGGCTGGCCGGTATTCCCGTGGAGAGTTCCGATTTCACGATCAAAGGGACGGGGCGGGCCCAGCGTTCACTCCTGCAGGGTCGCGCGGAGAGCTTTCGGGCGGGAAGTTATCGGACCGGCCCGTTCAAGATTTCGGTGGCGGATCTCACGGCGCTCAACCGTCAGCTCCAGGAACAGAACCTGGTTTCGCTGGGCGGGTATCTCGGGACAGATTTCCTCCGGGAGAAGGATGCCATCATCGACTGCGCGAATTTGAAGCTGTATCTCCGCAACTGACCCGCTCCGAGCGGGTCTCTGTTTTCAATGTCCGACCTCTTCCCGCGTCCGCGTCGCAATCCGGCCGCTGCGCCCCGCAACCGGCGTCGCGCGGAGGTGGAGCACGTGGCCGCTCCCGCCGAGCCTGATGGCCTGCCCCCCGTGCCGGCGAGCGTCAAACTCCGGCGGGGCGTCCGGTGGCGGATGACGGAAATGTTCATGGAGATGCTGCTCGGCTCGCTCTTTACGCGGAGGGAGGGCCGTCCGGTCGAGAATCCCCAGTTCGCTCCTCTCGCCGCCGGTCAGGTTCGCGTCACCTGGATCGGACACGCCTCTTTCCTGGTGGAAATCGGGGGAAAGAACATCCTCATCGATCCCGTCTGGAGTCTGTGGGTGAAAGTCTTCAAGCGGCTGCGAAAGCCCGGACTTCGCCTCCAGGATCTTCCGCTCATCGACCTCGTGCTCGTCACGCATGCGCACTTCGACCACCTCGACCGGCGCACGCTGCGCGCGGTGGCGGCGAATCAGCCGGTGGTCGTCCCGCTCGGCGTCGGGACGCTCGTTCGCGATCTCGGCTTCGAACGCGTCCATCAGCTCGAGCATTGGGGCGGCGTGTCGTTCGACGGCGTGAAGGTCACCCTCACGCCATGCATGCACTGGGGGGCCCGCGTGCTGGCGGATTCGCACCGCGGCTTCGGTGGGTATGTGATCGAGCACGAGGACCGCAGCATCTTCCACGCGGGCGACACCGCCTACTTCGACGGCTTCCGGGAAATCGGGGCGCGGCATGAAATCGAGACCGCGCTGCTTCCCATCGGCGCCTACGAGGCTCCGACGCAGCGCGAAGTGCACATGAATCCGGAGGAAGCGGTTCGCGCGTTCGTGGAACTGGGCGCGAAGCGACTCGTGCCGATGCATTACGGCTCCTTCCGCCTCGGGCTGGAGCCGCTCGCGGAGCCGCCGGTCCGCCTCATGAGCGAGGCCGCCCGCCTCGGGCTCGCCGAACGCGTCCTCATTCTCGAGGAGGGGATTCCCCGGATCGTGTAGCGCATAAAAAGGGTCGACTTGCGCGGGGCTTGTTCCGCATGATTCCGGACTGCACTGCCATGGAACTCTCCCCTGAACGGCGCATCGCCGGCATCCTCGCCCCTCTCTTCGCGCTGCGTTCGGAGGACGATCTCGGCATCGGTGATACCGCCTCGCTCCGGCACTTTGTCGACTGGGCCGCCGACCACGGTTTCGGCCTCGTCCAACTCCTGCCGGTGAATGAGACAGGCGGTGACAACAGCCCCTATAACGCGGTCAGCTCGATCGCGCTGGATCCGACGACCATCGAAGTCTCCCCGACGGCCATCCCGGAACTGACGGCGCGTGATTACAAGGCCGTGCTCGGCAAATATCCGCTGAAGGAGATGCGGTCCGGCGCGGTGGACTACGTGCGCGTGAAGCAGCTCAAGCACGACCTGCTTGGCCGGGCTTGCGCGCGGCTGGACAGGGCGACGACTGGCCGGCAGCGCGAATTTGCGGCGTTCCAGACGCAGGAGGTCGGCTGGCTACGCGACTACACTCTCTTTCGCGTCCTCATGGAACAGCACGGGAGTGAGATGTGGGACCACTGGCCCCGAGAGCAGGCGACCGCCAAGAAGGCGTGGGACTGGCTGAGCGTGCAGCCGGCGGCTCGGCGCAGCGCACTCAAGGAGCGGATGCGCTACTTCGCCTATGTCCAATGGATCGCGTTCTCGCAGTGGCGTGAGCTTCGCGCGCACTGCGACCAGCGAAACGTCGCGCTGATGGGGGATATCCCGATCGGAGTCAGTTATTACAGCTCGGACGTTTTCTCGCTGCCGCAGCTGTTCGATCTCACGTGGTCGGGCGGTGCCCCGCCGGAACGCGTCTTCAAAGCGGATCCATTTACCGCGAAGTGGGGGCAGAACTGGGGGGTACCGAAGTACCGCTGGGACGTCATGCGCGGAGATCAATTCGAGTGGTGGAAGACGCGCGTGCGCGCGATTCGGGAGGTTTTTCATCTCTTCCGGATCGATCACATTCTCGGTTTTTATCGCTTCTTCAGCTTCCCGTGGCGTCCCTCGGAGAACGAGTCGTTTCTGCCCCTCTCCGAGGGGGAGGCGCGCGCCCGTTGCGGCGGCCGGCTTCCGGGCTTCCTCCCGCGGCCAGATGAGACGCCGGAGCAGTGCGATGCCAACCGTCGCGAAGGCGAGGAGTATCTGGGGCACCTCCTCGGGGTTGTCGGGGAGCACCGTCTCGTCGGCGAGGATCTCGGGGTCGTGCCGCCCTACGTGCGCCCCAGCCTCGCGTCGCTTGGGATCGCCGGCTTCAAGGTGCCGCAGTGGGAGCGGGAGGGGAACGGTCCGCTCACCGACGGAGCCGATTACCCGCGGCTCTCGGTGACGGCTTACGCCACGCACGATCACGCGCCGATGAAGGTGCAGTGGAACCAATGGAGTGAGGTCGCCCAGGCCGGAGGCATCCATTCGCCCGAGTTTGGCGAGCTGCAGCGGCTCGCCGCTTTCGCCCACGTCCAGATCGCGCTGCCGCATCCCTGGACCGACGGGATCCACGAAGCGCTCCTCCGGGCGCTCTTCGCGAGCAATGCATGGATGGCGATCGCCATGATTACCGATCTCTTCGCGAGCGAACAGCGCTTCAACGTGCCCGGCACCATCTCCGACAAAAACTGGGCGGAGCGACTCCCGAAGACCTTTGCCGAGCTTCGCGCCGATCCGGACATCTGCGGGCACATGGAGATGTCGCGGCGCCTGCTGGTCGAAACCGGTCGCGCGAGCGGCGGCTGATCCCGGTTCGGGTGGCCGTGCGGATGTGCGACTTGCATGTCGTGGAATGGTGGGGAGGATGAGCCGGCACTCCCCCCGGCCTTCTGGTCGTCGGGGGAATGCCGTTACCACACCCCGATCTCATGAAAATCCTCTATACTGCGAAATCGACCGCCACCGGCGGCCGCGAAGGTGCCGCGTCCTCGGACGACGGTGCGCTCAAGGTCAAGCTCTCCACCCCGAAGGCGCTCGGCGGAGCGGGCGGCGATGGGACCAACCCGGAACAGATGTTCGCGGCGGGCTACTCGGCCTGCTTCATCGGGGCGATGAAGGCCGTCGGCGCGCGCGAGAAGATCGCGGTACCGGCCGATCCCACCATCACGGCCACGGTCGGGATCGGACCCCGCGACGACGGCCAGGGCTTCGGCCTGGACGTCGAGCTCGCGATCACGCTCCCCGGGATGGATCGCGCCGCGGCTGAGGACCTAATCGCGAAGGCGCACCAGATTTGCCCTTACTCGAACGCGACGCGCGGAAATATCGACGTCCGGCTGAAGCTGGTCTGACCGATATCCTCCGCCGCTCTCGGGACGGGTTGTCGATCCGGGATTGACCGGGGGCTGACGCCCCCGTCAGATTTCGATGTCTCCAGTCGCTACTCCCCCGATGGGGGGAGCGTCGGTGACGCGCCTGGATCGATCGATTCGACGTCGCGCAGGCGACGGTCGATGGCGCGGCTGCGGAGCTGCACGGCCTCGACCTTGTTCGCGGCTTCCTGCAACTTACTGCGCACCGCTTCGATCGCGTCGCCGAATTTCCCGAACTCGTTTTTCACCTGCCCGAGGAGGTTCCAGACCTCACCGCTCCGCTGCTGAATCGCCAGCGTTCGGAATCCCATCTGCAGGCTGTTCAGGAGCGCGACGAGGGTCGTTGGCCCGGCGATGACGATCCGGAAGTCGCGTTGCATCCGCTCGACGAGACCGGGCCGCCGGAGCACTTCTGCGTAGAGGCCTTCGCTCGGGAGAAACATCAGGCCGAATTCCGTCGTGAAGGGCGGCTGCAGATATTTCCGGGAGATTTCGGCGGCCGCGAGCCGCGCGCTGTGCTCGAGTTCGACACCAGCGCGCTCGATTTCCGCGGCGTTCCCCCGATCCTGCGCTTCCTGGAGCCGGTGAAAATCCTCGACCGGAAACTTTGCGTCGATCGGCAGCCAGACCGGAAGGCTGGGCTGATTCAGCGCGTCCCCGGGGAGCTTGATCGCGAACTCGACCGTCTCGAGGGAATCCGGCCGCGGCCGCACATTGCGCTCGAACTGTCCCGCGGGCAGCATCTGCTCAAGGAGGGCGCCGAGCTGCACCTCGCCCCAGCCCCCGCGCGTCTTCACGTTCGTGAGAACCCGTTGCAGCGAGCCCACGTCACCGGCCAGCTTTTGCATCTCCCCGAGACCGCGGTGAACCTGCTCGAGTCGCTCGGAGACGACGAGAAACGATTCGCCGAGGCGCCGCTCCAGCGTGCTCTGAAGTTTCTCGTCCACCGTGGCGCGCATCCGCTCGAGCTGCGCCGCGTTGTCCTGCTGCATCTGGCCGAGTCGGGCTTCGACTGCAGCGCGGAGCGACTCCATCTGGCGTTCGTTGTTTCCCGCGAGCGTCCCCAGACTGTGGACGAGCGTTTGCAGGGTATTTTGCTGCGCGTGACCGAGGCTCTCGCGCAGGGCCTCGCTGTCGCGTCCACCCATCTCGGCGAACGCTCGGATCTCCCCCGTCGCCGCCTCCAGATGCTGCGCCAGCCATTCGCGGGACGCGGCGCAATCGTCGGTCGCCTCCGCGCGGCCCGCGGTGAGCTGGCCCGCGATCTCCGCTAGAAGATGCCGGCGCGTCTCCTCGTTCGCGTGCAGGAGCATGCCGGCCTGGTCGGCGATGAGACCGATCTGGCCTGCCTGCGCCGCGTGGGTTTGGGCAAGGCGGCCGAGCAGGTCCTCCGCAAGTCGCGCGAATGATCCCGCCTGTTCGGCCCGCGCGCGCTGCGCATCCTCCGCACTTTCCCGCCGCGCCCCGGCGAGTTCCTCCCGCAGCGTGCGCTCCACGCGCTCGCGCGAGTCGGCGAGCGATGGCCCGATGGCGCGCACGTCGGCCCGTCCGATCCGAACGAGGATGGCGACGAGCAGCCCGAGCGCGATGAGCATCAGCCCCGCCAGGGCGAGGCCGATGATCAGGGTGGGCGTGAGTTCCATGTCGCGGCAGACCATCCACTCACGCGGACCCCAGCGCGCTTACGCTTCCGCGATGCACTCGATCTCGACGAGGCAATCCTTGGGAAGCCGCGAGACTTCCACCGTGCTCCGTGCCGGGCGATGATCCCCGAAGAACGCGGCATACACTGCGTTCATCCGCGGGAAATCGGCAAAGTTCTTGAGGAAGACCGTCGTCTTCACGATGCGCGTCCGGTCCAGTCCCCGGGCCTTGAGGACCGCTTCGAGGTTCTCCAGCACGCGCTTCGTCTGCTCCTCGATGTAGCCGGGGACGAGCTCCATCGTGGCCGCGTCCATCGGCGTCTGTCCCGCGCAGAAGACGAAGCCACCGCTGACGATGGCCTGAGAGTATGGTCCGATGGCTTTGGGGGCGGAGTCTGAATGAAGGGTTTCCATCGGCGCATCTTGATCTGCGCGAGCCGATCGGCAAACGCATTCCCCATTTTCCCGTCGCAAATCCCGGGCGTCAGCGCTTCGCCGGCGCGGTCTCGGGGGCGGGCTTTTCCAGCGGCGGTGCCGCGGTCGTGGCCCGGCTCCGGCTCTGTACGCGGATCAGGACGATGAGCGCAAGAACGCCAAGGACGAGGACGAAGGCGAGGAGTTCTAAGCGCCGTCGGCGCGCGCGTTCGAGCGAATCGTGAATCGTCGAACGGACTCCTCGGGCCCTCGGGGCTGCGCCTTCGCGCGAGACCATGATGGTCGTCGCGCCGAAGTCGCGCGTGCTTCGGTCGAGGGCCTCGGCGGAGCGCCAGAACTGCGCCCGCGTGTGGGCGTCGCCGAGGTGCAACTCTGCTAGCATTTGCTGGAAGCGCGGTGCCTCCCGGAGCGGATCCCACATTGAATCGTACAGCAGGGCGTCATGAGTGATGTACGGAAGGAAGCGGTGATCCAGCAGAGCGAGCGCTTCCTCGTTATGCCCGAGCACCGCCGCGCAGCGGCAGCGGGCGAGCACGCTGGCCGCGGGAATCTCCGCGGCGATTCCTTCCGCTTCCCCGCGCCGGCCCGCCGCCAGCAGGGCGCGCAGCGCAGTGTGGTAGTATCCGGTCCGAGGTTGCCGCAGGATAGAGCGTGCCTCCTCGAGGATTTCTCCGCTCCGTCCGAGCAGCGTGAAGGCCCAAATGCGCCACGTCTGCAGTTGCACATCCTCGGGCGTGATCGCGAGCCCGCGCTGCGCCAGCACGAGCGCTTCCGTGGGTCGGCCGGCGAGCAGCAGCAGGAGCGCACGATTGTCGAGGATCCGGGGGGCCAGCGGATCGAGCACCGTCGCGGCGGTAACATGCTCGAGGGCTTCCTCGATGCGGCCATCACCCGTCAGCGCCCGCGCGAGCCACTGGTAGGCGGGAGCGTAGTTGGGGTTCAGCGTCACGGCTCGGCGGTAGCACGTGATCGAGGCGGAGCGTTCGCCGAGGAAACGATGCGCGAGGCCGAGACTCGCGTGGGCCTCGGCGAGGTCAGGCTCGAGACGGATGGCCTCGCGGGCCCTTTCCATCGCGCCGAGAACGACGGGCTCGAAGGCGGAGGCTGGCTCGTTCCCGATGATGGCCAGATCCACGCGCGCCAGCGGCACATCGGCCAAAGCGACGAGCGCGCGGGCGAAGCGCGGATCCAGCGCGAGCGCCCGCTGGAGACACTGCTCGGCGTGATCGAGCGAGACCGGCGTCCGCTGGCGCCAGGCGTTCCGCGCCTCGAGGTAGAGCCGGTAGGCCTCCGGATCCGGCAGGATCGCGTCTCCGCGCGACGTCAGCTTCAGTTCGAGCACTCGTGCCACCGCGCGGGCGATCTCGTCCTGCACCGCAAAGACGTCGTGCACCTCCCGTTCGTACGCCTCGGTCCAGATCTGAAAGCCGTCGCTCGCGCTGGCGAGCTGGGCGGTGATCCGGACGCGCCGACCAGCAAAGCGCACGGAACCGTCGAGCACGTAGGCAACGCCGAGCCGTCGGGCGATCTCGGGGACCGCCAGCGAGCTGCCGCGGAAGCTGAAGGCGGAAGTCCGCGAGACGACCCGAACGGCCGGGAGGCTCGCGAGGACGTTCAGCAATTCCTCGCTCAGCCCGTCCGCAAAGTAGGAGTGGTCCTGCTCGCCTCCGAGCACGGTGAACGGCAGAACCGCGAGTGATTTTGGGTTCCCCGTTCCGAGCGTCGCGGGAGCAGCCTCGGTCGCCGCTTGGGCGGAGGGAGAAACGTTCGGCCGTCCATTTTTAGCCGCATCCTCGAGCTGATGCGCCACGGCGGACGCACTGGCGGGCCGGTCGGCGGGTGACTTCGCCAGGAGTTGGACCACGAGCGCCCGAACCACCGGCGGCTGGGCGGCGAGCTGCGGAAGGGGGACGGGACGGGAGACGTGCTGGCTGAGCAGTTCGTGGTGCGATTTCGCCAGAAATGGAGGCTGGCCGGTCAGCATTTCCCAGAGAATGCAGCCGAGCGAGTACAGGTCGGCGCGGCCATCGAGATCGGTGCGTTCCAAGCATTGCTCCGGACTGGCGTACATCACCGTCCCGCGGAATCCGGCCAGTCCTCCGTCCGCGGCGTCGGCGCCGGACTCGCCCAGAAACGCGTGGGCGAGCCCGAAGTCGATGACCTTCACCTGCCAGGAATCCGACTGGAGTGCCGGGTCGGCTCCGGAAGAACGGGCTGGCACGAGCATGAGGTTCGCGGGTTTCAGGTCCCGGTGCACGATTCCCTGCCGGTGGATCGCCTCCAGTCCGTGCGCGACCTGCGCGGCGAGATCGAGCGCGAGCGCGGCCGGCAGCCGCCGCCGTTCCCGGTGGAACGCCTCGAGCGTGACTCCGTCGACAAACTCCATCGCGTAAAAAAATTTTCCGGGCGTATCATCGAGCGCGAGCACGCTGGCCACGTTCGTGTGGCGCACCTTCGCCGCGGCCCTGGCCTCGCGGAGGAAACGGCTTTGCACCGCGGGATCGTTCAAGCGCGCGGGCGAGATGACCTTGAGCGCCACGGACAGCTGCAGCCGTTCGTCGAACGCTTTGTACGTGATGCCCATCGCCCCCGAGCCGAGGCGCCACGGTTCGCCGTTGGCATCCGCAAACACTCGGTAGTGAGAGAAATAGAGCGGCTTCGGCATGCACCCTCCGGGCTGCATCCTGACATAGCATCAAGCTTCGGGTCCGGAAGCCGATTTCCGGTTGATCCCGATTCCGTCGCCCCGCGCGCGCCGGGTGGTCAGTTCGCCACGAGCGGCCGCCGCATTTGCTCGAGCCAGGCCCGCAGCGGCACGTTCGGGCGGGTGGAGAGCGCCGGATCCCGGCTCAAGATCTCCTGCGCGGCCCTCCGCATCTCAAACATGATCCCGGCATCCGCGAGGAGGTCGCCGAGCCGGAGCGGCGGCAGCCCGCTCTGCGAGGTCCCGAGCATATCGCCTGCTCCCCGGACCCGCAGGTCGGCCTCGGCGACGACGAAGCCGTCATCGGTCTCCTCCAGGATTTGCAGGCGGGAGGCCGCCTCCGTCGACTTCGGGTCCACGAGCAGCACGCAATAGGATTTGTGCGCCCCGCGACCCACCCGGCCGCGGAGCTGATGCAGCTGCGCGAGGCCAAAACGCTCGGCATTCTCCACCAGCATGACGGTTGCGTTTGGCACGTCCACGCCCACCTCGATGACCGTGGTGCTGACGAGCGCGCGGGTGTCGCCCGCCCGGAAGCGCGCCATCACCGCGTCCTTCTCCGCGGCGCTCATCCGGCCGTGCAGGAGTTCGACGGCATGCGGCGCGAGCGCTTCCTGCCAGTGCGTCAGTTGCGTCGCCGCGGATTTCGCGGCGAGCTTTTCGGACTCGTCGATTATCGCGTGGACCAAATACGCCTGCCGCCCCGCCGTGAGCTGATCGAGGATGAATTTCGCCGCGTCCCCCCGCTTCGCCGCGGAGCGCACGCCGGTAATGATCTTTCCCCGGCCCGGCGGGCGTTCGTCGAGGATGCTGACATCCAAGTCGCCGTAGAGGGTGATGGCGAGCGTGCGGGGAATGGGCGTTGCGCTCATCACCAGTACATCGGGCAGGGTGCGGTCCCGGTGGGCGGCCGTGAGCCGCGTCCGCTGCAGGACGCCGAATTTGTGCTGCTCGTCGATGACCGCGAGGCCGAGCCGCTCGAGCGCAGCCTGGCCCGCTTCATAGAGGAGAGCGTGCGTGCCGACGACGAGCGGGGGGTAAGCGCTGGTCGCCTGGGCCGGCGCGAAGAGCGTCGGTGATTCGTCGACTCCGCCCTCAGTGCGCGCGCCGGTGCGAAGTTCGACCCGCACGCCGAGCGGCCCCAGCGCCGCCGTGAAATTTCGCCAGTGCTGCTCGGCCAGGATCTGCGTGGGCGCCATGAGCGCCGCGCCGTGACCCGACTCAATGCACAGCAGCATCGCCGCCAGCGCGACGAGCGTCTTCCCGCTGCCCACATCACCTTGGAGCAGCCGGCTCATCGGTCGAGCCGAGGCGAGATCAGTCCGGATTTCGGCGATCGCCCGCGTCTGCGCTCCGGTGGGCGAGTAGGGCAGCGAAGCCAGATAGCGCGCGAGCAATTGTCCATCGCCGCAATGCCGCGCGCCGGGTTGCTCCACGACTTCCGCGCGTCGGACCGCGACGGCGAGCTGGAGCCCGAAAAACTCCTCGCGCACGAGGTGCGTCCGCGCCGCGGCGAGCGCGCTCTCATCGGCCGGGAAATGGATCGCGGCGAGCGCGGCCGCCCGCGAAGACGGATCGACCGCTGCCGGCAGCCGTCGCGGAATCGACGCCGGATCGACCGCCGCCAGCGCGCGGAAAATCACGCCGCGCAGGACGCGCGCGGAAACGCCTTCCCCGGCGGGATGGATCGGCACGATGCGCCGGGTGTGCACTGGGGTCTCGTCGTCCTCCTCCTCGACCAGTTCGTAGTCGGGATGATCGATCACGATTTGTTTGCCCCGGCGTTTCGGCTTTCCGTAGAGCACGGCGATCTGCTCGACGGGAAACTGCCGGTGCAGGTACGGGATGTTGAACCAGCGCGCGACGAGCGGCGAGCTCAGGGCCGGGGCATCCGGCTCGCGAAGCGTCACCTCGACGATCGAGCGCCGTCCTGGCAGGCGCTTCAGGGTCGCCTTCTCCACGATGCCGCAAACGCAGACGGGCTCGTCACTTTCCTCGGTGGGGAAGCGCGGGAACTGGCGGCGGTCCTCGTGCCGATGCGGGAATCGCTCCAGCAGATCCCCGATCGTTTCCAGCCCCAGTTTCGCGAGCAGTTTCACCCGCGTGGGTCCCACGCCTTCGAGGGCGGAGAGCGGAGAGTCGAACGGCAGCGCCACAGGCAGGACGGCTTACGCGGCGCTCCGCAGCGCTTCGATTTGCAACTGCCAGGTAATCTCGCCGTTCCACTCGTTTGGCTCGACGCGAAAGGCGATGTCCCACGGCGCGGGCGGCAGCGGCAACGGCGCGTTGAACCAGACGGCTTTCGCCGTCCCTCCGTTCCGGTCGCCCCTTTGCTCCAGGAGGAGGCGGAGATGCTTTTCCTTCATCGTGCGGACCGGTCCGTTCGGCGTCACGCCGCGGGCGAAGAAGAGTGGCTGCGGATTGCCCATGCCGAAGGGTTGCAACCGGTCGAGAGCGGCGCCGAATTCAGGACCGACCGCACCGAGCCGGATCTCGCCATCGAGCCGAAGCGAAGGCTCGAGTTGTTCGTTGCTCAGAAGTCCCCGGGCCACCCGCTGGAAGGCCGCGCGAAATTCCGGGAAGCGATCCTCGCGAATCGTCAGCCCGGCAGCCATGTCGTGACCGCCGTATTTCTCGAGCAAATCGCCGCATTCGCGCAGCGCCCCCACGAGGCTCAAACCTTCGATGCTTCGGCCGCTTCCCTTGCCGATTCCGTGCTCGTCGAAACCGATGACGAAGGTCGGACGGTGATGCGTGCGCAGCAGCCGGGACGCGACGATTCCCACGACTCCCGGATGCCAGCCGCGCGCGCCGACGACGATCGCCGCTTCGCCCAGGGCGGTGCTCTCCAGGAGTTGTTGCTCCGCCTCCACCACCGTCTGACGTTCGACCGTCTGGCGCTCCGCATTCTGCGCCTGCAGCTCGGTCGCGAGGACGTCCGCGCGGTGGCGATCACGGGTCTGGAGCAATTCAAGGGCGGCGCGCGCCGTCCCGAGCCGGCCCGCCGCATTCAGGCGCGGGCCGAGGCGGAAGCCCACGTCGGAAGGACGCAGCGCGCCGCCATTCAATCCCGCCACCGCGCGCAGCGCGACGAGGCCGGGGCGGAGCGACTTGGCCAGCTCTACGAGTCCGCGCCGCACGAGAATGCGGTTTTCACCCGTCAGCGGCACGAGATCGGCCACGGTCCCGAGGGCGACGAGATCGAGCGAGGTTTTCAGATCCCAGCCTGGGCGTGGACGCGCCTGGAGGAGCGCGTGACAAACCTTGAAGACGACGCCCACGCTGCAGAGACATTGCAGCGCCGGATCGCCGCCGGCCTTGGGATTCACCAGGATACAGGCAGGGAGCGTCTCGGCCGGTTCATGGTGATCGAGCACGATGACATCTACCCCGCGGTCGCGGAGCCCCGCGATTTCCTTCGTGGAGCTGGTGCCGCAATCCACCGCGATGAGCAACTCCGGGGAGTGCTCCTCGAGGCAGCGCGCGATCCCTTCCGGACTCAAGCCATAGCCTTCGTCCATGCGGCTCGGCAGGAAGCACGGAGCGGTGATGCCGTAGTGCGCGAGGCCCTCCGCGAGCAGGGCGAGGGACGTCACACCGTCCACGTCATAGTCTCCGTAGAGCACCACGCGCAGGCCGGCGTCAGCGGCCGCGAGGATGCGCGTGACAGCCTCGCGGATATTGCGCAGCTCGCCGGGATCGCCGAGCCGCTTCAGTTGAGGCGTGAGAAACGGGTCCGCGGCCTCGGCGGATGCGACGCCCCGACGCGTCAGGATCTGGGCGAGCACGACCGGCAGCTCGAATTCGGCCGCCAGAACTTCGGCGGAGCGCTGGAGGCTGGCGTTGGCCGGGGGCAGCGTCCAGCGCAGCGGGGAAGACATCCGCGGAGGAAAGCGGCGATGACCGGAAAATGCAATGTCGGCCGCCGTTCCGCGGATTCTCGTTGCCGGGAACGGCATCCTTGTCACGATCCCGCCATGCTGCGCCGTCCCGCTCTTTGTCTCGCCGCCGCGCTCTCCCTCGGGGTGGCCGGTTGCTCGCGTTCCCCGTCTCCCGCCGCGAAACCCGCTCCGCCCGTCGCGAGTCTGGACGTGACGGCGCAGATCATGAAGGGCGAGCAGGTCTACGCGAACAATTGCGCGCTGTGTCACGATGACGGCAAGGCGACCAGCGTGATGCCCGCGCTCGCGGGATCACCGGTGGTCGGACATCCGCCCATCGCCCTCATCAATGTCATCCTGCGCGGCCAGCGCGGCATCAGCGTCTCGGACGGCCGCAAACTGAACGGCATCATGCCCGGGCTGCCGCAGCTGCAGGACGAGGAGATCGCCGCCGTAGCCGCCTTCGTCCGGAAAAAATTCGGCGGCGTGGAAGAGGGCGTGTCGGCGGCCGAAGTCGCGAAGGCGCGGTGAGGCGGAGAGTCGGCCAGGTTCCTCTGGCCGATTGCATTGGGCCGCAGTTGAGGGAAAGGAAGGCATCGCCAAACGACTCGTCATCCTCCTCGCGGTGCCGTTGCTGTTCCTCCTCGGCATCGGTGTCTTCACGCGCCAGCAACTCGCCCGGATCGAGGAGAGCGCGCGCTTCGTGGCCGAATCGCGCATCGTGGCGCTGGCGCGGCTGGGCGACATCTCGCGCAGCTTCACCGAACTCCGCGTCCACGTGCGGAGCCATCTTCTCGCCTCCGATGCGGTCGAGCGCCAGGCCGCGCAGGCCTTGTTCGACGCAGACCGGGCCGATCTCGAGCGCCTGCTGACGGACTACGCCGACCATCTTCTGACGAGCGACTTGGGGCGCCGCCTGTTCAACGATTTCCGCGCGCAGAGCCGGGAGTGGCTTGGGCACGCCGACGACGTGCTGACACTCACGAATGCCGGCCGTCCGGACGAGGCCCGGGCGCTCGCCTTCGGCCGGCTGACCCCGCTGGGCCTGTTGATCAGTAAGACCTCGCGCGACTGGATCCACTTCAACGAGGTGATCGCCAGCGACGCCGGGCAAAACGCGCTCGCCGCGATCGCCGATTCGCGGCGCAATCTGCTGCTCGCGGCGGCGGCCGCTCTACTTGTCACCAGTCTGCTCGGACTGCACACCTATCGACGCATCGTCCATCCCCTGCGGGCGCTGGAATCCTCGGTCGAAGCAATCGCGGGCGGCGACTATGCGAAGGCGGTTCCCTTCACCGAGGCACCTGACGAGACCGGCAGCCTGGCCCGCTCGATCAACGTCTTGAAAACGGGGGCCGCGGCCGTGGACGAGCAGCGCTGGGTCAAGGCGAACGTCGCCCGGCTGACCCGCGAATTGCAGGGTGCGAGCTCGCTCGCCTCCTTCGGCGAGCAACTGGTTTCCGGCCTCGTCCCCATGCTGGGAGGCGGCGTGGCGGGCTTCCATTTGTTCGACGAAGCCGGGCAATCCCTCCAATCGGTTGCAAGCTACGGGCGGGCCGGCGGCGCCGCCATCGCGAGCAGGATCGCGCTGGGGGAAGGCTTGGTGGGGCAGTGCGCGCGCGAGCGAAAATCCCTCCGGTTGGACGGCCTGCCGCCCGATTTCCTGCGCATCGCTTCCGGGCTGGGCGGAGCCGCTGCCACGCAGGTCGTGGCTTCCCCCATCTTCTCGCGTGACCGGTTGCTGGCCGTGCTCGAAACAGCCTCCTTCCGCGCGTACACAGGGCAGGAAAAGACGCTGCTCGAAGAGCTCCTTCCCGTCGTGGCGATGAGCCTCGAGATCCTGCAGCGCAATCTGCGGACGCAGGAGTTGCTCGCGCAGACGCAGACGCAAAAGGAGGAACTGACCGCGCAGCAGCTGGAACTGGCCGATGCGAAGAAGAAGGCGGAGGCGGCGACCGAGATGAAATCCATGTTCCTCGCGAACATGAGCCATGAGATCCGCACGCCGATGAACGCCATCATCGGCCTCTCGCATCTCGCGCTGAAGACCCCGCTCAATCCGAAACAGCGCGACTACATCGGCAAGGTCCATAACGCCGGGACTTCGTTGCTCTCGATCATCAACGACATTCTCGATTTCTCGAAGATCGAGGCCGGCAAACTCGACCTGGAGAGCACCGACTTCCGGCTCGACGACGTCATCAGCTCGGTCACCACGCTCACGGCCCAGAAAGCGCACGAAAAGGGGCTCGAGTTTCTCGCGCACGTCGCGCCCGGCATTCCGGAGCATCTGCTCGGCGACCCCCTCCGGCTGGGCCAGATCCTGACGAATTTCGTCAACAACGCGGTCAAATTCACTGAGCACGGCGAGATCCGCCTGAAGATCGAGCTGCTCGAGCAGACGGGCGAAAAAGTGCAGCTCAAATTTTCCGTCCGGGATACCGGGATGGGCATGACGCCGGAACAGTCCGCCCGACTCTTCCAGCCCTTCACGCAGGCGGACATGTCCACCACGCGCAAGCACGGCGGCACGGGCCTGGGACTGACGATCTGCCTGCGGCTGGTCGAACTCATGAGCGGCCGCATCTGGCTCGAGAGCGAGCCGGGCACCGGAAGCACGTTTTTCTTTACGGCCTGGGTCGGTCTCGGCCGCGCGCGGGGTACCGTTCAGGTGGTTCCGGAGCGACTCGGCCAGCTCCGCGTTCTCATCGTTGATGACAACGAAACCGCGCGAGAAATCCTCCAGGAACCGCTCTGCGCGCTCACCCTGCGGGTCGACGCGGTCGCCTCCGGACGCGAGGCGCTCGCCGCCATCAAGGCGCAGGACGCCAGCGTGCCCTACGACATCGTCTTCATGGACTGGCGCATGCCGGGAATGGACGGCTTGCAGGCCAGCCGCCACATCAAAGGCGACGAGACCTTGAGCCGCCAGCCGGCCATCGTGCTGGTGACAGCCTTCGGGCGCGAAGAGGTCCGCGAAGAGGCGGAGCGCCTCCAGCTCGACGGGTTTCTGGTCAAGCCAGTGACGAGGTCGATGATCATGGACACGCTTGTCAACGTCTTCGCCGAGCCCGGGGCGGGCGGCGCCATCGCCAGCACGGTCGAGGAGACCGTGGCGCGCCGGCTGGCCGGGGCGCGGCTGCTGCTAACGGAGGACAATCCCATCAACCAGCAGATCGCCGTAGAACTCCTCGTCGGCGCCGGGGCGAGTGTGCGGGTGGCCGGCAACGGCCGGCTGGCCTGGGAAATCCTCGCGAGCGGACCACAGCCCCCGCCGTTCGACGCCGTTCTGATGGACCTGCAGATGCCCGAAATGGATGGCTATCAGACGACCGCCAAACTTCGCGCCGACGCCCGTTTTCGCACGCTGCCGATCATCGCCATGACGGCCCACGCCACTATGGAGGAGCGCCAGCGTTGCCTGGCCGCGGGCATGAACGATCACGTCTCGAAACCGATCGATCCGGTCACGCTCTTCGAGACCGTCGCGCGCTTCTATGAACCCGCGGCCGAAGCCGCGGCTTCCGTTGCTGTCCCCTCTGGGCCCAGGCCGGCCGGAGACCTGCCGGGCGTCGCCGGGCTCGATGCGACCGAAGGCCTGCTGCGGGTTGGAGGCAACCGCAAGCTCTATGAGAAGCTGCTCCGCCAATTCACGGCGGAGCAGGCCAGCACTCCGGCGCAGCTCGCGGCCGAGCTGGCGGCGGGCGATTTCGCGGGCGCCGAGCGCAGCGCGCATACCGTAAAGGGGGTGGCCGGCAATCTCGGTGCGAAGGGCGTGCAGGCCGCGGCCGGGGCACTGGAAAAGGCCTTGCGGGAAAAGGCGTCCGCGGGCGTGATCGAGCCGCTGCGGGCAACTTTCGACGAGACGCTGATGTCGCTGCTCGGGCGCCTCCGGCCAGCCTTGGGCGACGAGCCTGCGCCCGCCATCAGCGCGGCGCCCGCGCTCGACCCGGCCGAGGCCGCGCCGGTCGTCGCCCGATTGCGGGCGCATCTGGCGGATTGCGACGCAGCCGCCACCGACGACCTGGAGGCGCACCGGCCCGTCCTCGCGGCGCTCTTCTCAGCCGCGGAGTTGACGCAGTTCGAAGCCCATCTCCAGGGCTACGCCTTCGGCGAAGCGCTGAGCTTGCTCGAGGCCGCGGCCCGCGCTCGCGGCCTGACCGGCCCACCGCCATGAACACCTATTTCCTCAACGCCGCCCTTCCGTGAAGCCACTTTCCGAGTGCCGCATTCTGCTGGTCGACGACGCGAAGGCGAATCTCGACATTCTGATCGAAGGCTTGAAGTCGGACTACAAGCTCAGCCTCGCCCTGAACGGAGAGATGGCGCTCCAACTCGCCGCGCGCACCCCGCCGGATCTCGTCCTGCTCGACATCGTCATGCCCGGCCTCGATGGCTACGAAGTCTGCCGCCGCCTCCGAGCTCAGCTGGAGACCGCGGAAGTGCCCATCATGTTTTTGTCTTCGCTCGAAGAGGTCCGCGACAAGACCCGCGGCTTCGAGGTGGGCGGAAACGATTACCTCACGAAGCCCTTCGAAATGCTCGAGGTGAAGGCGCGGGTCCGCTCGCTGCTCAAGGCGAAGGCCTACACCGACGCCGTCAAAGAGCAGATCGCGAGCGAACTGCGCGTCGCCCGGGAGATCCAGATGGGCATGCTGCCGCACGAATTCGGCGGCGTGGAAGCCGCTTATGGAGTGGAACTCGCGGCCGTGCTCGAACCGGCCCGTGAGGTCGGCGGTGATCTTTACAGCGTCTGCGCGGCGGGCCCGGATCGCCTGGTGTTCTTCCTCGGGGATGTCTCCGGAAAGGGCATTCCGGCCGCGCTCTTCATGGTCCGCGCCATCAGCCTGGGCCAACTGCTCGCGCGCGACGAGACCGAGCCCGAGCGCATCCTGGCGCGCCTGAACGACGAGCTCTCGGCGGACAATCCGTCTGGCATGTTCGTCACATTCCTCTGCGGCATCTACGAACGCGCCAGCGGCCGGCTCGTCCTCGCCAACGGCGGGCACTGTCGACCGGTCCTACTCCCCGCCGGCGGTCAGCCGCGCTGGGCGGTGCAGCGGCTCGGTACCGCGCTCGGCTTCGAACCCGGACTCCGCTTTGAACGCACCGAACTGACGCTGCAGCCCGGCGACGCGCTGGTCTGCTACACCGACGGCGTGAGCGAAGCATTCGATCTGGCGGACGAATGCTACGGGAACGACCGGCTGCTGGTCGATGCGGCGGCCTGCTCCGGGCTCTCGGCCCACGCCACGACGGCGGCGTTGCTCGAGCGGGTCCGCGCGTTCGCCGGCACCGCGCCGCAGTCCGACGACATCGCGATCCTCGTCCTGAAGGCCGCGCCGAAGCTGCCGACATGAGGCTGGAACTCGAGGCCACGCCAGCCGCGGTGATGCGGGCGGTCGAGGCCTTGCAGGCCTTCGGCGAAGCCCGGCACGTTCCGGCCGGGGAAGTCTTCGGCCTGGCGCTGGCGCTGGAGGAATGCGGCAGCAACATCGTCAACCATGCGCTCGGGCGAGACCGCACGGCGCACTTCCACGTCGGCTTTGAAGCGGATCGCCACGAACTCACGGTCGAACTGCGGGACGGCGGCCCGGCCTTCGACCCCACGCTGGCACCCGCCGTGGCGCCCGCGACCGCGGAGGATCACGACCGTCCGCCGGGCGGCTGGGGCATCGCGCTGGCCCGGCGTCACGTCGATGCGATGCACTACTCCCGCTGCGCCGGAGAAAATATCCTGCGCCTGACCAAACGACTCGCCGATCCACCCAAGCCCAGCTAACATTTCACCGCTGCCCGAATCATCCCGCCCGCCATGCCGCTCCAAATCCAAGTTCAAAAAGCCCTCGGATCCGATGAGAAAAGTGCCATTACGGTTACCCTCACGGGCAGTCTGGACACCGCCACGGCACCTGAGCTGGAACGGCGCTTCGGGCCCATGCTCTCCGGCCCGGTACGCGATCTCGTCTTCGACCTCGCCGGGTTGAAATTCATCAGCAGCGCCGGCCTGCGGGTGTTCGCCCAGGCGCGCAAGATTCTCAAAGAGCGCGGCGGCCAAGCCTCCTTCATCCACTTGCAACCGCAGATCCAGGAGGTCTTCGAAATCATGCGCTCGCTGCCCGGCGTCGCCGTGTTCGAAAGCATGGCCGAACTGGACAGCTACCTCGCGGCGCGTCAGCGCTCGTATGAGGAAAATCCGTAGGCATCGCGTCTCACGGGTCCTCCTTCCCGCCCGGCTTCTTTCCGTCTGAAGCGCGCTCCTTCCTCGCATGAAAATCCTGATCGCCGAGGACGACGCTGTTGCCACCAAGGTCCTTCGACTCACCTTGCAGAAATTCGGCCACGAAGTCGTGGTGGCCCGCGACGGCGTGGAAGCCTGGCAGATGTTTGATGCCGACCCGTTTCGCGTCGTCGTGAGCGACTGGATGATGCCGGGAATGGATGGGCTCGATTTTTGCCGGCGCGTGCGGGACCGGCCCCTCACTCCCTACGCGTACTTCATTTTGCTCACCGCGGCGCAAACCAGTGGGGACGACTATTCGAATGCGATGGAGGCGGGCGTCGATGATTTCCTGACGAAGCCCTTCGACCGCAATGTCATTCGGGCGCGCCTCGCGGTCGCCGAGCGGATCCTGCGCTACACCACCGAGATCCGGCTGCTGAAGGACATCATCCCGATGTGCTGCTGCTGTTTCAAGGTGCGAAACGACGGCGACTACTGGCAGCGCGTGGAATCCTACATCAAGGAACGCACCGGCAGTTCCTTCAGCCACGGGCTCTGCCCGGATTGTTTCGATGCCGAGTCAAAGCGCCTTGATCAGGAACTCGCGCAGCTCCGCGCGCGCCCCGTGACTCCCGGCAGCGCGGCGCCTGGCCTGGCGGGTTAGCGGACCGTCGGCGATGGCTTCGGGATTTCAGCCCACTCCGCCAGGAAGTAGGCGGTGACGTCCGCTACGGCCGTCGTGACTCGATGGTCCGCCCGCCCGCGGGCCAGATCATGGACGGGCTGAAACTCCGCGCGCCCGTCGAGAACGTTGTCCAGATGCAGCCGCACCACGGCGGGGTGCCAATCGGCGAACCGGGTCTCGATCGCGCGAGCCAGCCGGACAGCGGCCTCGTCGTCGGCGGGCAGCGCGTTGAATCGTTCGAGATCGGTCCTCAGCCTCCGCCCGATCTCGTGAATCGGCGCGGCCAGCAGCGGATCGGCCTTCTTGAAGCATGCCACCGCGTGGAGCGCCTTGGCCGAGCTCTCGGGGTCATCGCCGAGGATCACGTCCACCAGTTCCGGCAGCCGTTCGCTGGCAATGCGCACCGCGATGCCCCGCAGACCGGGATTCGCACTGCGGGTGAAGGCCAGCCATTCCACGATGGGCGCGCGGCCATCCAGGGCGTCGAACCGCGCCTTCTCGGCCGCCGCCACCTTCGGAGCGGCTTCATCGTCCGGCTCGATCGTGGGCACGTTCACCGCGATCGCGTAGCGGTAGTCGGGCGGCACGCGAGCGTCCTTTTCCGTCGCCCGGTCTGCGACCCACCACTCCGACCACTTTTCGTCCGCGCGTGTGGGCCACGCCGGTAGCTTCACCGGTCCTCGCACCTCCGGTGCGTTCGGGCGGCTGATGCCGAGCGAGCGCCCGGTCCCCCGATTGAAAATCAAGAGTCGGCTCGGAACGATCCACCGATCGCCTTCCCGCCGCAGTCCCTCCGGACCGAGGGTAACGCCATTCGACTCGCGTTCGGAGGTGTAGAGCTGGAGGAGCGTGCCCCGGAGCGATTCCTCGGTGGGACGCTCCTCCCCGGCGGGGAGTCGGATTTCGACCAGCAGATCGACCGTGCGGCCATCGAGGTACGGTGGATGATCGGTCTGCAGCCAGCTCAGGCCGAGAATGAGGCCGAGGATCACGCTGACGGTTCCGAGGGAGAGTCCGAGGGCCCGCCACCCACCACCGCGTCCGCCCGCCGCCACGATGCGGGCGACGATCAGACCGATCACGCAACCGGCGACGAAACCCAGCAGAGCGAGGAAGACGACTGCGTAGCCCCGGCCGCCTTCCCGCTCGTTGACGTTGAACCATTTTGTCGCGACGTCCGCGACGAAGCCGCTCGCAACGAGCGTAACTATTCCGGTGAAGAGGGAAACGCCGAGCGAAAGAAGCCAGCCCATGAGATCGGAGGGGAGGGGAGGGGACAGAGTCTGAGTGCAAGCCTCCGGCCACCTTGTCCGGCCGCCGATGTGCGCGCGACAAGTTTCTGATTGCCACCGCCGATCGCCTGTCGAGCCGCCTTCCCGGTCGTCGCTACCCATCGGGCGCGTCGCGGTCCGGGTCGAACCCTTGAACGTGCACCCCGATCGCATAGCGGAAGTCTGGCGGCACGCCGGCATCCTCTCCGGTCGCCCGGTTCGGGAGGTACCACTCCGACCACTTTCTGTCCGCTGGCGTGGGCGAGGCTGGCAGCTTCACCGGCCCTCGCACTTCCGGTTCGTTCGGCCGGCCGATGCCGAGCGTGCGCCCGGAGCCCCGATTGAAAATCCAGAGCCGGCCCGGAATGATCCACCGATCGCCTTCCTGCCGGAGTCCATCCGGATCGAGGGAACCGGCATTTGACGCGAGGGCGGCGGTGTAGAGCTGGAGGAGCGTACGCCGCAGCGATTCCGGGGAGGGACGCGTTTCCCCCGCGGGCAGGCGGATTTCAACCAGCAGGTCGACCATCTCCCCATCGAGATACGGTGGGTGGTCGGTCCGCAGCCAGCTCAGGCCGAGGATCTGCCCGAGAATGACGCTGGCGGTCCCGAGGGAAAGCCCCAGGGCGCGCCAGCCACCACCGCGTCCGCCCGCTGCCACCACTCGGGCGACGACTAGACCGATCACGCAACCGGCGACGAAGCCCAGCAGCGCGACGAGGACGACAGTGACGAGTCGACCGTTCCCCTGATTGCTCAGGCCAAACCAGCTCGTGACGATTCCCCCGACGAAGACGCTCGCGACGAGCGTCACGAGGCCGGTGAGGAGGGAAACGCCGGACGAGCAGCCGTTGAGGTCGGAGGGGAGGGGAGATGGTTTGATGACGGGTCTTCCTTCACATTGTCCGGCGGCAGACGAGCGCGCGACCTGTTTTTGACCGCCACCATTGATCGTAAGCGAGCATGGGGGATCGCCGGGGGTTTCGCTCGACGGTCAATGTGAACCGGAAGCGCGGGTTTGAGCGATACCTGACGCTTCAAGGAAGGGCGTCGGATCCACCCCGATCCGCTCGCAAAGCTCGCGGAAGACGCCTTCCCGCTCCGGCCGCGACGTCGTGTGAAAGCGCAGGAGGAATGGTCGCTCCGCCATCTCGAAGGGTTCCGTCGTGCGGCCGTGGAGGAACAGTGCGAGCGCGGCGAAGTGTACGGCCGCTTCACCGACGCGTTCGAGAGCTCCCTGCAGGACGGCCTGGATCACTTCAGTCGGGTGAAAGCCCGCGGCCTCGTCGAGGGCCTGCGAGAGGCCGCCGTAAAACGGCGCCTCGCGGAGAACCTGGATCAGCGCGGCGGCCCGGTCCGTTTCGGGTGCGAGGTCAGGCCGGAATTGATCCACGGCGAGGCGGACGCCGTGCTCGCCCGCTTTGCGGGCGCGCCGAAGGGCGGCTCGCGCGCCGGGTGAGTCAAACTCCGCCAGCGCTTCCACGTCGCGCCAGTCAGTGAGGCCGTGCCGGATCAGGATCGCCTCGATCTCCGATCGCTCCGCCGCATTCGCGGCGCGGATGATCTCCAGATCGTAGCCGGTGCCGTCATGCCATTTCTCGAAGTCCATCCCCATGCTCCCCCGGAAGCGTCTGACCGCATTCGATTCGGCGGAGAGCGGGATCGGCCCCGGAACGTCAGGCGCGCCCGCTGCCCCGCGGATCGCGTTCATGTCCGGTGGCGGCGGCTCCGGCACCGGGGGTTCCACGAGGAAATAGTGACCTTGCGAATCGCTGAGTTCGCCCGCGGAAAGCGAGCTATTCCGCGCTCGATGGCGGAGTCCGTCCGTGGCATCCGGCCGACGCGTCGTGATGCGCTTTTCCAGGCAAACACACGCGCCGATCGGCGGCGCCGGGAAACCGCCGTGCGTTTCGGTGATCGCATTCCCCGCGGCCAGTTCGTTCGCCAGCACCGCGCGCAGCGCCGCCGGAAGCCGGTCGATCAACGCCTGATGCTCGCGGTTCGGAGTGAGGTCAGGCACGGGTCCTTCTTAGGCAGGCCCTCGCTGCCCCGCAACGGTCGAGTGCCGAGGGACGCCTTGAAGCATCGGCGAAGGAAATCGCGCGCATTCTGGGAGACGACGTGAACCCGGCAAAGATTCCGCGAGTGCGCGTTGTCTCCGATTTGTCCATCAACGCCGCTGCCGACCCTGGGAGCGCGGGCGTCCCGCCCGCCGCGTCCAGCATCATGCCGCGAGCGGGTCGCACAAACGCGGCTTCGCCGATCTCAGTCACGCGCTTTCATTCCTTCGGCCGCAGCGAGGAGCGCGTCTGGATCGCTCATTGCCATCGCGCAGGTCTCTCCCGCCGCTCACGGCCCGGTGATGCGCACACGATAAAACCGCTGGGGGGCGGTGCCGACACTGGGGGTGTTGTCGGGTACGGAGATGACGCTGTCGGTGCCGGTGACACCCGTCTGGATGGGGGTCCACGGGACCGTCGTGAGATCGTCCTTGTACTCGACGACGTAGCTGCGACCGAGGACGCTCGGGAAGCTGACGATCGGAGTGCCGGTTGTGTCGTCCACGGCCGCCGTGATCACCGGCGCCCCGCTATAAGTGATGAGGCCCACGCTATCGACATTCCACCCGGTGGAGGACGCGGACTCATCGAAACCGAGGCGCCAGCGGAATTGCACCGTCTGCCCGTTCGCGCTGGTGGGAAGCGCGACCACGCTCGTGATGGCGGCAGAGGTGCCGCTGAACGACGGGCGGCGCCCGAGCGGATTCAAGGTGGAAGAAGCGTTGAGCGAGACTGTATAGGCGCCCTGCACGAAGGAGCCGCCGGCGGCGAGAATGTCCTGGAAGGCGCCACCGTTCAACCCCGGGATCGCGACTTCCAGAATACCGCCGTCGAAACCGCTTTCGAACGCCCAGCGGTGCCGGAAGGTAAGACTCGCGCCCGTGCTGGGAATCGCGATGCCCGGCGAAACCAACGAGGCTTCGCCGCCCGCCGTGTTGTTGCCCGCGAGGTCGGGCGAGAAGGCGCTATTGGGCGCATCGACCGGATTTGCAGTGCTGGTCACCCAGGCCGTGCCCGCGACGCCCCCCGTGGCGGCAGCCGTGGTCGACGTCCAGCCGGCGGGCAACGCGGGCGGAGTCACGCCATCGAAATTCTGCAGGCTGGCGGTGGAGGGAATGCCGAGACGCAGAAGGTAAGTGAAGGTGCCTGTCCCGACCGGACCGGTGACATCGATGGGGATAGCGAGGACCGAACCGATCGTGGCGCCGACCGGAACCGCATAGCGAATCGTTTGCGTCACCGTCGACCCGGCCCCGATGGAGCCGTAGTTGGCCGAGTTTGCGCCGATGGCCGCCGTCACGGAGATCGCCGCCGCGCCGGGGTTCGTGAGCGGAATCGAGAGAATCAAATCCTCGCCGGGCTCCGCAAAGCCGTTGTTGTTCCCAAGGGAATCCGAGAAGGTGATATTCGCGAGATTGAGCGAGACATCCGGGGAGAAAGACTCCGTGACGGAAACTTCACCGCTGGCCGGATTTGTGGATGTCGACCCCGCGCCCGCGCCGCGCAGGGCGAAAGCGATGCGCACGTCATTGGCATCGGCCGCCCCGCCCGCGCCCGCATTGGCGGCGGCAATGAGCGCATCCCGGCCGGAAAGGATGGTGGGGCTGGTCGGATCCAGCTTCATGCCGTCCGTCACGATCTGAAGGGCGCGCGTATTGCCCACGGCGAAGCCGAGCCGGTTGATGATCCGGGCGCGGAACTCGAGGAGCATCATGCACCAGACTTCGCCGATGTTGTGCACTTCGCTGGAGGCGCCCACGAAGGCAGGCGGAAAGGCGCCCGTGAAGAGATTCATCTTGGACGTATCGATGGACCCCAGCCGAAGGGGATTATGCGGCCGGCCGTTGGGGCCCACGTTGGCCTTCACGGCGTAAGGGAAGCGGCGGATCCCGTAGTAATAATTGTTCGTGCCCACGCCGCTGAGGTTCAGCGTCACGTAGACGCCGGAGGCAAAGATCGCGTTCACATCTTCATCTGAAGTCGCCAAAATGCCGCGCGCATAGAAATCCGACCAACCCTCGCCCATCCCGCCGGAGACCCGCGTGGCGAGGCCGCTGCCGTTGTTGTGCAACCGATTGGAGGTGCCATGCGTGAGCTCGTGGAGGAAGACATCGCCATCGAGCGAGCCGTCCCGCTGCGGGTTGGGCGCCGTGAAGAGATACATCTGCATCCGGCCCGGCGAGCCGTCTCCGGGGGTGGAGAAATTCGCGTTGTTCGTGCCGGAGAAATCCTGCGCCTCGGCCGAGATCGCATCATTGCCCAGGCCACCCCGATTAACGGCATTGAACGTGTTGGTCGTCTGAAAATTCCGCGCGGGCTCCGTGAAACCTAGCTGCCAGAGTCGATCGTGATAGCGATTCGTCCAAAAGAACAGATTCGTGACGATCCCGTTGCGGTAGAGCGCAGTATTGGGCGCATCGGTGCCCAGCGGCGGCGGATTGTAGGCAAAATCGAAGACCCGGCCGGTGCCGGTGACATTGGAATCCACCCCGTTGGGGCGCTGAGATCGACGCCCGCAGTCACATTGTTGCCGAGCGTGGAATTATTGCCGTCGGTGATCCAGCCGAGCGGGGAGGCCGTGAGGTCATCCGCGATGAGGGTGACGGCGGTGCGGGCCACGCCGGGGGCCTGCGTGCCCGCGCCCGGCAAAACGTTCGTGGGCGAAAGCGGGGCGGGGCTGTCCGAGGTGTACACGCTGTACGTCGCCGTTTGAGTCTGGTGCTGCGTGATGCATTTCCGCCAGAGCAGCGTGCCATCGTTCGCATCGACCATGACGATGTAGGAATAAATCGGCTGCCAGAGGGTGAGCGACCAGGCCAGCACGGCCACGCCGGGTTCGACGGGGAACCAGACCAATTCGGCGCGGGTGTCGCCATCGAACGGACCGCCGCCCATGACCATGACGCGGCCGTTCCGCTCGGTGGAGCGCACGCGCAGCATCGCTGGCGAAGCGAAGACGTCGATGGTCGCGGCCGCCTTGCCGACCGCTGCCTCGGCGGAGAGCCTGGGTTTAGCGGAGAGCAGTGAGGGGTCGAGCGCGGGCACGAGATTTCCCGTCGTGCGGACGAGTGCGCCGCGCGGCGTGAGGGCGGCGCGAATTTCGGCTTGGAAAACGGGCAGCCCATGAATTTCCTGTCGAAACTCGACCCAGGAAAGATTGCCGGCCGGATTCGTGTAGTCGGTGAATTTGACCAATGCCTTCACCTCTGCCGGGCTGAGACCGTAGAGAGCGGCCTGCTCGGTGAGGAACCCGCGCACAATGGCTTCGGGGGCTTCGGAGGAAGGAGCGGTCAGAAACTGCCTGGCGCCGGTAACGCCGACGATTTCGGTGAAGCGGCCGGTGAGATTGGATTCCACCTGCAAGGTGGGAATGCGCGCCGATAGCGCGGTGCGGACCGCTTCGATGCCGCGCGTGAGCGCGGCCACGTCCGCGATGCGCTCCGGCGAAAGATAGCGCCCTCGGTAGGCCGCCCGGGCGGCGGACTTGGCGGCCGGTTCCACCCTCTCCGCGAGGCGCAGATCGTAGTCCGCAAAAACGCGACGCGGCCCACGGTTTCCCTTGGGAGTTTCCTCGGGCTGAACTTGGGCGATTGCGAAATTGCCGGGCCACCCAAGCGTGAGCAAGAAGATTGCCAGCACCGGACGAAGGCAGAGAAAGGACAGACGCATGGGAGAGGGGCGCGAACGCGCGGGCCCTCGTGGTGGGGGGACGGATGAAAAGTGTCAACCTGAAAACGGCACTCGAGGCCCGACTCGCGCGGATTCGGACCGAGCGAGAAGCAGAGAATGGCGGCTGGCGGGGCGGCAGCGTGCCGCTCGTGCGTCGGCGAACCACGCCCGACGCGGGCAAGCGAAGGCGGCCATGATCGAGAAATTTCCGGCCCCCGATCACCGACCCGTGCCCGGGCCGAAACACTCTCGCGCTCGGCCGCCGTCAGTCCTTCGAGAGGCTAAAGCTCGCCGACTCGGTCCCGCCGTAGCTTCTCCACGAGCCGGAGAGTTGCCTGGAGTTCCGCTGAAATGCGAAAGAAAAGGTGCCGTCCTTCACGTCCGAGCCGCGTGGCTCGGATGCCGAAAAAACGATGCGCTCGGCGGTGATCTGCTGAATTCGTCCGCTGAATTGCTGGTTGTTCCCCGCTACGAAGCTGCGGCCCGAAACGGAGTCGCCGCGCACGCTCGTGATTTCCAGCTCGATCTTGCCGAACGTCCCGAAGGTTCCGCGGTATCGACCCAACAGCTCCGGGCCCACTGAGGGAACGGGCGTAGAGGTGCTGTTGGGGGTCGGAGTCGGCCGGGGCGTTGCGATGGGAGGGGTGCGAGTCGGAAGTGCCGTCGGCACTCGGGTGGGATAAGGCGTGGCGTCGGGGACCGGCGTTGGTTCCGGGGTAGGTCGGCGGGTGGGCGCCGCCGTTGGAATCGCGGTGGGAATTGCGGTGGGGACCGCCGTCGGGACAAGGAGAACGGCCGTCGGGACCGGACTGGGTGCACGGCTCGGGGCAGGAGGAGGAATTGGGCTGCCGGCAAGGCCGGGGCTGCCCGTCGCGGGCGAACTGCCCGGACCGGACGGAGTTCTGAAGAGATACGCTGAGATGCCGGCTCCCACCGCCAGGGCACCGAGGATCGCCCATACGAAGGAAAGGCCGGACCGGGATTGGGGTGAGTTCGGCGACGTCTCAACGCGGACGGAGTGGAGCTCAGGATGCGCCGCCGAGACGCTGGCAGCGGTCGCGGCATTCTCGCCCGACGCGGAGGGTCGCGGCACGCGATCCCCTGTCGTCTGCCCACCGACATTCGAGTCAAGTGGTGGCGCGCCGCCCGGGCTGGGGACCCCCGCAGCTCGCTGCAGGGCTACCCAAAAGTCGTCGGCACTTGGGAATGCATCCTGGCCGTCGAGCAGGGCGCGTTGAAGCACGGCGTTGGCTTCTCCTCGCAAGGTCGTGAGCGGCGTCCGCGCGTCCGGTTGCCCGCCCAGGAGTTGCCGCACGAGCAAAGCCAGCGCGAGCACCGGATCGTCTGTCGCCGAGACGGCCGCATCGGCGGTCTGGGTCCGGCTCTCGACCGCCGTCGCTTGCGCGGGAGAGCGAAAGCTGATGGCATTCCACGCCAGTTTAAAGGGAGGCCAGGAACCGATCGGTTGATTGCGCAAGCCCTGCCAGTCGCTGGTCGAGGTGCCGTGCCCGGGTGGCGTGACGAAGAGCTTGCGCAAAATCGGCTCGGCCAGCGAAAGCCTTCCCTTCTTTGCGCTGTCGATGGAACGCGACAGTCCGTTCAGCAAACGCCAGGCCTCGGACGCCGCGATCTCGCCGTGACGGGTTCGGAGCAAGTCGTCGAGCGAAAACCCGTCCGCCCACTCCCGCACAAAAAAGGCTCCGTCGCCGCTTCGCTCCAGTCCGCCCGCGGGCCGCAACCAGAGCGGATCGGGCAAACGCTGCATCTCCTGGAGTTGCCGGGAGAGAGCATCCACGAAGCTTTTGTCCTTCATCCTCGCGGCTGGTACCACTTTGACCGCCACCGGTGCATCCTCGGAAGCGTTGTCGGCCGCCCGGAAAAGCCGGCCGCCGTCGCCATCGCCCAGGTCTCCTCCCAGCCGATACCGCGCCACCAAGGTCGTCCCCAGCTTGAGGGATTCCGTCAGCGGACGGGCGGGCTGGGCGCCGAGCGGCAGGCCCGCGCTGGTTTCCTCCGGGGACAGGCGGTGGGTGGCTTCACGAATCGCCTCCCGTAGTTCCCGAGGCGTTTGGAAACGGTCTCCGGGCTCTTTCTCCAGCAATTTCCGAATGATCTCCACGACCGGCGACGGCACTTCCGCGAGCGAGGCCCACGGCGGCGGGGCCAGCTGCTGTTTCGCGATGATCTGCTGGAGCGAGCCGGTAAAAGGCACCCCGCCTGTCACCATCTGCCACAGGATGACTCCGGCGGAGTAGAGGTCGGAGCGGGTGTCGAGGTCGAGCGCCCCGGCGCATTGCTCCGGACTGGCGAAGACGGCCGTGCCGCTGAAGACGCCCGCTTGCGACAGGCTATTTTGCAGATACGTCGCCGCTTCCTCGCCTTCCACCGTGAAGCCCTTGGCCAGACCGAAATCGATCAATTTCACCTGCTGGCCGAACGGTCGGTCCTCATCGGCCAGCAGCATCAAATTCGCCGGCTTGAGATCGCGATGCACGATCTGCGCGCCGCTCAGCGCGCCCAGCGCGGCGGCGATCTGATCGAGGATATCCAGCGCCTCGCGCGCCGGCAGGGTCTTCTTCTCCTTGAGCAAGCGGTCGAGGGGCATCCCCGCGACAAACTCCATCACGTAGTAGTAGGGCGGCTCGTCGTTGAGATGGATGACCGAGGCGATGTTGTTGTGCCGCACCTTCGCGGCGGCGCGGGCCTCGCGCAGAAAGAGACGCAGATTGCGCTCGCTGCCCATCAGATGCTCGTGCGGCAGCTTCAGCACCACGTCGACCTTGAGCTTCGTATCGAAGGCCTTGTAGGTGACGCCCATCCCGCCTTTGCCCAATTCCCACCGCGTTCCATCCGCTTTTCGCAGCACTTCGTAGTGCGCGAAAAGGAACGGTTCGTCTGCTGGCATGGCGGGAGAAAGCGTGCAGCGTGTCAGTCCGGGGCCGGCGAGGCAATCGAGACTTTGTTCCGGGAAGCGCCGCGGTTCGTCGTCCCGATCGAGGCTGCTCCGTCTACCTTCCCGACGCCGGCTCGGACGCGCTTAGACTCCCCGCCGTCGCCTGGTTTGCCGGCTTGCGGCTTGCCCTCAAGGTCCAAACCGAAACAGCGTCTCGCACACCGGCCGCGCTCATCCGCGCGGGATGACTTGCCGACGGCTCATGTGGCGGGCGGCCGCGATTCCGAGCAGACCGAGGCCCAGCCAGATGGTGGCCGCGGGCTCCGGCACCGTTTGGCCAAACGTCACGCTGGTGGGGACATTGAGGCCGGCGAGGAAGCTCGCGTTCACCGCCGCACCGCTGCTCACGGAGTACTCACCCACGGTGCCGTTCTGGAAATTCGCGACGAAGAGATTGTTTCCCGAAGTCGCCAGTCCCTCCGGCGTGGCGACGCCGGTGATAAAGCTGGCATTGAGGGTCGCGCCCGTCGTGGCGTTGTATTCGCCGATGGTGTTCGCGCCGCCGTTCGCCACAAACAGGTTGTTTCCCGAGAGCGCGAGGCCAAAAGGGGAACTTAAGCCGGTGACGAAGTTCGCGTTGATCGCTGCGCCTGTCGTGGCGTTGTACTCCCCCACCCGGGCACCGCTGAAGAACGAGATGAAGAGATTGTTGCCCGAGAGCACGAGCGAGATCGGTGTTCCCGAGGCGGGGATGAAGTTGGCATTGATCACCGCGCCGGTGGTGGCGTTATACGTTCCGATCGCGTTCCCGTTCCCGTTGGCGACGTAGAGCGTGTTACCGGAGAGGGCGAAAGCCGTGGGGTTGAGGCCGGTGATGAAGTTCCGGTTCAGGGGCGCGCCGGTCGTGGCGTCGAAGGTGCCGACGAAGCCGGCATTCGCGTTCGCGTTCGCCACGTAGAGCGTGTTCCCCGCGACCAGCAATCCGCGCGGATTGATCAAACCCGTGATGAAGGTGGAATTCAGCGACGTCCCCGTGCTGCCGTCGAACAGGCTGACCCGGTCATTGTTTTGGCCGACATAGAGGAGCTGTCCGGGCAACTGCGGGGCAATCCAGCCGGCGAGGGAAATGATCAGGGAGGCCGCGAAGGAGGATGCGGGGCGAAGCGAGCGGGAAGATTTCATGGGAGATTGAGGTCTGGCGGAGAGATTGTCGCGTACGGGGGATTGATATTTTGCCCGGCCTGAAACTTCCGAAAATATTTCACGACCCGCGACGAGCGCTGCAGACGGGAGCTGACTCCGCCGCCTCTCGCGGATCCCGCCCGCGATCGCCCGCGGCGTCGTTTCGTCCGTCCCCGAGCCGGCGATGCGGCTCTCACGGGCTCAGGAGAGCCCGCGTTGGGCCGAGGTCGACGCCCTTGCTGGGGCGCCGCGGGGCTGCCGCGCATCAAGCGGATTTTTTCTTGTCTGCGACTTCAACCGCCGCGTTGAAAACGCCAAAACGGCTCCCGAAGCGCCTCCGCGCGCTGACGAAAGCCGCAGGGCACCGAGACGAGGCTGCGGGAGATTCTTCGCGGTGCGGCGGTCTCGGCCGGGTGCTCCGCCAACGCAAAACCGCGGTTCGCCAAACTACCGATCCGTGTTCGAATACATGCTGACCTGGGCCGTCGTAGTCGAGGTCCGCAGTTTCGTGCCGGTGACCACGAAAGAGAAAATGGTGGGAGAGTTAGCGGCGGGGACGCCTGCCACCACGAAGGACGAGCCGGCCGGCGACGGCCCATCGTAAAGGACCACCTCGCCGGTGCTTCCCTGTTGGCGGGGGTTGATCGACAGAACGAAAAGATGGGTCGGTGTGAAGAAAAGAGAAAACGGCCTCAGGCTGCCACCGACGAGCGGGGCCGATCCGACGTAGGTGGGGTTGATCGAAGCGCCGGTGTTCGCGTTGAATTGATGGATGTAGGAGCCGCTCGCGACGTAGAGCGAGCCGCTGTCATAGACCACGTCGCCCATCTGCGTGCCGTCCAGGCCGGAGATGAAGTTGGCGTTGAGCAACGCGCCGGTCTGCAGGTCGTATTGGGCGACCGAGCCGCTGCCGCCGCTGCTGACCCAAATTTGCGCGTGGGCGCGGGGCGGGCCGACCAACACGAGCAGCAGCAGAAGCAGAAGGGACCGCGGGCTCGGGGAGGTCATCGTGGAACCGAACCAGGAGTTGTTTCTGCGTGGCATCCGGAACGACTCCTTGCACGTCCGCTGATTCCAGTAAAGCAAGGGGTCCGACGGAGATGCGTCCTCCGCGGTCGGGTGAAATCCTACAAAAGGTCATCCGATCTTTCCGAAGCTCATCGGACCCTTCGAAAGGGTCCCGGGCTTCTCACAAGACGCCGCTGACCTTCACAAAAGGTCACCCGACTCCTTGAAAAGGTCGGCGGACCCTTCAAAGGGGTCGCGGCACCCTCGGAAAAGGTCGGCGACCTTAACCAAGACGGCGCCGACTGTCGGAAAAGGTCGAAGTACCTTCCATAGAGTTCCGGTGATCCGCGGAAAAGGTCGCTGATCTTCGGCGAGACGCGCTGGAACTGTCAGAAATGGCCTTGGACGATTTCCAACGCGCCTCTAACCGGAGTGAGGATGCCGCAGACCTTCGGGCACGGTCGTCGGACCGTTCGAAAAGGTGCCCGATCTCGTGCCCTGAGTCGCCGACCTCCGGCCTGTCCGCAGCGATTTTCGATGCGGGGCCACCAACTTTTTCAATGATGCCCCAAGCGCTGGGCTGGGTGAGTGGGCGCTCCACATTCGATGAACTGCTGCCCTGCCATCGTGCTGACGCTCTTCGTCACCGCGTTGGTGGTAGCGCTGGCTCTCGCGGATCGGCGGCGCGGTCAACCTGCCGAGTCGCTGGAGGCGACCTACAACGTCGGCGTCTGGATGACCCTCCCGCTTTTGCTGCTCGTGGTGGCGCTCGGATTTGCGGCGATCTGCGCTTGGGTCAGCAACCTTTTGAGCTTTTTGGATCCGTTCGGATCGATTTGCTTATCCCAGGCGTTATCGTCGTGTTTCCCGCCCTGGTGGTTTACTACCTGATGCCCTCCATCGGCCCCGTCTATCTGGCCATCCTCAGCGGCCTGCTGGTGTATTCCTCCCGTTTTGGCTGCGCGCAGGAACGGTGGAGCTTCTGCCTTGCTCTCGCCACCGCAGTCTTATACGAGGGCTACATCCTTTGGTGGTACTTCACCGATCAGGTGTTCGATTTCCTCTGAGTCGGGTGTCCGCCCCGAGGACCGGCGCGCATCATCGTACGTTTTCCAAAAAATCCGAACGTTCGCAAACGGGCTTGCGAGCGGGTCGGGTGGTTGTCCGACGGCGGGCGAGACGCTTCTCGCGTGGAGCACGCCTGACGAAGTCGTCTCACCCGATCTCCGGTCGCCGGCCGGATTAACGCCAATATCCCGCCACGAAGACCCACCCGCTGCCGCGTCGCTCCCAGTGGTGGTGGACCCAAACCGCCGCCGGTCGCGGGCGGAGAACCCAGTGGCCTGGATTCCACACGTACCGTCCGCTCCAGACCCAGTGACCCGGAACCCAGTGATATCCCGGCCCGGGAGAAACGGCCACCCGCTCGACGATGAGCGGCGGAGGCCCCTGCTGCACGATCACTCCTTCGGAAACAACCGGGCGATACTCAGGGCGTCGGTCGATGACGACGCGCTCCGTGACGCAGCCGGTGAGGTTGAAGGCGACAGCAAGAGCGGCGGAGACGACAAGAAGACGATTGAGCATGCACCGGAAAACCCGCGACGTGCGCCGGAGTTTCCGGCAAATGCGTCCCAGGTTTTCGAATTGCAGCCTTTCACTCTCAGCGACTGACAGAATGGAGCGACGTGGCCTGGCGCTCTCACTCAGCGATGCAACGCTTCAACTCGACAATCGGAGAATCACTCCACCATTCCCGACGACGCGCGAGCCGCCCGCTTTCGCGTCACGCCTTCGTCCCGGGCTGCTTCGCGAGGAACGCGGTCGCGACATTCGCGAGAACGAGGAGCGCGCCGAAGATGACGATGAGCCCGATGGCGATGCGGCGAAACGCGTCGTCAGCGATCGCGACGGGGACCGTCGATGGGACACTCACGATTTGCGCGCCGATGATCTCCCCGAGCTTCCAGCCGAAGCCGTTTGCTGAGCCGTAGATCTTCAACATCTCGGGCGGGGCTTTGTCGGGCGTGCTGTGACAAACGAGGCAGCTGCTGTTGTCGATCTTGATGGGAATGCCGAGATAGAGCGAGGTCCCGGACGGGGTCTGCCGCTGGCCGAGAAACTCGGTCAGCTTTTCATCGCGGCGGAAGCCGTTCACGATGTCGGCTTCCCATTCGACCGTGCGGTCGCGCGGGTTCGTCGGATTCAGCGTCGCTTCCTTGTAGGTGTAGTCAGGGTAACGCGTGCGGAAGTAGTCGAAGATTTCCGTGGCCGCATACGCCGGGACGATCTGCGGATGGAACTCCGCCTCGGGCACCTCCGCGCTCCGCTGGCGCAGGGAATCAAGCACCTTTTTCTGCACACCCAGTACGATCTCCTTCTCGGCCGGCTTCGCCGTTTGATCGGCGACTTGCTGCAGGGCGGCGGGGAGGATCTGGTCGACGAGCTGCTTTTGCGCGCCGTTCGCCCGATCGATCTTGAGGCGCTCGTTCTGCAGCAGCGGCGTGATCTGCTTCGTGGTGTAGGAACGCGTGGCCGTCGCGGTCTCCATCATGACGCGCGCATTTTGCAGCACCTCCTGCTCCGCGCTGCGCTGGAGCGATTCGCGGACGATGAATCCCGCGCCGGCCAACGCGAGGACGAGGAGCGGGACAAAGTAGAGATTGAATCGGACCAGGTGGCGCATGGCGGAGCGGTGGCGAAGGTTGAGAACGGAGCAACGGAGGGCCGGAAGAGTCGCGAAATCAGGAATCGATTCCAATCACGCAGCGAAAGCCGAGGTCATCGCGCCGAATCTCCGGCTCGAAGCCTTCGCGCGCACCGCGGCGCCATCTCCAAGCGCAGCCGAGGGCTCTGCGCTTGCCATCCGGTCCGATCGAAAAGATGTCGCCTTCGGCAGCGGAGGAGGACGCGGTGATGAAAGACGTGAAATCCGCCCCGCGAACCGGCCAGACGCCGGCGGGCACGGCCAGACCGTCGGGCCCAAACGGGATCAATTTCCTCCCGGGAACGAGCCGCGGGAACGTTTGCGAGCGAGGCGCGCTCCCGGCCGCCGGGGTGGACGGCGTGGATGACGGAGCCGGGCTCCGGGGCGATGGGCCGATCCCGCGTCGGCCCCAGACCAGCCAGACGGCAACGGCGAGGCCGACGGTCACGAGCAGGATCGCGGCGAACGCGAGACCGGAGCGCATCCCGCCGGAGCGCGGTTGATCCGCCACGATTTCCACGGCCACCGGCGGCGCGAGGTGGGCCGCATGGCCGGGCGCCGGTTCCGTGGGCGCGAGCGCGAAACTGCCGGCGTGAGGAATCCCCTCTACACTGCGATGAAGGGCGGCGACGAATTCCGCGCCGCTCGCGTAACCCTCTCCGCCGCCATCGCCCGTCGCGCTCCCGGGAGGCGCAGAGGTGAGGCAGCGCCGCAGCATCACATTGCCCGCTTCGTTCAACGCGGAGAGGGGTGTGAAGGTCGCGCTGTCGGGATCCAGCCAGTCGCGCGCCGGTCCGCCCAGCAGCTCGCACGCGAGACGTCCGAAGGCGCGGGGATCGCTGCCGGAGGCGAGGGAGGGAACGGCGGAGGTCGCGCCGTGAAAGGTCTGATCGATTTGCCCGACCGAGCCTTCCGGCGCGAAAAGCTCCGCGGGAAGCACTCTGGGCGTGACCCCGCGGCCACTTGGGACGGATTGAAGCAGGACGTGCGGCAGCTCGAGATGAGCGCCCTCCAGACCGTGTCCGCGCAGCGCCGCGTTCGCGTGCGCCAGCGGATCGAGGAGCGAGAGAGCCTCGCCGAGACTGACGGCGCCCCGGTGCTTCACCAGCTCAAGGAGGGTGCTCGTCCCTTCGATCCACTCCATCGCCACAAAGCCGCCACCTCCAGCCAGCGCCCCGACGGCCCGCGGCCGGATGATCGCCTCAGCCTCCGCGGCGGCGGCCGGCCAGCGCTCCGCCGCCGCGGTGACGGCGTGCAGCGTGCTGGCGGTGACGAGTCGCAGCGCCACGGGCTCGTCGCGATCCAAATCCAGCGCACGAAAGACCGAGGGGCCGAGCCGATCGTCGAGGCGGAAGCGATGATTTAGGACGACGCCGACTTCGACGGCAGCCATCGCGGCCGCCGCCGGCGGAGGCACTGGCGCGGTGACGGCGGCAGGGCTCACGGGAATCGCCGCGGCCGCGGCCGGGGACAGGGCGCGCTCCAGCGCTTTCGGCGAAGGCGTCGTCCCGGCTCCGGGAATTTCGCGGAGGCATGCGAGGATTTCGTCGCGGAGTTCCGTCGGGTTCTGCGGGCGGCCATCCGGCTGCTTCGCGAGCATGCGCTCCAGCAGCCGCTTCGTCGCGGCGGGGAGTGTGGGCAGCTCCTGGAAGGGTGGGGGTTTCGTGAGGTGCTCGCTGAGGACGCGGGCAAACGAGCCGCCGTGAAAGGGCGGATGTCCGGTGAGCAGAAACCAGAGCGTGACGCCGAGCGAGTAGATGTCGGACCGCGTGTCGAGCGGGAGATTCTCGAGCTGCTCCGGACTGGCGTAGAACGGCGTGCCGACGAATCCGCCGCCAGTGCGCGTGAGCACCGGCTGGAGCGCGCCCGATTCGCCGGACTGCGGTTCGGGATCGACCGCTTTGACGAGCCCGAAATCGATGACCTTCACCAACGGCTCACCCTGCTGCTGCGTGAGCATGAGGTTCGACGGTTTGATGTCGCGATGGATCATCCCGACGGCGTGGGCGGCGATCAGCGCCCGCGTGACCTGGAGCGTCAACTCCAGCGCGCGACCGACCGGGAGCGGGCCTTCGCGGGCGAGGAGGGCATCGAACGTCTCGCCTTCGATCAGCTCCATCGCGTAAAAATAATTCTCCACGCCCTCGTGTCCGAGGTAGTAGATCGTGGCGACGTTTGGGTGCCGCAGCTTCGCGGCGGCCCGCGCCTCGCGGAGGAAGCGTTGCCGGGCGGACTCGCTCTGGAGGAAAGTCGAGTTGATCACCTTCAGCGCCGCGGGGATCCGCAGGTTCGTGTCGAACGCCTTGTAGGTCACGCCCATTGCTCCGCGGCCCAGTTCCCAAGGGCTACCGTCTGGACGCTGCGGGACTTCGTAATGTTGAAAGCGGACGGCCAAAGCGAGTGATCCTTCTCCCAGGGTGGCGGTGAAACCAACGGACGCGCCGAGGCTATGAATTTTGTCCGCGGTGGCAAGGTCGCAGCGGGGCGGAATCGCCCGCGCGCCGGATGCGGCCGCGATGAGGCGGCTAGGAGCGAAGAATTCCGCCGATCCGCACCCTCACCATTTCACTCCCCGCCCAACGTCTCGATCTCCGGGCTCTCGATGATCCGCGTTCCCGCGCGGGCCTCGAAAGCGGCGGCGATCAGAGCGCGCGCCACCGTCGCGGCGGGCACTCCTCGATACTTGCGGAACGGGCCGAGAAAGAGCGGCCCCAGCAGGCGGGCCACGCCGATACCGACCTTTTCGCCGACCCTGACTTCGCCCCGCTCGCCGAGGAGGAACGAGGGTCGGATGATCGAGAGTGAAGGAAGTCTGCTCGCGGTCAGCTTCGCTTCGGTCTCGCCCTTCATCCGAAGGTACGGATTCGAGGCACCGCGAGCCGCCCCGACGGAGGAGACGAAGCCGAAACTCCGAGCGCCGGCGGCCCTCATGGCCTGCGCCAGGCGAACCGGATAGTCGAGATCGACCACCCGCTGCGCGGCGATCGAACCCGCCGCCTTCAGAGTCGTCCCGATCGCACAAAGGACGACATCGGCGGGGATGCCGAGGGTCTCCGGACGGTCGTAGTCGACGAGGTGCTCGCGTACCTTCGCGTCATGCGAGGGCGCGCCGGTCCGCCGGATGAGCTTGATGATCTCGCCGCAGCGCGGATGGCGCGAAAGCGCCCGCAGAATCTCGCGGCCGGTGAGTCCGCCCGCTCCTGCCACCGCAACGCGGAGAGAAACTGGCGGAAGCGTTTCCATCCAGAAATATCGCGTGGTCTCCGGCGGGGTAGAAGGTGAGGTGCGCGGGGGGTCCGCTTTGACGAGCGTCCGCCTACGTCGCCCGAACCTTCCGCCGCCGCGCCAGAACGACCCCCGCGGCCAGCGCGACGAGACTAAGAGTCACGGTGCCGGGCTCCGGGACGCCGAAGAAGACCGTCGCCCCGCCGGTGGCGGAACCGAGCGAATACGTTCCGGTGAGGAAGTAGTTCCCACTCGCAAGCGCCGCCGCATCGAGACGATTCTGATCCGTCGGGCCGGGATCGCTCGAAAGCGCGGCGGGCGCCGTGCCGGTCCCGCGGCCGACGATCGCGTCGACGAATTGAGTATTCGCGCCCGTGGTGATGAAGGTGTCGTCACCGCCGCCGAGAGCTCCGTTCGGCCCGAAAAGAATTCCGACGAAGTTCGCAGAGTAGTCGTAGCTGCCGGGCGCAAAGGTGAAACCGAAACTGGGATTGTTGCTGGTCATCACGAAGGACAGGTCGGCGATCCGGAAGGGCGCGTCGCCCGCGCCGCGCGTGATGAGAAGCCCAAACGCGAGCCGGTTGCCGTGTTCGCCCGCGAAGGCCGCGCCAAAAGTCGCGCCGGGATTCGCCCGTCCGCGCCAGGAGGGAAAATCGGAAACGATATTCTCGGCGGGTGGAAGGGACGAGTTATTCGGCACCTGGCTGTAGAAGGACGGCTGGCCCGGGGTGCCGCCAGAGGTACTTCCGTTTAACAGCGCCGCGATCGCATTATCCCGCCACGCGGGATAACTGGGGGAGGAGAGCGAATTGGGGGCGCTCGCAGGCCGGACGTCGATAACGACCGTGGCTCGCGCGGAAGGTGCCCAGACAAAGGCAATCAAGCCGATTACCGCAGGGGTGGTTCGCATGGTGGAATGATAGAGGGGGAAATGGGAGAAGACACGGAGATTTCTCCGCCCAACCAAGATCGTTTGCCGCCATTCCGGTGGATGTATCGGTCTGAGAGAAATCCATTTCGGCGATTTTTCCCCTTCATCCGAACGGCGGCCGGTGTTTTTGGCGGCTACCGCCAAAATCCTCGGCGGACCGTCAAATCGCGTGCGATGGACCACTCGCTTCGCCTTCGCTCCCTCTACCCCCGATGCATTTTCACTTCCTCGGTATCTGCGGCACCCTCATGGGGTCCGTCGCCGCAGCTCTCAAACAACGCGGGCACGATGTAACCGGGTCGGATCAAGGGGTGTATCCGCCGATGTCCGATTTCCTCGCGGCCCAGGGGATCCGGATTACCTCGCCCTTCGCCGCGGAGAATCTGCCGATGGAACCAGAAGCGGTGATCATCATCGGGAATGCGATGACGCGTCCGGCCAATCCGGAGGTCGAAGCAGTTCTCGATCAGCGCCGGCGCTACATCTCGCTGCCGGAGGCGCTGCGGACGCATTTTCTCGGAGGGAAGCGAAACTTCGTGGTGACCGGGACGCACGGGAAAACGACGACTTCGTCGCTGCTTGCGTGGATGCTCGTCTCCGCTGGGCGCAACCCGGGCTGGTTGATCGGCGGCATCCCGAAGAACCTGGGGCAGGGGGCGAAGTTTACGGACTCCGAGTTTTGCGTGCTCGAGGGCGATGAATACGACACGGCGTTTTTCGACAAGCGCTCGAAGTTCGTCCACTACCTCCCGAATTGCGTGATCCTGAACAATCTCGAGTTCGATCACGCGGATATCTTCGATGACATCGCCGACGTCCGCTGGGCGTTCGAACAACTGGTGCGCATCGTGCCGCGCAACGGGCTCTTCGTGGCGAATGCGGACGACGCGAACGTGCAAATCGTCCTGAGCCACGCGCACGCCCCGGTGGTGCAGGTGGGCTTCAGCGCCGAGGGGGAGGGGAGAATCCAGGACGTGCACTATGCCGCGGATCACACCGATTTCTCGATCTTTGGCGAGACCTTCCGCACCCCGCTCGGCGGCGAATTCAACGTCCGGAACTGTGCGGCGGCGATCGCCGCGGCGCGTTTCGCGGGTCTTTCGTTTGAGGAGATCCGACCCGCCCTGGCTTCGTTCGAAAGCGTGGCGAGACGCCAGGAGGTCCGAGGCGTGGTCCGCGGGGTGACCGTGATGGATGACTTCGGGCATCACCCGACCGCGATCGCCGAGACGCTTCGTTCGCTGCGCACGCGTCAGGCCGGGGGAAAGATCATCGCGATCTTCGAACCCCGCTCGAACACGACGCGACGGGCCGTCTTTCAGCGGGAGCTTGCCGCGGCTTTTCAGGATGCCGATGTCGCGATCTTCGCGCCGGTCGCCCGACTCGATCAGGTGCCGGAAGGCGAGCGACTCGATCCGCTGCGCGTCATCGCGGACATCGCGGCGCAGGGGAAGCCCGCGTTCTACGAGCCCGATACCGCCGCGATCATCGCGCGGGCGGTCGAGTTGGCGCGCCCGGGTGATTTGATCGTGGTCTTCAGCAACGGCGGGTTCGATGGAATCCACGGGCGGCTGCTCACGGCGCTGGCGGCCTGAAGCCAGGCGGATTCCGGATCTCGGGAACACCGGAAATTCGCCCGCAAATTCCGTGGTTGGCGGCCGAAATCGGCGTGAGACTTCGCGACGCATGAAAGCCATCCAAGTCCGTTCCCTCGGTGGTCCCGAGGTCCTCGTTCTCGAATCCGACGTCGCCCTGCCGGCCGTGAAGCCCGGCGATCTGTTGATCCGGCATCACGCGATCGGCGTGAACTACATCGACGTGTACTTTCGGCTGGGGACCTATCCGATGCCGTTGCCCTTCATTCCCGGACGCGAGGGCGCCGGGGTGGTCGAGGCCATCGGCGCAGAGGTGACGGACTTCAAAGTGGGCGACCGGGTGTGCTACCCGATGTTCCCCGGTTCCTACGCGGAGTATTCCGCGGTGCCGGCCGACAAGGTCGTGCCGATGCCGGCGGGCCTGAGCTTCGAACAGGCGACGGCCGCCATGCTGCAGGGATTGACCGCGCATTATCTCACCGAGAGTACCTTCCCCATCGCGGCCGGGCAGACCGCGCTCATCCATGCCGCCGCGGGGGGCGCGGGCCTGCTGCTGACCCAGATGGCCCGTCGGCGCGGAGCGCGCGTGATCGCGACGGTGTCGACCGAGGAGAAGGCCGCTGTGGCGCGGGAGGCGGGGGCTCACGAGGTGATCCTCTACACGAAGTCGGATTTTCAGGCCGAGACGCGGCGTCTGAGCGACGGACGCGGCGTCGACGTCGTCTACGACTCCGTCGGTCTGACCACGTTTGACGGGAGTCTCGCCTGCCTGCGGCCGCGGGGAACGCTCGTGCTCTTCGGCGCGAGCAGCGGGCCGGTTCCGCCGGTGGAACCGATGCGCTTGAACAATGGAGGATCGCTCTTCCTGACGCGTCCGAGTCTCGCGCATCATTTGGCGACGCGCGCCGAACTGCTCGCGCGCGCCGCCGATGTGCTCGGCTGGGTGGCGGCAGGCGAGCTGAAGCTGCGGATCGGACACACCTTTCCGCTGGCCGAGGCGGCCGCGTCGCATCGCGCGATCGAGTCGCGGGCCACGACGGGGAAGCTGCTGCTCATTCCCTGAAACGCGCCGCCGATGTCGCCGGGGCCGCTCGAGACGAAGTATCCGTCACCGGACGGTCGCTTCGCCTTCGTGATCGACGAATGGGAGGCGCGGATGTCGCTGTGGGTGAGTTCGCCGACGCTGCTGGATCTAACCACGCGGGAGGAACTCCTGCGCTTCCGCGCGCCCGAGTGGTCCCTCGATTCGGCGGACTGGACGGATGCCGCCAGCGTGCGGCTGCAGCTTCGCCGCTACCCGGGCGATCACGATCCGACTTCGTTCGGGGTCGTGATTGATTGTACGCGGAGGACCGCCTCGCTGGACGCAGCGGCGGAACTCGCGCTCGCTGACCTGGAGCGAGCGCTCGATGCCGCATACACGCGGGGCCAGCGCGGGCCGCGGCGCTGATCACTCCGGCGCGCGGCCGGGGAGATCGAATCGCAAATCCGGCAGCCCGCGCGGCCTGCCTTCGATCTGCGTCACGGTCTCCCCAACGCGCCTCGCGCCCATGTGGCGATAGAATGCCTCGGCGTTCGGATCGGACTGAATTTCGATGCGGCGGAAGCCCAGGGCCTCTGCCCTCGCGATCGCGTGCTCGAAGAGTTTCCGGCCCAGCCCCCGGCCGATGGCGTCCGGCATCACCCAGAGGTGGTCGAGTCGGAGCGAGTCCGCGTCCCGGATCAGCGCATGAAACCCGATGGTGCGTCCATCGATGCGACCGGTGAAGACCTCCGCGCTCGCAATGAACGCGGGCGTGATCGTCAGAACGTCAGCCCATTGTTCGATCCAGCGTTCCGGATAGCCCCAATGACGCTTCGCCGCGTGCGCGATGGAGGTCAGCGTCGCGGCCTCGTCAGCGGTGGCCCGGGAGATATCCATGACTTTCCGGAACGGGAGAGCGCCTCGAGCAGCGGATCAAGCAATTCCCGATCGTCCAACGCGCTCCGCCAGCGGATCGGAATGGCTTCCTGCCCCGAGGATGAAACCGGCAATTCGGCCGGCCACACAGGCCGTCGCATCGGTGGCGTGACCGAGGCAGATCGCGAACCGGACAGCCTGCTCGTAGTCCGCTTCGTGCACAGCACGCCGGTCCGACGCATCCCGCCTTCGCTTTACAATCTCCGGGCCCGGGATGACGGTCCCCGGATGCGTTTCGGTCAGATGTTCTTGGGGAAATTATCCGCATCGGGGTGGTCGGTCGGCGGCTCGCCCCAACTCTTGCTTTTTAGCAGTGCGCCCAGCGCTTCCTCGCGCGTCGCGGCAATTCGGGGGGTCCCGGCCCCAGCAGTCCTCAACCGTTCGTCAGGAGTTCAGGATGCCGCGCTTGCCGCCGGATCACGCGGATCAAATAGACAAAAATCGCGACGTTGACCAGCACTACGAGCCCCTTTCCAAGGCTGGGGTGGTGCATGAAATGCCAGACTTCGATCGGAATGAAGGACCCGGTCACGATGACAGTCATCCATTCGGCCCAGTACTGCCGACACAGCAGGCCCACGCCCTCAATCATGAAGATGGCGGCGTACGCGAAGGCGAACTCGGCCGCGTGCCGCATGTCGGCGTCGCCGAGGTTCAAGGTCTTCCCGATCACATCCTCGAAAAAGCGATTTTCGGGATCCACGTGAATGGTTTCTGCCCAGCGGTAGAGTTCGGTCGTCACGTCCTTGTGGAGGAGGCCGAGGCAGGCAAACCCAATCGCGACGATGAAGAGACCTTTGAGCAGCTTGCTGACGCCGATAAGGATCAGCCCACCGCCGCCCGATTTAGGATGTGCCATTGGGGGACTGTAGCGCGGGTGTCAATTTGCCGCGCTTCGCCTCCATTTTGAACCCGTTCTTCTGATTGCATCCCGCATCATCCGCAGGTGAGCTTGGGGCGTCAGGCGCAGACGATCGCGCAGACGATCGCGCTTGACCAAGCGGCTCGTTTTTGAACAATTTTTGCATGGCATTTTCGAGCGAGCCCTCTCTCCGCACGACGCGAAGGAAAATCGCCTTCTTTCGGAGGTTCATATGAAGCGCGTCACTGGCATCGGCGGCATCTCTTTCAAGGCAAAGGACGCACCTGCGCTGCAGGCTTGGTACAAGCGTCATCTCGGTATCGATGTCCAAGAGTGGGGCGGTGCCGCGTTCGACTGGGCCGACTCGGCTGGCAAGCCCATCGGCGGAACGACCGCCTGGTCCATTGGTCCGGAGGAAGGCGACCAGTTTGCTCCAAGCAACGCGTCGTTCATGGTCAACTACCGCGTTGAAGACGTTCACGCTCTGGTCACGGCGCTCAGAGCGGAAGGCTGCAACGTTCTCGACAAGATCGATGACTCTGAGTACGGCAAGTTTGCCTGGGTCATCGATCCTGAGGGGAACAAAGTCGAGTTGTGGCAACCACCTCCCGGTCAATGAAACACGCCCGAGTTCCGTGCGGCAGTTTGCGTCCTGTGCCTCGGATCTCGTCGATTCGTTAGGCCGGGGAATATCCGGCTCCAAGCAAGATGCCCGGTTTTCGGTGCCCAGCAGCTGCTCCGTTGCGGATTCAACTGGGTGTCGCCAGCCGCCAGCACCCACTTTGGCCCACTCTGCCGCTTGGGAGGAAGAGGCTGGCACACAAACCCGATCCTATTTGCAAAACCTCACCCTCTCAAAACAGCGAAGTGCCATTTATTTCGCTGGAGCAGTTTCCATTTTCGCCTCCATCGGCTTGACCTCCACGGTTTCCAACTGAACGAAGGGCTGGCCCTCCGAAATCGTATCGTTCGCATAAGCAGCGCTACAGCCTGCGACGTAAAGCGAAATGTACACGTCACCCCCGGGCCGGGTCAATTTTGCCACGAGCAGGCAGGGCTTGCTGCCACCGTAGAGAACCGGTCCGGATGAATCCTTGTACACCACTTCAAAACCATCGAGGTCCACACCGGACGCGCGGAAAAGAATCTCGAATTTCATCTCCTTGAGTTCCGCTTCGTAATTGCGAAAGATTTCCAATGAGGAACGATTGGCGGGTGCTTTGTAGGTGACCCGGGTCACTTTTCCTTCCAAGTGTTGGCTTTTCTTGAGCTTGCCGGCTTCCACGCCGGAAAGTGGCAAGTCGTAGTCATCGAATTCTTTTTCGGCGTAAGCGGTGATGACTGCACCCTGATAGCGTTTAAGCAGAGGAGTTTCCTTGCTGCCTTCCAGATCTCCCACGGCGGCGTGAGCCCGGGAGAAAGGGAGATACAAGGCGGCAGCCGCGAGGAAGCCCGTTACAAGGATGCGCACCGCAAATAGCTGTTTCATCGTCGTCAGCGTAGCCCCCGTTGGTTTTCGCACAAGGGTAGGCCCCTGGAAGAAATAGCGATCACGTCGACCAATAAACAAGCGGCGGAATGGACGGAGGCTTTCGGAGTCTCCTGATCCGAAAGCGGGGGACGTCCGGCTCGCCCAATCCGACCACATCGTGCTTTACACGAGTGGCGGCAAACGGCAGCGCGGCTTTCCTAAAAGCCTTTTGACCGGACGTTTTAATACCGCTGCTCCCGGTATATTTCATTGATGACGCGGCGCCCTTCGCACGCCGGTTGCCCGGTCACGCTACGCGGGAGATGGTAACGGCGCTTCGCCTGAACCGGCGTGCACTTATGGAAAAGTCGATCGTAGTCAGCATTAACGGTCAGGAACTCGCTCCTTGTTCACTGCACGAAGCCCGAAAAATGGTGCTCACGGGCGAAGTCCCGGCCGATACGCTTTCCCGCTTCTCCGATTCGACGGATTGGATCCCGCTCAACCGCCTGCCGGGGTTCGCGGAGGCGCCGCATCCAACCCCGGCGACTCCCGCCGCCAGTATGCCCGCACGGACGGCGGCCCCCGTGCCGTTCAACAGCGTGGCGGCATCCGGCCCAGCAGTGACCTCGGGTGAAGAGGAAACCCTCTGGACCGGCCATCCTTCCCAAATTCTGAATTTCCGGGTCTATTTTGGCTGGTTGCTGGTGCTGCTGATGGGGGGAGTCGGGCTCTACTTCGCGGAGCGCGTGCCCGACTTCGCCACCCGCGTTTCTCCGAACACCGCCTGGATCGCATTCGGCGCGATCGCATTCTGCGCCCTTTTGCATCTCAGCTGGGCCGCCCTCACGCTGCGCTCCACCCGTTATCTCGTCACCACGCAGCGCGTGCGCATCACGCTTGGACTCCTGGGGCGGGACATTCAGGAAATCGAACTCTTCCGGGTCAAGGATACCGCGGTGACACAGTCTTTTCTGCGCCGACTGCTCGGGGTGGGAGATATCACCATCGTGAGCGGAGACGCGAATAATCCAAACCTCCACCTGGCCGCGATTCCGGGGGCGATCCAACTGCGCGAGCGCCTCCGCCACGAGGTCCTTTCCCTTCGGCAACGCTTTGGTGTGCGCGAAGTCGAAATGATGTCGCAAGCGGTTCCGCCGCCGCACGATGTGGCTGCCGCCCAAAGTGCGGGGCCGATCGGCCCTATCTCGTAAGTATCTTCGGGTGAGGGCTTCCAATCGGTCACATCGCAGGCCGTCGCTTCGGCAAATCGCCCGGATGAAAAGATGGTAATACAAAATGACGCCAGAGCCGTCCAACTCTCACGTCCATTGAAATCGCTCCGGGGCAAAGCGCGGCCGAAGTGGCTGTGGCATTCGGACGTGAGCAGGCGCCGCCAGGGAGGCGCGAAGCGCGGTCCTGGCTCGACAGAGCGGCCCTGCGCGATTGGGAGACGTCGGATCTGACTCGGGCTCGGACGGCACGGGAGGGCGGGCCTCGGACCCTCGTTATCGCAGCGCTTTTAACTCGGGTCGCGCTCGATCGAAAAAACTCGAACGGTGTTGGAAAAAATGACCTCCCCGAGCGGTCGAAACACCTCCCGAAAGAAGATCCACGCCAATACGAGCCACAGGATGTCAACGGCTTAGCAGGCCACGGTGAACCAGCGCCTCCGCGTTGACGTTCCGAGCATCCGAGGCGCCGCGGCGATCAACAGGATTTGGAAAGGAACACCTGCCCAACGGGCATCCAGGGGGCGAATGGCATCCCCAAATCGCTGTGCATTTCAGCCACGAGCGGAACGAGCGATGCCCGGCTCACGATCCGAACGCGCACCGTGGACATCTGGCTGCCGATCCGCGGTCAAAACCCCCGCGAATACCTCGAAGACCCACTGCACTCGCAAGCCGACCTCGCCCAGAAGCTCCAAACCGATTTGAGTCTGTTTTTGAGCGGGCTACATCAAACTGCGGAGCGATTGGATTCGAAGGCCCGTTGGGAGCGCATTTGGGCGCGAATCACCATCCCGTTCCGCCCCGCAAACCCCAGCCTGCTGGCTCCCGCGCCCACTTGAGGACGCTGCCGCCCCGCCCCACGCCATTCTTTGCTCCCCGCTCGGTCCGAATCCGCGCGAGCCGGGCCTCAACTGCCGTTTTTAGGAGAACCATCGGCACCGACGGCTTTTGTCATGATTTATCGCCCGACCCCTTTTCTGCGCAAAAGTGGGCGTCGCAGCGGCCGACGGCGACCGCCAGCACCCAATTTGGATCGCTTTCCAGCGCGCCCCGAACCCCCTCCGCTATTCGCTGAGGTTGACTCGGAGCCGGACGAATTGATGGAGGGCCGTCGATGCCGGGAGTGCCAGATCGGCGGACTCCAGGCCCGGCGCCACCGCGCTGACCTGCATGGTGGTCGCTCCAGCCGTCGAATCGGTCCATGCTCCATTTAGGTCCGCGGAGCTCTCGACTCGGTAGTCCAGCAGCCGCTGCGCCGCATCCGTCCGGCGCAGAAATCGCACGATGAGCCGGGTCCCGCTGGCGTCTGTCGTGGCGCCCACGACACTCAGGCCCAGATCGCTCGTGGTCCCACTCGCCTGCCGCGACGCCTTGGCTGGATCGCCCCCCTGGGCGTACTCGAGCAAATTCGAGACTCCGTCTCCATCGGAATCGCCGGCGGGGGAGGGATCCGCCAGTCCTGTCGACCAGCTGCGGAAGGACTCCACCACCGTGATATTGGAGTTCAGGCTGGTGCTCGCCGCTTCGTCTGCCTGTATCACCGCACTCTCGCTCAGGGTGACCGGGACCGGCGGGGTAAAGGTGACGGAGATCGTCGCCGAGCCGCCCGCCGCGAGCCCTCCCCGGCGGGCAGCGACGCCATTCGGAGCGGGATCGATGATCCACCCGTTGGTGCCGCTGGCGTTGAACCCGACAATGCCCGGGACGCTCGCATCCAAGCGCACGTTGTTGGCCGCGTTCAGCACTCCCGTATTCGAAAGCACGTAGTCGATTGTCACCGGGTAACCTGCACGCACGACTGCGGGAGAGATCTGCCGGCCGAGGGAAAGCGTCGTAGATTTCGGAGCGGCCGGCGTGAGATGATAGCCGTCGGCCTCCAAAACGGTGTTTGCGAGCGACACATACGCCGGCAGAAATGCATCGAACGTGGTGGTGGAACCCGTCGCGGTGAGGATGGCCGTGTGCGTCCCCACCACGGCAGCCTTCCCATTCACCACCACGAAACTGGGACTTCCGGAGTCTCCACCCTCGGCGTACGCATCGTCGACGGAACCGGCCAAGTTCGAGTAGGTGAATTGGAGTGCGCGCGTGGTTTTGATTCCGGCACCGCCGGTGATCGGATCCCCGCCGAAATCCCCGATCGCCGAAATCACCCCTCGGCCGCCTCTCGCAGGCTGGCCGAGCACGCCAAGGGTTTGTCCGATATAGGCCGCCTCGGTGTCGAGCAGATGGGCGGACAGGAAACGCACCCCCGTGCTCGGAGGGATGGGCGCGCTCAGTCTGCCGATCAGCACGTCGGTCGCGTCCCCGTTGGAATTCGGAATGGTATAGAGACTGTCCACCGTCGCGGAGCGAACCGTCCCGTCGCTCGAAAGGAAGCGTATCTCGGTCCCGATGCCTGGCCGAAAGTGGTTGGCCGCCACGAAGTGACGAGGCGTCACGAGCGTGACCTGCCGCAACGGAAAGGTGGAATCCCAGCCGACTCCAGTCAGGTCGACCCCGGCATGTAGGAAGGTGGGGTTCGCCGAGGGTGTGCTAGGAAATCCGTTAATGCGCACGTGCCGCGCCGCAGAAAAGGCCCGCAATTGCAGCGCCAGCCCAGAACAGGCCCAGCCAACTACGCCCCACGAAACGAGCGCCAAAAAATAGACCCTGTGATTCATTGCGGGGATAACCGCCGCGAGAGGCCATTCGGATGCATTTTTTTACGCAACGGCCCGGAAGCCTCAGTCCCCGGCCCATGACGGGCGGCATGACCCAAAGGTGCTCGAACCGGAGCGAATCCCCTTCGCGGATCAACGCGTGAAATCCCACGCTGCGTCCATCGACGCGCCCGGTGAAGACCTCCGCGCTCGCAATGAACGCGGGCGTGATCGTGAGGACGTCTGCCCAGGCTGCGACCCAGCGTTCCGGATAGCCTCAATGACGCTTCGCCGCGTGCGCGATGGCGGTCAAGGTCGCGGCCTCGTCAGCAGTGGCGGGGGAAATCTCCATGACTTTTCGGGACGGGGGGAGCCCTTCGAGCAGTGGATCAAGCAATTCCCCGAGCAGGCAACGCGCTGCGCGGGTGGATCGGAAGCAGATGGCTCTGGGATATCTCCCTTACCCTCCGGAACTGGAGAGCGCCTCGAGCAGCGGATCAAGCAGGTCCCGGCCCCGTAACGCGTCGCGCCAGCGGATCGGAATCGCCTCTTCCCCGTGAATCAGACCGGCAATTCCGCCGGCCACGCAGGCTGTCGTATCCGTGTCCTGTCCGAGACACACCGCGAACCGGACCGTCTGCTCATAGTTCGGTTCGAGCACCGCCCGTCGGGCGGAATGCAGGGTGTCGAGCACGTAGCCGGTTCCGCTACCGCCGGGTTTCGCCCCGGCTCGAATGCAGAGGTCGAGCTCGGCCGCGAATACCGCGTCGGAGCCGAGGAGCTCGCGCGCCGTGGCGGCGGCGGACTCCCACGGATTCGTCTCCTGCTGGAGAATACGCCGCGCCCAGAGGGAGTAGAGCGCGCAGCAAAGCTGCGAGCGCGGATGGCCGTGCGTGACGCGTGATTGATCCCGCGCGATCTCGACCAGCTCCGCGTCGGACCCCTGATGCCAGAGCGCGAGCGGCAGCACGCGCATGAGCGAGCCGTTGCCATTGTCGTAATCCTCGGACGGTCCCGCGGTGAGCGCGGGGATCCGGTGCTTTAGCGCGGAGATCGCGCGCGTCGTCGTCATGCCGACGTCGAACACGATTCCGTCCACTGCGAGATAGCCATTGTCGTACCAGGCCACGAGGCACTCGGCGAAGTCGTCCGCGTCGAAGCGACCCTTCTCGAGCAGCGAGGCGAGGAGGCAGAGCGCCTGCGCGCCGTCGTCCGACCAGGTGCCGGTCGGAACGCCGCGGTGCGACCTCGGGAAGCCCTCCGGGGGAACGAAATCGATCGCCGCGGATGGCGGCAGTTCCTCGGGCGACTTGAATTCATACGGCACGCCGAGGGCGTCTCCCACGAGGAGACCGAGGAGGCCGCCGCGCAGGCGCGACTGGCGATCGGGGGAAGCAATCATTCCCGCCTCTACCCTAATAGTGTGGAAAAGACAACTAACTGCGCGGCGACCCCGACTGAAAGCGGTCCCGGCTGGCCCGGAGCAATGGTTTCAACAATGCCTTCCTCGTCTTCAATCGCGCCGACGGCCTCACGGTGGCTTCCAGCATCGGCGGCACCGGCAGCGTGATCTTCACGGGCAGCGGCCATTTCACGCTCTCCGCCCCGGCCACCTACCCGGGCGATACCCTCGTCGATGTGGGTACGAGCCTCGTCCTCGTCGTCAACGCGCCGCCACCCGGGAACGTGAACATCTCGCCGCTCGCTGGCTCCGCCGCGGACTTCGGCGCGCTGACCTACTTCGTGACCAACGACAGCCAGGGCAACGGGATCACCTCGGTCCCGATCTCGGGTTCCGGCGCCCTCATCAAGGACGGCCCGGGCAGTTTTTCCGCGAATGCCTCCTCGACCTACACCGGCGGGACGACGCTCTTGGCGGGGACTTTGCGGCCCGCGGGAACCATCCTGGGCAGCGCGAGTGGCCCGCTGACTCTGAACGGGGGCACCCTCTTCCTTTCCAGCTCGCTTCAAGTCGGCGCGCTCAACGGCAGCGGCGGCGTTCTGACCTACAGCGGCAACGGCAACTTCGTTCTCACCCTCGGCAACGGCGACGGGAGCGGCTCCTTCGCCGGCTCGATCCAAGATGGGGGCTCCGGCCATGTCATCACCCTCACCAAGGTGGGAAGCGGTCTGCAGGTGCTCACCGGCACCAACAGCTACACCTTCACGAACGCCAATGCTGGGACCCTGGAGGCGAAATATCCCCGCAGCCTCCCGAACTTCGGCAGCAGCAACTTGAACGTGGCCGCGGGCGCGACCTTCGCCGTGGCGGTGGGACCCGGGGAATGGGTCGCGTCCGATTTGGATTCATTGATCAAGAACGCCAAGTTCGCTCTCGGCTCGACGCTGGCGTTGGACACCGCGGACGGCGCGTTTAGCTACGGAAGTTCGTTCACCGCGAGCTTTGGTCTGACGAAACTCGGGGGCAATGCGTTGACCCTGACCGGGAGCCCCTCCTACTCGGGTCCCACCCTCGTGACCGCCGGCACGCTCGTGGTGAGCTCCACCGGGATGCTGTTGGGAAATGGAACGGTCACGGTCGCCAGTGGAGCCACCCTGACGAATAACGGCACCGTGGCTGGCCCGCTCGATCTCTTCGGGACGGCGCTCGGCTCTGGCAGGTACAATGGCGCCGTCACCGTGGAGAATGGGGGCTATTTCGGCGGAACCGGCACCATCAACGGCAAGTTAACCGTCAACGCCGGTGGCATCGTGATGCTCAGTGCGGGCACCCTGACGGTCAGTGGCGGCGTGGCCAACAGCGGCACGATCCGTTTCGAGCACGGGGCCCGACTGTCGGTGCGGTCCGGCAGCACCTTCGTGAACAACGGGTTGCTCGACGTGATCTCCGGCAATTTTTCGTTCCCGCCCGGCTTCGTGAATAACGGCACCGTCTATGACTCGAGCGTCGTGAGAGCGAAGACCCTGAGCTTCGACGCCTCGACCACTCCAGCCTCGATCAAAGTGACGATCGACGGTTACACCGCCCACACGTATCAGCTTCAGCGCAGCGATTCCCTC
>JBBQFQ010000011.1:0-109295 GCA_038322235.1 Chthoniobacterales bacterium
CCCGGCCGCCTGACCGGACTGATCCACCACTCCGATCAAGGCAGCCAATACGCCAGTCACGACTTCACTTCCGCGCTCTCCCAACTCGCCATCACCCAAAGCATGAGCCGCCGCGCCCATTGCTACGATAACGCCACTACCGAATCATTTTGGGCCACGCTCAAAACCGAGTGCTTCCAAAACCAAATCCCAGCCACCCGCGCCCTCGCCAAGACCATGCTTTTTGACTACATCGAATCCTTCTACAACCCAGTCCGACGCCACAGCTCACTCGGCTTTCTCTCCCCACTCCAGTTCGAAAACCAGTTCACTCATAACTAACTTTTCCCTGTCCGCATTTTCGACTCGACTTCAGATGACGTGTGGTTGTGGTGCGTCTCACCGTAGACCCCACCAACTGGAGAGCCGGATGCGGGAAAACTGCCTGTCCGGTTCGGAGGGAGGGGTGGCGCAATCCAATGCGCCATCCCTACCTCTATCAAGGCGCTCCGCGCGCCCGGGGGTGACGCCGTCGGCGGCTTGCCGCATTGAAGTGCCAAGCCGCTTACCGCCCCTCTACGGCGCGATGCTCACCCGCACGCGGAAGAAGTGCGCGGGCGCGGGCAGAGGCACGCTGAAGAGGAAGTACGTCCCACTCGGGGTGATGACCGGCGTCGTGCTCACGGCCGTCGCCGGGACCGGGCTGGCGGTCCAGGTCAGAAGGTCTGCGGAGTACTGGGGCACGTAGGTCAACCCCGCCGCGCCGGCATCCTGGCGTCGCACGAACAGGCCGCGCACGTCTGTGCCCTCCACCTGCACGGTGGGCCGGCCGGGCGCGCTCAGCGTGCCGTTCAAGAAGGTGCCGGAATATTGCAGCGCGCTGTCCGCGCCGCTGTTCGGGTTGGTGCCGAAAGCGAGTTCGACATAGTTGGCCACGCCGTCGCCGTCCGGGTCGGCCCCGTTGGCGGCGGGTCCGCCGTTGTCGATGCGCCCGAAGTTGGCCAGGCGCCAGCGTTCCAGCGGGGTCAGATTAACGATGGCTTCGCTCGCGTCGGACGTGGCGGTGGCGGTCGTGCTGTTGCCGGCGAGGTCGACGGCCGTGATGGAGAGGGCCGCGAAGCCGAACGGGGCGGTGTTGGAGACCGTGATGCTGGCGGTCCAGGTGTTGCCGCCCACGTTTGTGACGAGCGCGCCCTGACCGGCGATGAGCACGGTCGGGGACGGCCCGGCCTCGCTCAGCGTAAAGGTCAGCGTGAGGGTGTCGCCGGGGCGCACCACCTGGCGCCACCGCGGCTGGTAGCGCTCGGCCGTGTTGCCGCCGGAAGGCCCCCCCGTCCCGAAGCCGGCCAGCAGCGCCTGGCCGTTGACCAGCGTGGTCAAGGCCGCGGCGATCCCGTGGGTGCGGACGGAGTCGCCGGCGTTGCTCCAGCTCTGCGTGATCGGATCGTAAACTTCGGTGCTCAAACTCCCTGCGGAGAAAGGAAAGTTGCCGCCGGCGAGGAGGATTTGCCCGTTGCCGAGCGGCGTGAGGTCGGCAGCGTTGAGATAGCTGCGGGACACCGCGGGGCGCGCGGTCGGGGTCCAGGTGCCGGTGACCGGATCATAGCGATCGGCCCCTTGATCCGAACAGACCAGCACCTCGCCGCCGGGGAGCAACGCGGCGGCGACGAAGGGCCCGGCCGTAATGCTGCCAGCGGGCGTCCAAAGCCCGGTGGCGGGATCGTAGATTTCCGAGGCGCCAGGAGCGGAATTGTCGCCGCCGACCACGAGCACTTTCCCATTGTTGAGCAAGACCGCGCGGTGGCTACTGCGGGGGACGCCGAGGCTGGCCCCCGCACTCCACGTGTTGGCGACGGGGTCAAAGATCTGCGTGCGGGAAAGGCTCTGAAAAGCCGCATCAGATCCGCCGACGAGCAGGACCTTCCCATTGGGCAGCCGGGTGGCCGTGTGCCGGGTGGAGGCCGGGGTGATGCTGCCGGCGGCGGACCAGCCGCCGCCGTTCGAATCGGAGCGTTCGGCCGTGGCAATGGGCTGATTGTTGAGATCGGCTCCACCGGCGACCAGGACTCCGCCGTCGGCGAGCACCGTGGCCGAGTAGGTCTTGCGCGGTGTGGCCAAGCTGTCCACGGCCGCCCAGGAACTAATGTCCGGATCGTAGACAATCGAGTTTCCGCCATTGGTATCGCCCGCGAACAATACCCGCCCGGAAGCCAGCCGGGAAAGAGGAGGAAGCGGACGGGAATTGGCCGGAGGCGCGCCGGTCAAAGCCCAGAAACTGGGGGCCAGGCTCGGGGCGAAGGTGATGGCGGAAATTCCCCGCGGCGTGAGATCGACGGTCCACGACGCGCTGGCGACCGGGCTGACGTTGCCCGCGGCGTCCCTGGCGCGCACTTGGAAGCTGTGGGCGCCCTCGGCCAGACCGGCATAGCTGGCGGGGCTGGTCACGGTGGCGAAGGCCGCGCCGTCGAGCGCCCCCTCGAAGGAAGCGACGCCGAGGTTGTCCGTGCCGGTGAAGGAGATCGTGGCCACGGCGGAATTCCCCAGCGCGGGCGGCGCGCTGGTGATGCTGGCAGAGGGCGGCTTGTTGTCGGCGACGTTCACCGTGGCCGTGCCGTTGACACTGCCGCCGCGGCCGTCGGCGAGCGTGTACGTGAAGGTCGCGCTGCCCACGAAGGTCAGCGCGGGTGTGAAGCTCACGCCGCTGGCGGTGAAGGCGAAGCCGCCCAGGCTGGCGCTCTGGCTGGCCGCGGAAGTGATGATCAACGCGTCGCCGTCGCTATCCGAGCCCAGGGTGGCCGGACCGACCGACTGCGCGTCGCCGGTGAAGCCGGCGATGGTGGGATTGGCCGCCACGGGCACGACGTTCGCGGAGGTGGCGAAGGAAAGGGTGGCGCCGGAGGTCGAGCCGGAAGGGCTGCTCGCCACGACGCGGAAATAGAGCGTGGCGGAGGCGGGCAGGCTGGTCAGATCCGTGAAGATCGCCTGGTTGCTGGCCGTGCCGGCGAGGGCCTGCGCGGAGGTCGTGGTGACGCCGGTAACGAGGGCTGGATCGGTGGAGTATTGGAAGACCGCCTGGGTGGGACTGCCGTTGGCCGAGACGGTGGCATTGAGCCGGGCGTGCGAGCCGGCCACGAGGGTGGCGGCGCCCGTGGTCGCGCTGGGCGCGGCGAGGATGTTGAGCACGATCCGCTGGCGCGCGGTGTCGTTGCTGAAGGTGTAGCTGTTCCCGGCGACCGGATTGGCCACAGTCAGGTTGGTGGCCGCGCCGCCGAGGGTGCCGACGTAACCCAGCAGGTCGTAGGCGCCGGGCGTGGAGAAGGCATTCGTCGTCCCCTCCGCGTAAAGGAAGACGCTTCCGCCGCTGAGGGTCAGGCCATTGGAGGTCGTGACCGAGGCGAAGTCGTTCGAGCCCGTCTTGAACTCGCAGGTGTAGCGCGAACCCGCGGCAAAGGTCAGGCCCCCGACCGTAAGCGTGCCGACGGCCGCATTGCCGGGCGCGAGCGTGCCGCCGCTCTGGACCGTGACCGTGCCGGTGAGGCTGCCGTTGCCGCTCAGCGTCGCGGTATTGGCCACCGTGACGGCGCCCGTGCCCGTGCCGGAGCCGGTGGCGTTGTTGACCAGCAGCGTGCCGGCATTGAGCAGCGTGCCGTGGGGATAGGTGTTCCCGCCGGTCAGCGCGAGGATGCCGACGCCCGCTTTGGTCAGCGGGGCGTTGGGGGCACTGACATAGTACTGGATGACCGAGTCGATCCGCAGGTCGACCGCGCTGCCGGGTTGGTGCTCCACGTTGAAAGCCGCCGTGGGGCCGTAGAGATAGAAGATGGGCGAATTGACCAGGGCGAGGAGCGGACTGGCCTTCGTCGCGAGGGTCCCGTTGAGGAGGAATCCCCCGCCGGCGGCCGGCGAGGAGAAGGTGCCGCCGGTCATGATCGTGTTTTGCAGGCTCGAGCGGCTCCCGGCCACGGCGTCCGTGGTCACCGTTCCAGCATTGACGACGAGATTGGCGTTGCCGCCAAAGTAGCCGAGCGCATCGACCCCCTCGCAGAGCAGGGTTCCCGCCGCATTGACCGTGACCGTACTGCCGCCGGCGAAGGTACCGGTCGAGCCTGAGTTGAACGCGGCATTGACCGTGCCGGCGTTGATGGTGGTGACGCCGGTGTAGAGGTTCGCGGCCGTGAGCCGCAGCGTGCCGGAGCCGGTCTTCGTCAGGCCGGTGGCCACTTGGACGTTTGCTCCGTTGTAGCCATTGCCCAGGATGGCCGAGACGGTCAGGTCGGCGGCGGGAGAGTTGGTCACGTCGGCCACGGAGAAGACCGTCGCCCCGGCGATGCCATCCAGGTGCATCGCGTTATTCGTCCCCGAGGGCGCGGTGATGGAAGAGGGCGTGGTGCCGCCCGCCGAGACGGTCCCGCGCAGCTGAAAGGCCTGGTAGCCAGCGTTGGCCCCGCCGTTGGCACGCAGCTCGGAGCCGTTGTTGAGCGTCAGGTTGCCGAGGGTGTTGAAGAAGTTGCCGGCGTTTTCGATCCGCGCGCCATTGAGCGCGAAGGTGGTGGCCGGGTTCGTGGTGGCGTTGCCGAAGGTGTCGCTGCGCGCGAGCGAAAGCACCGCTCCGGAGTTCAGGGTCACGCTCGACCCGGCCAGGGTGCCGCCGCTGTACAACGAGCCGCTGCCGGAAAGGCTGAGCACGCCGCCCGCGACTGTCGTCGCCCCGGTGTAGGTGTTGCCGCTCGTCAGGATGAGCGTGCCGGTCCCGAGCTTGGTCAGCGCGACGTTGCCGGTGATGAGGCAGCCGGCGACCGGGTTGCTGGCGTCCGGGTTAACCGTGAGGGTAACCTGTCCGGCGCCGCTGTTGACGATCTGACCGCTGGAGGTGCCGGTCAGGTTGCTGACGGACACGTTGATGCCGTTGGGATCGAAGGTCCCGAGGTTGACCGCGAGCGGCGCCGAGGGCGCGCCGAGCGTGCCGGCGCCGCTGAGTTTCAGCGTGCCGTTGGCGACGGTCGTCCCGCCGCCGTAGGAATTGGCGGCGCTGAGGGTGAGGGTGCCGGTGCCACTCTTGGACAGGGCGCCGCCCGAGCCGGGCAGGGAGAAGCCTACGTTCACAGGGCTGCTGATATCGAAACCGAGGGTGCCGCCGTAGAAGAAATATTCCGGACCGGCCGCCCCGCCGTTGCCGCCGACCTGGCCAGTAGTGGCCGAGGCCCCCCCCGAGCCGGCCGTGACCGCAGAACCCGTGGGGAGGGCGCAATCGGTCAGGTTGAGCGAGCCGCCGCGGACGAAGATGGCGCCGCCGAGCGCGCCGCCGCCGCCGCCGGCCCCGCCGTACTTGGTACCAGAAATCTTGCTGGAAAAACCCCCGCTGCCGCCGAAGGCGCCACCGGGGGCACCGGCCCCAAAATCACGATTGCGACCGCCGCCGCCGCCCCCGAAGCCGCCGCCGCCGCCCAAGGTGCTGGAGGTGTTGTTGCCACCGCCGCCAGCCCCGAAACCGCCATCGCCCGTGCCGCCGCCGCCAAAGCCGTCGCCAGCGCCGCCGCCGCCGCCGCCGCCGAACTCGCCGCCACTGTTGCCATTGTAGCCGCCGCCGCCGCCGCCGAACTTGCCGCCGGTGCCAGCGGTGCCGCCATTCGCGGCGGAACCCCCGCCGCCGCCATTGGCCAGTCCGGCGCCGCCATTCGGGTTGTTGGCTCCGCCGGGGATGCCGCCGTTCCCACCACCGCCCGCGCCGCCGCTGGTGCCCGAGGCATTGCCCACCGCTCCGCCGCCCCCGCCATTCGCGCTCGCCTGGGCGCCATTGCCCGTCACGCCGCCGCCGCCGCCGCCGCCGGAAATGGGGGTGATACCGGTGGTGGTGCCGTTGCCGGCATGGCCGTAGAGGCCGCCGCCGCCCCCCAGATTGACCCCGCCATTGCCGCCCGCCCCACCGCCACCACCGCCGCCATCAAGGGCCCCCACGGCGTCGCCGCCCCGCCCGCCGACGGCCGTGTTGTTGGTGAAAATCATGCCATGCATCGCCACGTTCCCGTCGTTGACGAAAATGGCCGCGCCCATCCCCGCCCCGCCGCCGCCGCCCGCGCCGCCCAAGCCGCCGTCGCCGCCCTTGGCCCGGCCGTTGATCAGGTTCAGGCCATTCTGAAAGTTGACGAAGGCCCCCGGGGCATCGACCACGAAAATCCGGAATTGCGAGGCACCGTCGATTGTCGGCGCCGTGGTCGCCCCACCGACGAGCTGGAAGGTCATGGAGGTGGTGATGATGGGCAGGGGCCTCGTCAGGACGATGGTCCCGACCCGGAAGCCGAACGACGTGCCGAAGTTGATGGTCGAGCCCGGATCGAGGTTCGCCTGGGTGATGCAGTAGCGCAGATCGCCGAAGTTGGGGGTCGAGGTGGCGCCGGAGTCGCCGTCACTGTTGACGAAAAAATTGGTGGCCCCGAAGGCGCTCGAGCCGGCGAGGGCGGAGAGCGCGAGCGCCGGCAGGAGGAGCCGGCGGCGCAGGCAGCGAAGGAGAACGGGAACGCCGGCGATGGGGGCGGGAACGGTGGTCATGACGATAGGTCGGGTCGACGTCGATTACGCCGATGAACTCGCCGGGGCGGAGCGAGCGTCCTTTCGTCGGAGACTGCCCGGCGATGGGCCTAGAAATGGCTGAAAGCGCGCCGGAGCGCCAGATGGTTGTGACAAGCGCCCGGAATTCTGTGACAAGCGCACGCCGAAGGCCTTGGACTGCGCGCGGCTTGCCGCCGCTTTTGGCTAGGGAGCTTGCTCCCGTCGTTCCCGCGTCGCGGGCGGGCCGCGACTTCCGACTGGGCGCCGGCATGCCGGCTGGTAGAAAGCGGCGGCAAGCCGCGCGCAGTCCAAGGTGTTCCACCGCCGCCAAAACGCTGGCGCCGTTCCCAAGCTAAATGACCCCCGCCGGAGACTTTCCGGCCCGCATGATTGATTCATCACTTCGTCCCCCGCCGTCGATTTTCGCGGCAAAATCCAGCCGCGGGAGAATTGGCGCGCGAAGCAAGGCAACCGGCCAAGCGTTCACAGCGCTCCGGCACTCGAATCTCCTTTCCGCGCCCCGACATGTCTTCCCAACGTCTTGCCGCTGCCCCGCTGAACGGCGGCTTCCCCTCGCTCGAGGCGTTGCACGCTGCGGTCATCGAGTCCGCCGCGGATGCGGTCATCAGCGAGAATCCAGCCGGCGTGGTCACCAGCTGGAACGAGGGAGCGGTTCGGCTCTTCGAATACACCGCGGAAGAAATGCTGGGCCAGTCGAGCCAGCGTCTCATTCCACCGGGTCGGGAAGAAGAAGCGGAGGAGATGCAGCGGCGCACGCAGCACGGCGAGCGGGTCGACGCATTCGAAACCCAGCGCATCGCCCGGGATGGCCGCGTGATGGAAGTCTCGCTGTCCGCGGCCCCGCTGCGCAATCGGGCTGGAGAGATCCTGGGCGTGACGATGATTGCGCGGGGCATCGCCAGGCGCCGGACCGCCGAGGAGGAGCTTCGGGCAAGCGGCGAAGCGGCGGCGGCGGAAGCTGCTCGGCTCGCGCGCTTGAAGGACGATTTCGTGGCCGGCATTTCCCACGAACTGCGGGCTCCGCTCCAGACCATCCTGAACTGGACCCGGCTGCTCCGCTCCGGCCCCGCCTCGACGGAGAACCTGCGGGAAGGTCTGGCGACAATCGAGAGCCAGGCGGTCACGCAACTGCGGCTCGTGGAGCAGATGCCGGAGATGAACCGCATTCTGACCGGCGAATTTGAACTGGACTTGAACGAACTGGACCTGGCCGACGTCCTTCGCACGACGCTCCAGATCAGTGGCCCTTTCCTCCAGGCCCACGGGCTGCGCCTGGCTCTGGAGCTCGAGGCGGGACCCAAGCCGGTGCTGGGCAATGCCCCCCGTTTGCAGCTCGCGCTGGAACTGCTCTTTGCCGCGGCCGTGAAATCGACGCCTGCGGGTGGAGCGGTCTTCGTCGGGATGCAGACGGAGAACGGCTGGACCCGGCTCTCGATCCGCGACACTGGCGCCGGCCTCAGTCCGGAGGCGTTGCCCTTCGTCTTCGAGCGCTTGAGTCCGGAGGACGCCTCGCGCCCGGCGATCCCGGGTGTGCCGGGGCTGGGCTTGTCCATCGTTAAGACGCTGATCGAACTGCATGAGGGCACGATCGCCGTCGAGAGCGAAGGGGTCGATCGCGGCACCACTTTTTGCCTCGATCTGCCCGTGGCGGAAGTTTCGCTGCTTCAAGTGGGCGACAGCGCCGATGCGGAGCCCGGCAAGCCGAGGCGGTTGCCGCGGCTCGATGGACTTTCCCTCGTGGTGGTGGACGACGAGATCGAAGCCCGCGACATGCTGCGCCGGGTGCTGGGGACGCTGGGCGCGGAGGTGCGCACGGCCAGCAACATGGCCGAGGCCCTCGAAGCGCTGGCGGCGGGGATCCCGGATCTGCTCATCAGCGACATCGGCATGCCCGACCACGACGGGTTCGAACTCATCCGCCACATCCGCTCGCTGCCCCAGGCCGAAGGGGGCCGCGTCCCGGCGCTCGCGCTCTCCGCCGACGACAGCATCCAGCAGCGGGCCCTCGCGGTGACCAGTGGCTTCCAGATGTTTCTTTCCAAGCCCACCGATGCGCTCGAATTACTCGGCATCGTCAAGGTCCTGACGCGGTCGACGGAGGGGTGAGGTCGGCCATCTGGCAAATCGGTCATCCGCGAAGGCCGGGGTAAAGCTGGCGAGGTGTCGACTGGGACGCCCCGTGTAATGAGCACGCCGAAGGCCTTGGAGTGCGCGCGGCTTGCCGCCGCTCTGGAAAGGGAGCTTGCTCCCGTAGTGCCCGACTCGCGAGCGAGATGCGACCTGAGACTCGGCGCCGGCAAGCCGGCTGGGAGAAAGCGGCGGCAAGCCGCGCGCATTCCAAGGCGCTTCGCGGCTCCGGTACTTTCGCGATTGCCGAATTCGACGGTCCCAGAAATAGCCGCCCAGGAACCTGGGGCTTTGCCCATCACCCGGGAAATGCTTGCGAAGGGGCGGGGGCCTGGATCATCGTGATCGCGGATCACCCCGATCGATTCCCCATGAAATCCTTCCGCAAGGAACTTTGGTTCGAGACCGAGACGCGTCGCGCGTTCCTCAACATCACTCCACAGGTCGCGGCGTGTCTGGAGGAAAGCGGGATTCGCGAAGGCCTCCTGCTTTGCAACGCGATGCACATTTCCGCGAGCGTCTTCATCAATGACGACGAGAAGGGCCTGCACGGGGATTTCGAGCGCTGGCTGGAGCGACTCGCGCCCGAGAAGCCCCACGCGCAGTATGCCCACAACGGCTACGAGGATAACGCCGATGCGCATTTGAAACGCACGGTCATGGGCCGGGAAGTCGTCGTCGCCATCACCGAAGGCCGCCTCGACTTCGGCCCGTGGGAGCAGATTTTCTACGGCGAGTTCGACGGCCTGCGGAAGAAGCGGGTGCTCGTGAAGGTCGTCGGGGAGTGAAGTCGGAATCGGCCCGTCGCGGGAGAAGGCAGACTACCGATGCCCGAATCGAGCAGGTAACGCTTCATTCACCGAACAACTTGTCGACGCGTTCGGCATGATCAGCCAAGCCGTCGATCTGTTCACGGCGGGTCGCTTGCAGTCGGGCTTCGAACGCCGCGGTTTCTGCTTCGGTGTCAAAAAGCGCCGGCAGATCTTCGATTCGACGACACCACGCCTCGACTTCGCTCTTTGTGAGCGGCCATCGACTGCCGTCGGCACAGTCTTCCTCCGCCACGGTCAAAACCAGTCTCACGTGTTCCCCGTTGGCGAGTGCCAGGGGTTCGTCGAGCACGATGCTGCCATCGAGGTATGTGCCGGTGACGCTCATCTTTGAAATGTTGCCACATCCGTCGCCGGTCGCCAACACGGTTCAAACACCCCGATGCGATGCAGATAAATCGTCCCAGAGGGCCAGTGGATATTAGCCGGTGGCGTCAGCCACCGGTAAATGGTCCAGAGCCGTGAGCCCCGGAGGGGCGAGGCGAAGTCACCGGGGAATGGGGGCCCCTGGAATCCCGCCGCCGTGCCCGCGTCGCGCCGAGATCGACGCATCGAGTCCGCCGCCCCTGCCGGGGCTCGATGGCTCTCGGCGACTACCGGCAGCCGAGCCCGCGAGACAACCGAAGCGGAGCGGAGAGAGCCCCGCAAGAATTCACCAAAGGCCACGGGGCAAATCGACATTCTTCGACTGTTCCCTCTTCCCATCGATCAAATTTCCGCGGCTCTTCCAAGACCAAAGCGGCGTGGCGGCGACATTGGCGAGGACCCGGTTACTCGGGAACGCCATCCGGCGCATTCTTCCCATCTCGAATGAGTCGGACGTCCACTTCGCGTTCGACGTACTTCCATTCCTCGGTGACGCGCAGTGCCGCCACGAGATCGTCAAATGCCGTGGCGTCGGCGGGGGCGAACTCGAACCAGGTCAGAAAATCGAACGGCTCCCCGAGGTCTCGGGAATGGTAAAGTTTGCGGGCGATGGCCGGCAGGTAACGCAGCCCGATGCCGATGTGGGAGGAACGCTCCTCGAAAATCTCGCGCCGCTCATCCTGGGTCAGAGTCCACCAGCCAGCCGTCTTCGTGATCGGAATCAGGGCAGCGCAGGTCGCCTCCGCCCGGCCGAGCCCGGCTTGGATCGCGACGAGAGAGGCTTGTTCCGGCCGGGTGACATAGCGCTGGTTGCTGGTGACGCCTCGCAAGAGCCAGCGGGAACTCACGGGAGACGCCAAGACTTGGGAACTTTGGATGTCGAGGCGGGGTGCGGTCTCAAGCGGTTGTCCGATGACCGGATGGACGGAGGTAATGCTCCACTGACCGGTCTCACCCGCGACGAAAGTGTAAAATCGATGGTCCATGTTTGGGGGAGGGAAGCAGGCAAATCCTCGACCGTGTTTTTAAGCTCACGCGACCGCGGCGCCTCAGCACCCGTGCCGAACTGTCGAGCAGTTTGGAGCAGCGCCAGGTCAGGCAGCGTGTCGTCACGTTATGGCGCTTTGAAGGCGAGCTCCCCGGGCAGAAGAGTTGGATAGCCACTCAAAGATACCGCCCCCGTCTTCTTGTCCACTCGGACGACACCGGGGAACCCGCCGACACCAATCGCAGCATCGACCACCCAGTACTCTGCATGCTCGACGGCTTCGTCTGAAACACCGCCACAACCGCCCACGCATCGGCCGAAGTAAACCTTTGCGAAGTTCTCCGCCTGCGCGCGGCTGATGCCTGGCGGCGGCGGTCGGTCCGAGCAAGCTGCAGCGGCCAAGCCCAAGCCGTAAACGATGCAGGTGAAGACCGTCGGGCGCATGGGAACAAATGGGTGCCGCGTAACGGCCTGAAGTGCACGTGCGCATGGGGTGGGATACAACTCCCGGTGCGAGTAAGATGGAACTCCGCCGAAACCGCAAGCCACCGCGCTTGTTCAGGGCGCAGGTGCGGGGGTTTGCACGAAGGAACCGCAAAGCCGGACGGAAGCGAAACTGAGGATCCAGACGGGAATCGCGATCGCCGCCCAGATGAGCTGAAGCTGGGGAAGGGTCGTGTCGCCCAGCAGGTGCCAAAAAGCCGACGAGCCGGCCGCATAATCAAGCACCCCCCGGCCGATCGGGATGAACGGTGCCCAAACGGGCGCGTCGTCCGCCACCGCGAGGCGACCGGAGGTGAAATGAGCCCAAAGCGCGCTTCCCAAGGCACCCCAGCCAAGGAGAAAGAGGTTCAGCAGCGCGTAGCGGCTGAGCATCCAGCCATACGCCAGACCGGTGAAGGAGCGACCCAGCGACAGCAGCACAACCGCCGAAACTGAGGCGAGCGCGATCTGATAGGTCCCCACGAAAAGGAAATAAACCAACAGATCGTCGATAAACCCGCTCATGAGGAGATGACATGCGAGGTGCTACCCAACTACAACCTTCATCCGCGCCGGGTGCTCAACACCGCGGCCAGGAGAAAGCCGTAGGCGGCCGCGCGCAGGACGGACCAGACCCCGCCGGAGATGCCGTAAACGAGGCGCGCATTTCCCGCATTCCCGGATTCGCGAAGCCAGTGCTGCAAATAGACCTGGGTGACGGGGACGGCAAAGCCGATCAACAAGAGGATGCCAAATCCGACGAGGGCCCAGCGGAATGACGCGGAATTCGACTCCCACTTGGACAGCAGGACGATGCAGGCCGCCAGACACATCAGCACCGCCGGCAGCTGGTGGACCAAGACTCCCAGAATTTCGACGAGGAGATTTGAGGCCATGCCCAATCTTGAAGGGCGGGAGCCGGTTCGTCGAGCTTTGGCAGGGATGGCATCGCGAGAGGGCCTGGCGTTTGCCTCGTCGCGACAACGCAAGGGGAGGCGGACAAAGAGCCGCGCCGAGTCCCGCATTGCGACGAAGCGACTCTGCGGCTCCTGCTTACGGCAACTCGGCGGGCAGGATGTGAGGCGGGGCACCGTGGAGGCTTGGGTCGCGCCAGAGATTCGGGGTCGTGGCCAGGCGCAAGAAGCTCAGGCAGCGATCTCGTTCGGCTTCGGGTGGCAATGCATCAACCGAGAGGTGGCTGGCCCACCGGCTGGGTGAAGCTTGGGCGATCAAGTCCGCCACGAACGCGACCTCTGCTGGCGTGCAGGCGCGCACCGGAAAGTCTGACCGAATCACAGCTTCATCGAGATCTCGGGGAACGGCGACGCCATCGCCGCTGGCTCCCGGGACGGGCCGCGAGCGCAGATCCACGCTGAAGGCCGCAAAGGTGAGATCCAGCGAAGAGAAGCAGATCACGCTCTGGCCATCCGGACCGGGAAACACGGCCCAAGGGTGCGACAAAAGGCCACGATCCAGGGTGGTGCCGCCCAAACGAGTCCCGTCGTGATAAAACTCCAGAAGGCAATTTCCCGAGCGCCATTCGTAAAAACGAACCACGCATTCGTCGTGCTCGGAGAGTTCCACGCGCCAAGAATGCGCGCTCTTGAACAACCATCCGCCCCAGGAAAGAGCTGCCAGGGTAACCGCGAGCGTCACACAGCCGTCGGCGCGGGGACGCCGGCGGGCGCTGGGCCAGATGCGCTCGACGACCCAGAAGCCAATCCGGCGCAGGACGACTGCTCCGGCGAGTGCCGCGGGAGGGCCGAGCAGCGAAATATGCGGAGTGACGAGCTGCCAGCCGACGATCGCGCCCACCACGATCAAGAGCACGCCGATCAAATCGAGGAAAATCACGGGAAACGTGGCGCGATTTTTTTGGGGGCGGTCGCAGGCGTGTCGTAAAACGCCGGTCTCAGCCGCGGCGGATTCGCGTGCGAGCAGCGAGAATCACGCGGGGAAGCGAGCGAGAAAAGGAAGTTGTCTGGAACGCCTTGGTTTGGCGAAGCCCGCCTCTAAAGCGCCGGTCGGCGGCCGCACGAGATATATCGCTTCTGGGCCAAGTCGTATAAGAACCACCAATACGACGCGCCGCCGTCGTAAACGGACAAACTTACGATCTCAGTGAGCCATTGGGCGCTCGGCTCGGCTCTTTCCGGTGGGGGGCCAGCCATAACGAGCAGGCACCTCCCACTCCCGAGGCGTATTCCAAAAACCTGAAACCGGCTCGTCTCAAATTTTTCCAACGATTCCGTGAGAGCGTCCGAGCCTTTCCAGAGACCAATCAGTGCTGTCTTTCCGGCGGGAGTGTTCGATTGTGACAGCACGCTCAATATTTCTTCGTCCGTTGGAGCGAAATAGGATGCCCCTTCGAAGTGTCCCGTGATCATTCGGGCAACCGCCTTCTCACTCCCGACGGCTATCCGGGGTGAAATCAGCTTAAAAAGTTGTTCTGTTTCCTCCCCAACTGCGAGGCGGACAAATGCGACAAAGATCGCCAGAATGATAAGCGCACGCTTCATTGAATCCTGTCCACTGGAACCGATTTTCGTTGAGGCGTCGAGTTGCAAGGCGACCGGTCACATCTTTCAGGACCCGGCAAAATGACGCCCCGTGGCCAAACCGCGGATGAGGGTGTGGTCACGCCTCCGACGACGTTCGCGACGGGCTAATGCGCCTCACGGCGCATCAGCGGGAAGGATTTTAGGGGGAGAACCGTGCAGCGTCGGATCGCGCCAGAGATCGCGCGTTGTCGCGAGACGCAAGAAACTCAGGCAGCGGTCTCTCTCGATGGAGGCCGGAACCTCATCAACCCAGAGGTGGCTGGCCCACCGGCTCCGTGAGGCGTGGGCGATCAAGTCCGCCACGAATGCGACCTCCGCTGGCGTGCAGGCGCGCACCGGAAAATCGAGGAAAATCACCGGGACAGGTGGCGCGATTTTGGGGTGGTCACCTGGGTGCCGAGCTTGCTCACGCGCATTATCCCGCCGGAGCGGAAAAAACGACGCGGACGACTTTACCGGCTACGAAGTGAAAAATGAGATACTCCGGAATCTCGCAGGTCCGGTAAGCGTTGTAAGTCCAAGTGTCTTTGCCATCGGTGTCAGCCGGGGCACCCAGGTTTTGAGCGACTGCCTCCTTCGACGCGCCTAAATTTAGAGCGTGCCCGTTGCCAAATCCTTCCAAGGGTAGGAAATGCCGCGATACCGCCCTTCGTCGCTCGGGCGGGCTTAAGTCAGGGCGCACGCCGAGCTCAAGGGAGACCTCGCAAACGGTATGGTCGGTGCACCAACTGACGCGCAGAGTCGCAGTCCCCTTTGGATCGATGTAGCAGCGGGTGCCGTCGCCGGCGCCATCTGATTTTAGAACGCCGGGGCCGAGTAGTCGCTGGACCTGTGCGTCGCTGGTGATTCCGGGAACGATGCCCGCAAAATGGATCGGCCAGCAGAACATGCCGGGCGGAGCAGAGCGCTCCTCGGCCAACGCCATATTTGCAGCCGCCCAGCCAACAGCGATGACAATGAGGAGGCGACGCATTCCAAGAGCGATTAACCGCGATTCGACGACCAGTCCCGTTAAGAAGCGACAGATCGCATTTGGTGAGATCAAGGCGGAATGCCGCCTCGTGGTCAAGCCGCGGGATGAGGGTGTGGCCACGCTCCAGACTACATTTGCAACGGGTTGATGTGCCTGCCGGCCATGACCACCGGGCAGATCGACGAGCTGCCGCACGCCGCCCTAGCCAGGGCCCGCGGAGCGTTTTCGGAGACGCGCTTTACCGTTTTTGATCTCCGGGAAGCTTGTAGAGTCATCCGCCGCGCCTTTTCGAAGCTCATGGGAGCTTCTGCGAACCTGCGGCGAGCTTGTGAGCAGCTTCGGCGAGCTTGTGAGCGGCTTCCGGGAGCTTGTGAGCTGTTCCGTGGAGGTTGTGAGCAGGTCCGGCGAGCTTGTCAGAAGGTCCGGCGAGCTTGTGCGAAGCTCCAGGGAGCTTGTGAGCTGTTCCGCGGAGCTTGTGAGCTGTTCCGCGGAGCTTGTGAGAACGTTCGGCGAGCTTGTGAGGAGGTCCGGCGACCTTGTGCGAACCTCCGGCGACCTTGTGAAAACGTTCGGGGAGCTTGTCCGAACCTCCGTCGACCGTGTGCGAACCTTCGGCGAGCTTGTACAAACCTCCGCGGACCTTGGGAGAACCTCCGCCCACCTTGGGGGAACCTCCGTCGACCTTGTACGAACCTTCAGGGAGCTTGTGAAAACCTCCGCGGACCTTGTGCTAACCTCGGCGGACCTTGCGAGAACGTCCCGCGACCTTGGGAGAACCTCCGCAGACCTTGTGAAAACTGGCGCCGTACCAATGAAAACACCCGGCGGACTCGCTGCGGATGGCCCGCTCCCTCCGCCGGAGTCCGACCGAGCAAACAAAAGAGGGCGGGCGCTCCGAAGAACGCCCGCCCCGCTCGCTGTTCCTGCTCTGGCTGCTCTCCGCTTCGGGCGCGGACTTCCGGACTCACTTCGCTGGGTTGGGGGTTGTGGCGGCGGGAGAAGGAGCCGAGGCGCTGCCGCCCGCGCTTGCCTTCTTCCTCTCGTTCACGGGACGGCGGAGCCGACGTCCCACCAGAGCTAGCTTCGCCTTCAGTTCCTCGCTGCCGGGCTGGACCTTGAGCACGCGATAAATAGAGCGCGCGTTGTCCACCTGACGCGCACCCGCCACGGAGCGCATGTCATCGAGACGTCCGAGCAGCTCCTGCATGAGGTCGATCACCGCCGTGAGGGCGGCGAGATGTTCCTGCTCGAGCTGCGCGCTGGCCGCATCGGTGTGACGCGGGACGAGCATTTCGTGCTGTTGGACGAGCTCCGCGATCCCCTGAGCAAAGGCCCGATCGTCACTCCGGCGCTGGCGCAGGCGTTTGCGCTCGGGCGGATTGAGCGTGGGCGCTTCGCTGAGGAGGGCGGCGAAGTGGGCGGCCCCCGCGGCGAGCGCCGTCAGAAGCTCGGAGTTGAGGAGGCCGTGGCTGATCGGGGTGACAGACTCCGCGGGAGCGGAGGCGACGAGAGAGGTCGCATTCGGATTTTGGATGTTGGTATCGATGGTCTGCATGGGTTGTTTGTTTTGGTTTTTGCCCGTCGGCTAAAGGCCGGCTGACGGGGAGAAAGATGGCAGTTGGGGTATGGCGAAAACGGGCATACGAGTTAAAATAGTTGGGAAATGGCCAAGAAATCCGCTCCCGCTTCTGGAACGACCCCCGAAAAAACTTTGGAGCCGACCTCAAAACCGGCCAAAAAGGGCAAAAAAGCGCTCAAAAAGGGGAAGAAGCGGCTGCCGCCGCCGCTGACCGGCGGCGTTTCGCGGCGCCGCACGGAGCGCATTCAGCAAATCCATACCCTCATCCAGAGTGGGGGTCTGATGAGCGCGGGGAAGATCGCGGAAAAGATGGGGGTCTCGTGGGTCACGGTGATCCGCGATCTCGAGTGCATGCGCGACGGCATGGGCCTGCCGCTCGAGTACGACGAGCGCCAGTACGGCTGGCGTTACACCGCGACGGTGAAGGACTTCCCGGTGCTCGCGCTCACGGAGGCCGAGATCACCGCGCTCTACGTCGCGTCGCGCGCGCTGATGGCCCTCGATGGCGGCGGGTTCACGCCCACGCTCGAGAGTGCGCTCACCAAGCTATCCCGCGCGGTGCCGGACCGGCCGGCCTTCGACTTCAAGTCGCTGGAGCACGCGATCGATTTCCGACGCATGGGATTTGAGACGAAGGTGGATTTCGATGCGTTCATGGCGATGACGAGCGCGATCCAGCAAAACCGCGAAGTACGTTTCGATTATCAGGCCCTGCACACGAAGTCGGCCGACGGGCGGCAGGTGCGGCCGTTCCAGATTCTGAATGCGGATGGCGTCTGGTATCTGCGGGCGAACGATCCGCTGCGGGGCGGGGAGGAGCGCCGCTTCGCGCTCGGGCGGATGCAGAAGGTGCAGCGGACCCACACGGTTTTCGAGCCGGCCAAGCTCGCGCCCGCCCAAAACGTGGATGACGCGGTGGGAATCTTCGGCGGTCGGCCGGAGCGCGTGGAGTTCCGCACGCGGGGCGTGGCGGAGCGAGTTTGCAAGGAGCGTCAGTTCCATCGGACGCAGAAGAACGGACCGACGCAGAACGGCTGGACCGAGGTGGAGATGAACGTCGCGGTCACGCCCGAACTGGAGCGCCTGCTGCTCGGCTGGGGCGAGGAAGCGCTCGTCAGCAGCCCGGAAAAGCTCCGCGCGCGCGTCGCCGAGCGGGTGAAGGAACTCTACGATCTCTACGTGGAAGCCGGCGCGATCGTCCCGGAACCACGAGCGGCGCCGTGAGGCGGCGGGAAGAATGGCCGCTTGATGCGCGGCCCCGGAAAAGCACCGCCTTCAGCGCGCCGGCTTCCGTCGCGGCAGATCGAACGCGACCCGAAAGCCCTGATTCGCGAGGGAGCCGTGCCGATCCATGCGGCCGATGTCGACGAGGTTGAACGAGCTGCACGTGTTTGCGGAGCACCACCAGGAACCGCCGCGCCCCGCGATGAGCGCGGCTTCCCGACCCCGGAGGGGCCCCGGGGGATCGGCGCAGTATTCGAAGACGTTGCCGATCACATCGTAGAGTCCCCAGGCATTGGGAGGAAACGAGCGTACCGGCGCCGTGTACGTGAAACCATCGCCGGGCGCCTCGGCTTCGTGCGTGCGGCCGTTCCAAATGTTCGCGCGACCGGTCACGAACGTGTCGCCCCAGGGCCAGCGGTCCCTCGAGCCGGCGCGGGCGGCGATCTCCCATTCGTCGAGGGTCGGCAGACGCGCTCCCAGCCAGCGACAATAAGCCTCGGCATCCGCGCCGCTGATCTGCGTGACCGGATGATTGGGGATGTCCTCCGCCTTCGGTCCATCCGGACCCATCGGCCGTCGCCAAGATGCTCCCGAGGTTTCCAGCCAATCCCAATCGAGCATCCCCTCATGGAAGACCATGCCGAAGCCGCGTTGCTCCGCATCGGTGACGTAGGCGGTGGCGCGCACGAAGGCGTCGAACTGCGCGTTGGTCGTCTCGGCGTCGGCGATGAGGAAAGGGCGCACGCGGACGATTCGCGCCGGATTCAGCGGGTGTCCGCGCTCGCCGACGCGGTGCCGGCCACCGGTCACCTGCACGAGAGTGTGGCCATTGGGATGGCGCGATTCCTCGGAATTCGAGGCGGCCCCCACCGTGCTCGCTGCCAGCGCTAGCGCGCAGACGCTGAGGGCGAATCGTGGAGCCATTGCGAGGGCGGGACGTCGGCAGTAAAACGCTCCGCGAGCGCGCGGATCTCCGTGCGGAGTTCCGGCGTGAGCAGGATCCTGGCATCCACGCTCGTAATGGGGACGTTATGGATCGGGTCGAACCGGATCCAAGGCTTCCCCTGGGCGACGGCCTCGGCTGGCGAAGTGATCGAGCGGTAGGTGGACATCTGGTAGCCGGCGAGGAGCGCGTCCCCGTAGGTGCGCTCGATGGACGAGGCGAGGAGCGGAGGGTAGCGCTGCGCGCGGAGAAGCCGAAGCATCACGGAGAGGAGTTCGATGCGGACGCGCTTGGCGTCGGCGGTAATTCGCTGCTTGAGCCTGGCGACCTGTCCGGGTGTCAGCGGCGCGTCTCCGTCCGCCATCGGTTTGGGGTTGGCGTAGTACGAATACCCGGCATCGAAATCGACTTCAGCGAGCGGATTCGAGCCGGCCTCCGCTGCGACGATCGCGGCGTCGATTTCGCCCTCGATGCGGAGGAGTTGCGGGAGAACCTCGACGGCATTCACGGCGAGAACGACCTCGAGGAACAGGGCACTGAGCGCGTCCGGATTCGGTCCGATGCCGCGGATGAGGCCGCCTCCGCCCGTGGGGTTCAGTGACGCCTCGCGGCGCGGCGCCTCGCGAAAGGGATCGACGCGTGAGAGCCGCGCAACCAGATCGCTCACCACGCCGGCGCGCTGAGCAGTGAGATCGCTCCGATCGGCGTTCGAGAGATGGAACTGGCCCCACATTCCCGGTGCGTAGAGCTGAATCATGGAGGGCGAAGGGTGGCCCCGAAACGGACGCAGGTCACAAAGCTGGGAGGAGCCGCCCGGTCGCGTGATCACGCGGTCAAGCAGCGCGCCGGCCGAAAGCGTTTCGGTCTCGGACGCCCCAGCGGAGGCCGCGAGGATCAGAGTCGTGATCAGCGTGAGCACGAAGCGCATGTCGGAAGCGTAGGAGGAGCGGCCGGGGGTTGCAATCCCAGCCGCCCACGTCGCCGAGCGGAGGAAGGACTCTCTGATCTCTCCGTGGAAGCTCGCGCGATCGTGCCGGGAGAACGAGCGGCGCCGTGGAGAACGCATGTAGATTGGCCCGGCGGGGCGATGGAAAGTCACGGACGAATGGGGTTGGACGATGGTCTGCCCGCAGTGACGACGCGACGTGACGAGGTGGCATCCAGTTCCGCCGCCCCTGCCGGGGCTCGAATGCCCTAGGCGACTACCGGTGGCTGACGCCGACCGGCAGCCGAGCCAGCGAGACCGATCGACATTCTTCGACTGCTTTCTTCCGTTCGATCAATTTTCCGCGGCCCTTCCAAGGCAGGAAAATGCGTGATCCAACCGCATCCATCCGGAGTCGACCTGATCCGGGCCGCTACTCCTCCTGACGCAGATGAGGTCGCGCGTTCTCGAAATGGTAGTCCACCGCTGAAAGCAAAGATTCCTGGAGCCCAGTCCGGACCTCCGCCTCGGTCGTATACCGGGCGAGAACGCACGCCCGAATGGTTGCTTCATCGGCGTTCTGAATGAACGCCAACGCCCGTTCCACCTCTCCCTTCCGACAAGCCCTGACCTTGAAATTCGAGGAGCTGCAAGCGTCATCGATTCTGTCGGGGATCGATTCGCTGTCCGGGACCAAGCTCCGCAACTCGACCGTGAATGCACACAAGGTGGTATCCAGCTCCAGGAGACACAACAAGCTGTCCTGCGATGAATCGGGAAGAATCGCCATGGGATGGGATAACAGCACATCCCTTAAGGCAACCTCCCCGATATACGCGCCACCCTTGAAGCATTTTGCGGAACATCTCCCTGGGAACCGAACCACTTCGCACCGGAACTCTTGCGACACCGGAAAGCTTGTACCCTTGAAGCGAAAATTAAGATAATAGCCGACCAAAATTCCGAGCACGAGCAGAGTGGCCCAACGGCGTGGCCTTCGAGAGAACATCGACACTTTGCGTGTTGTTTAGTTGGTGCAAGCCTTGGGGCTGAGGCGCGAAAGGGGCGACGATCCTCTCGCTCGCAGGCTTCACCCCGCCGTCAGCCACGCGACCGTCTTCTGCGCGAGCTTGTCGAAGGCGGTCACGGCGAGGACGAGGTGTTCCTCCTTGGTGTCCTCGATCTTGTTGTGGCTGATGCCGTGGAGGCTCTGCACGAACATCATGATCGTGGGAATGCCGGTGCGCGCGACTTCGGCCGCATCGTGCAACGGTCCGGAGGGAAGCCGGTGACTGACGCCGCAGGTTTCGACGATGGCTTGCTCGCAGAGCTCGAGGAGATGCGGGTGAAACGGAAACGGCGCGATGTGCCAGAGCCGGTTCTCGCTCACGGTGATGTTTCCCTCCTCCGCGAAGCGGGTGGCGGCGGCGTGGGCCTCGCTCCACATGACGGCGAGCGCGTTCGCATCGAGATGCCGCTGGTCGAGGGTAATGCGGCATTCCTCCACCACGCTCGTGACGATCCCGGGCTTTGTGGTGCACGAGCCGATGGTGCAGACGCCGCCATGGCGATCGGTGATGCGGTAGATCTCCGGGCTCATCAGCGCAGCCGCGAGGAAGGCGTCCTTCCGCCGGTCCATGGGCGTGCTGCCGGAATGGGCGGCCTGGCCGTGAAAGGTGAAGGCGTGGCGCTCGACGCCAAAGGTCCCCAGCACGACCCCCAGCGGGAGATCGCGATCGAGCAGGACCGGTCCCTGCTCGATGTGCAGCTCGAGGTACGCCTTCGCGTTCGCCAGTTCGGCGCCGCATTCCTTTGCCCGCTCGAGATCGAGGCCATGGACGGCGAGCGCCTCGGCGAGGCTAACGCCATCGCGATCGCGCAGCGCGCGGGCCTCGGCCAGATCGAGGCTGCCGGAACAGGCGGAAGAGCCAAAGAGGCTCTTTCCGAAGCGCGCGCCCTCTTCGTCGGCCCAGTCCACGAGTCGGACCGTCACGGGAGGGCGGCCGCCGAATTCCGCATTCAGCCGACGCAGGATTTCCACGCCGGCGAGCACGTTCAGGCAGCCGTCGAGCCAGCCGCCGTTTGGGACGGAATCCAGATGGCCGCCGATGAGCAGGACGTCGTCTGACGCGCCGCGGAGCGTGGCCCAGAGATTCCCGGCTGCATCCGTGTGCACCTCCACGGGCAAGGACGCGAGCTTCTCCTTCAGCCAGACCCGGGTCTGCGCCCAGAGGGGAGTGAACGCGACGCGCTGGGCGCCGTTTTCATCGGCGGAGAAGGCGCGGAGTTCCTTGAGCTCAGCGATGGTGCGGTGCGGATCGAGGGACATGGGAGAGGGGAAACGCGCAGTTCAAATTCGAAGCTCGAAGAAAGTGCCGCGCACCAGAAGCCTGAAATCGCCAGAGCGACCGGAAAGTCGCCGGGCAAACCCGAAGCGCGCTGAAGCGAGATTGCAACGCCCGCGACGAGATCCACGCAACGCCCCGCGGATCGCCACTCCATTTTGGGATTGGCGGTTTCCGGGCCGCGCCGCGTGGCAGGAAGCTGCCGGAAATGAAAAATCCCGGCGCAAGCGCCGGGATTTTTGGTGCGGAAAAACTCGCGCGGCCGGGACGGACGCGGGTTTCGTCAGGAATTAATGAGGCCGGGGATATTTCTGGGCCGCGCGGTTCCACGCGGCGCGCATGGCATTCTGGGCGCGATCCCAAGCGAGACTCGACTTCCCGTGCGTCTGCATCCAAGTCTCCTGCATATTGCTCTGGTAGTCCTCGAACCGGCCGCCGCCGTGGTTCGCGTACGTGGCGTAGCCGAGTTGGTACGCGGGCCCGTAAACTTCATACGTGGACGTGCCGTCGTAATACGACTCGTGCTTGTAGTTGTCGCGCCAGTAGGCGTCTTCCGCCGTGGGGTCGACCGATTCCGCGATGCCCTTGCCGGCGAGTCCGCCGACGACCGCGCCAACGGCAGCACCGACGGCGAGGCCGATGGGACCGCCGATCGCGCCGATCGCCGCGCCTGCCGCGCCGCCGCCTGCTGCACCCAGGCCGGTTCCGACGGGGTGTGAACCGGGGGCACCGGTGATGGGATCAGGATTTACTTCAGGAGTTTTTGTCGGGTTCATGATGAGGATGGGGTGGGGTTTGATTGTCAGTGGTTGGCTGTCTGCAGGTTTTTCGGAAGCGCCGGGGAGGCCGGATGTGACGTTTTTTGCTATGACACGTCCGAAAAACGAGACGCCCGCCTCGTTCTATCCGTGCTCTGGGCGCGCACCGGTCGTCGGCACTCGGGGCACCGCTGTCCACGTGCTCGAGACACCGCGCCCGAGATCGCCCCGCCGGCATCCCGAGACGGCCACAGCCGTTTCTCCCTCCGGCCGCGAAGGGGTCTTGTTCCATGAAATCCAACGACGAAAACGGCAAGCTTTCCCCCGCCGAGCGCCCATTTCGCCCTGAAGCGCCCGCGCCTCGCTGGGCGGATCTGAAGCTCCATTGTCGCAGTTTCCAGCTGGCGCGGGGCCATGCAGCGGAAGGTTCGTCGCCCGCGGAGCTGGAAAAGGCTGGACTCACCGACGAACCCACGGTCGCGATCAAGCAGAGCGAGGGCGAGAAACTGCGGAGGTAAACCAGCGCATCGCTCAGCCAGAATGCCGGGATTTTGCCCGGGAAGCTCAGTCACACCTTCCCCGCGGTGAACGCTCCGTTTTTCTTCGCTGACCCCGAATCGCAGCGAAACGCCCGCTTTCTCCAGCTGGAAATGAATTCCCCCTCCATCCAACCGGCGCTGACCGATCCGGCACCCCCGAAGCCGCCGCCGCGAAAAATTTGGCGCCGGTGGCTGCTGGTGGCGGTGGGAACGATCGGCGTGGCGGTGCTCGCGCTCTTCCTTGCGGCGGACCGACTGTTGGAAAGCCGGAAGGTCCGCGAGCTCGCGTCCGCCAAGACCGGCAAGATTCTCGGCGGACCGGCGGGCTTTCTGCCGCTCACATGGCGCGGATTGTCCGTGCAATCCGGTGGGTTGCTCGTTCAGGCGATCCCACCGCGTGCCCTCACAGAGGTCCGCGCCAAGGACATTTTTGCCCGTTGCAGTCTCGTTGATCTCTGGCGGGGAAGGGGGCGCATTGATGAACTCAGCATCGAGGAGATCGAGGCCGCCTTGGGCGAAGGGGCCGTCGAGAAGCTGACGCTGGCCCTGCCCACCCAGCCGGAACTCCTCCCGCCGGCCACGGAGGATTCGTCCTTCGCGGTGGACATCCGCCAGGTTTCCATCGCTCGCGGGACGGTTCTCTGGGGTCCGGCGAAAGCGCCGGTCAGTGGCTTCCGCGGGGTCAAGGCTTCGGGCGTTCTCCAGGGCGAGGACTTGATGATCGAGGCGCAGGGCGGCTCGTTTCAGCAGAGCGGCTTGCCGGAGGTGCAGGTCCAAAAGTTGAAGCTTCACTTCGCCAAGCCGCGGCTCACCGTCGATGAGGGATCATTGCTTCTCGGCGAGAAGGGTTCCATCGGCGCGAAAGGGCAACTGACCTTCGGGGATCAGCCCGCGCTGGACCTGAAACTGACTTTTCAAGACTGCCCGCTGGCTCCCTTTCTGAACGAAAAGATGCGCACGAAGCTGAAGGGCAGCTTTCGGGGTGACGCCGATCTGCAGATGCAAATGATGGGTGAGACCGCCGTGGGCGTCGCCGGTCGCCTCGTTTTGCTGGGAGCCATCGTCCAAAATATCGACGCGCTCGAAAAGCTGGCGGCCTTCACCGGGCAGCGCGAATTCGCACGCCTGACGCTTCAACAGTTCAGCGGCCACTACCGCTGGCACGACGCGAAGCTCGTGGTCGATGACTTCGAGCTCGAGGCGAAGCGGCTGATCCGGGTCGAGGGAACATTCGAGGTGCACGGGAAAACGATTGCCGCCACGTTGCAGGTTGGAACGACCGCGGCCGTCTTGGAGAAATTTCCGGGTGCGCGCGAGGAGGTCTTCACGAAACAGCGCGGCGCCTACTTCTGGACCACGGTCAAGCTCACCAGCCCGCTGGAAAAGCCGCATGACGATCTCAAACCCCGGCTGGTCGCGGCGGCGAAGGCCCACTTCGCCAAGAAGCTCCTCGCGCCGATTTTCAAACCCGGGGAACTGATCATTCAGAGCATCGAGACGTTATTCTAAGCCTGCATGCTCGTCGCGCCCCGGCGTTTCCTCCCGTTCTCCGATCTATGAAAATCCCCCCTCCGAGCCTTTTGCTTCACCGCGCTGCTGGTCCTCGCCGCGTGCGACCGCCAGGCCGGACGAACCAAGGTTGCCTTCAACGAGCAGACACCTGCGATGCGGGCCGATAAGATCGAGAGAACGGAGGCGGAGTGGCGGAAGCTTCTCACTCGCGAACAATTCGACGTCCTGCGAAAAAAAGGAACCGAGCGCGCCGGGTCCGGCGCACTCCTGAATCTCCACGATAAGGGCATCTACGAATGCGCGGGGTGCGACCTCGATGTCTTCAGTTCCGAGGCGAAATTCGAGTCCGGCACCGGTTGGCCGAGCTTTTTCCAGCCGATTGCGCCCGGCAGAGTCACCGTCGCCACCGAGAGCTCGTTTGGCATGACGCGTGACGAGGTCGTGTGCAGCCGTTGCGGCGGGCATCTCGGACACGTTTTCGACGATGGTCCAGCGCCGACAGGCTTGCGCTATTGCCTGAATTCGGTCGCGCTAAAATTTGAGAAGGCCAAGTAGCGCACCACCCGAGAGGAGGGTGCGATGAGTCTTCGGAAAAGCTGGGTCGCCCACCCGCCGACCGGAACGCGCCCGTGCGAACAACCTTAAGTAACGACGGACTCGTCCTGACGCCGATCGGCCCGCAGACAAGACCGATCCCCCGACCGGAAACGAAGTCAGGGACGGGATACGTGACCGCGAGTGATTGCCAAATCCCGCTCTGTCTCATGATTTCCGTGGTCATCCCCGCGCACAACGAAGCTGCGCTCCTCCCCCAAACTTTCGCCTCGGTACGGCTGCAAAACGCGCCCCACGAAATCATCGTCGCCGGGGCCGGAAGCACCGATGAGACAATGGAGCTGGCCGAAGCGCGGGGAGCGCGGGTGGTGGAGAGTGCCCATCGCCAGCGCGCGGCCCAGATGAATGCGGGTGCAAGAATGGCCCGCGGAGATAGCCTGCTTTTTCTCCACGCGGACACTCTCCTCGCCCCTCCGGCCTTGGATGTGATCGAGAGGGCCTTTCGCGACCCATCCATCGTCGGCGGAGGCTTCGCCCGGCGCTTCCAGCCGACATCATCCATCCTGCGTCTGACCTGCGCGCTGGCGGAACTCCGCACCCGCTGCTGCGGGTGGTTTCTCGGCGACCAAGCGATTTTCGTACGTCGTTCCGTTTTCGAGCGATTGGGCGGCTTCCGCGAATGGGATGTTTTTGAGGATCTCGACTTTTCCCGTCGGCTGGCGAGGACGGGCCGCGTCGTCACGCTTCGGCCACCGGTCATTTCCTCCGGGCGACGTTTCGCGGCGCACGGCGCGCTGCGCACCACCTGGAGCGACTCTTGCCTGACGCTGCGCTATCTCGCCGGTCGGCTTCCCGAACCGGATTTGCGGGCTGGGCGAGGAAGGCAACTTCCCTGCCTCCGCTTGCAGCCGGTTACCCCAGGCCCGGCACGAATGGAAAGCCTGTATCCCAATCCCCATCCCCCCGTGAGATGATTGCAAAATCCGAAGACCGCTACAACGTCGTGATCCTGGGAGCGGGGACGGCGGGCTTGGTGACGGCGGCGGCCACCGCGGGTCTGGGCGGCCGCGTGGCGTTGATCGAACGCGCCGAAATGGGCGGCGATTGCCTGAACACCGGCTGCGTGCCGAGCAAGGCGCTCATCTCGTCGGCCCGCCTGGCCGATCGGATTCGCCATGCGGATCGCTGGGGACTGGAGGCGCGGGAGCCGGAATTCGCTTTTCCAAAAGTGATCGAGCGCCTGCGCGCCCGGCGGGCGCAGATCGCGCCCAACGATTCGCAGGAGCGCTTCGAAAAGCTGGGCGTGACCGTCTTGCGCGGGGAAGCGGCTTTCGCTTCGCCGCACGAGGTGGTCGTCGGAGGCCGCACGCTGCGGGCGAAGAATTTCGTCATCGCCACCGGCACCCGGCCGACGGTGCCAAAGATCGACGGGCTGGAGAGCGTGCCGTTTTTCACCAATGAAACGATCTTCAATCAACTCGATCAGCGACCTGATTCTCTGCTGGTCCTGGGCGGCGGACCGATCGGCTGCGAATTGTCCCAAGCCTTCGCGCGCTTCGGCGTGAAGGTCACGCTCGTGCATCAGGGCCCGCGCCTGTTGCCGAAGGAAGACGCCGAGATTTCCGCGTTCGTGCAAAAGATCCTCTCGGGCGATGGCGTGACGTGTCTGCTCGGGGCGAAAGCGGAACGGACGCGGACCGATTCCGGCGAGATTTTGACGAGCGTTCGGCGCGGCGACAGTGTCTCCGAGTATCGCACCACCAAGTTGCTGGTCGCGACCGGTCGCACGCCGCGGATCGATGCGCTCAATCTCTCTGCTGCCGGCGTGCGCATGAATGAGCGCGGCGTCGAGGTCAACGGATACCTCCAGACGTCGCAGCCGCACATCTATGCCGCGGGCGATGTGGTCGGGCCGTACCAGTTCACGCACATGGCCGGCTACCAGGCGCAGATCGTGGCCCGCAATATCCTCGCTCCTTTTGGCTTCATGCGGAAGAAAGCGGACTACTCCGTCGTCCCGTGGTGCACGTACCTCGATCCCGAGGTAGCGCGCGTCGGGCTCAACGAAGACCAGGCAAAGAGACTTGGGGGGGACTACGACCTCTATGAGCTCCCACTCAAAGAGGTGGATCGCGCCGTGGTCGAAGACGAAACCGCCGGGTTCGTGCGGGTCCTCACGGCGAAAGGGAAAGATCGGATTCTGGGGGTGACTCTCGCCGCTACCCATGCCGGAGATCTCATTCACGAATTTGTCCTGGCGATGCGCTGCGGCATTGGGCTCGGGAAAATATCCGGGACGATTCACGCGTATCCCACCTTCGCGGAGCTCGCCCGAAAGACTGGGGATAACTACCAGAAGACGCGGCTGACGCCTCGCACGAAAAAACTTTTCGGCTGGCTCTACGAGAGGGCGCGGAGGTCATGAGCGAATCATCCCCATCCCTTTGGGCGCGCTACGGCAAATGGCTCCTCCTTGCGCTCGGCCTGATCGCGCTGGGCGCCGCCTGGTATTTCCTGCCGGTGAAAGACTGGGTGAAATCCTTCAACGCCTGGGTGGAACAAAAAGGGGCGTGGGGCTATGCGATTTTCATTCTGGCCTATGCGGTGGCCACCGTCTTTTTCTTTCCCGGCTCGCTTCTGACCATTGGCGCGGGTCTGGCTTTCGGTCTGGGGCGTGGCTTCTTGGTCGTCTCGGCGGGTTCAACCCTCGGCGCCGCGCTCTCCTTTCTGGTCGCGCGATACTTTGTCCGAAGTCGGGTGGAGAAAGCGGCGAAGGACAATCCGAAGTTCGCCGCGATGGACGATGCCATCGGAAAACAAGGCTGGAAAATGGTGGCGCTGTTGCGGCTCAGCCCGCTCCTCCCCTTCAACCTCAGCAACTATCTCTACGGAGTGACGAAGATCGGATTCTGGCCCTACCTCGCGGCGAGTTGGGTGGGAATGCTGCCTGGCACTTTTCTTTACGTTTATATCGGTGCGGCGGGCAAGGAAGCCTCCAGCAACGGTGCGGCCGGGCCCTGGAAGTGGGTGCTGTTCGGAGCAGGCCTGATCGCCACGATCATCGTGACGATCTGGATCTCGCGCGTGGCAAAAAAGGCCGTTCCGCAAAAAGCGGACGGAAAAAAATGAGACCTTTCGGCCCTCCTCAGCCGCGTCGTCGGCGGATCTGCGCGACCCCCGGCTCCGCTCCGGAGAGTCTCGAAACGAGCCCGGAAGTGTCGCCTCCGTGAGCGACCTCAGGCGGGCACGTCGAATTGAAAGCGCGCTCCGTGCCCCAGCTCACTCGTGACGCTGATGGTCCCGCCGTGGGCTTCGACAAAGGCCTTCACAATCGCCAGGCCCAACCCCATCCCGCCGGACTTCTCCGGATCGGTTTCCAGCTTTTCGAAGACCCGGCCGCGCAGCTCATCGGGGATACCGGCGCCGGTGTCCTCCACCCAGCATTCCACGCTGGTTCCATCGGCCAAAGTTTTCGCGCCAATCTTCACCTCGGCCTCCGGGGCGTAGGAAATAGCGTTGGCGATGAGATTCTGAAAGACCCGGCGGAGCACGCTGGCATCGGCATGGATCGTCAGATCGAAGGGCACGGCATTGATCAGCTGGGTACCGTTCGTGTCGGCGACCTGGCGCAGGTCCTGGATCAACGACTGCACCAGCGGCCAAAGGTCGAAAGTGCGTCGTTCGAGTTTCAAGCCCGTTTCGGTCAGGAGCGCGCTGTTTTCCTTGAGGACCTCGGTCACGAGCGACTCCATGTGCTTCACATTCCGGCGCAGGGTCTGGAGGGCGCGGGCCAGCTCCACGTTGTGGGTCTCGCCCCCGACAGAGTGTTCGAGGAGGAAGGTCCCCAGCGAGATCGCGTTGAGCGGGGTCCGCAAATCGTGGGCGACGAAGGCGAGATACTCCTCCCGCCGCTTCTGCACGAGGAGGGCGCGCGCCGTCGCGTACGTCTGGACCGCGAGACCGATGGCTCCGTCCAGGACGCGGTTCAAAATATGGAACGGAGGGCCCTGGAGCTGCACCCCGTGGCGCCCGGCCAGATCGTGGATGCAGCCGCGGAGGATGTTGTATTCCGCCACGACTTCCTCGATGTCGAAGCCATCGGCCAGCCGCTGGCTGCCGTGCGCGGGCGGGGTGCCCTGAGCGAGCGCCTCGGGGATGGTTTCGTCGCTGTTGGCATCCAGAGCGGCGGCCAGTTCGTCGATCAGGGTGGGGATGTGGTCGTTGAGCGTCGGGACATCGAGCTCCCGGGCGCCCGGGAGCTCGCGGACGAGCAGGCGCCAGCGGTCCAGCAGCTCGGTGCTCCGCTCGCGGATCAAAGCGGCCAGTTTTTTAATTTCAGCAGCCATCAGTGGGAGAGGGCGCCAAGCGGAGGGCGCCGGACAACGCCGTTGATCGGACTACCGTCCGGGTTTTGCAAGGCGGCCTTTGCGGAATCTGGGCAAAAGGGGCGCGGAAGGATCGAGCGCGACCGCTCTGGCGCGGGTCGCGTCCGCGTCTGGACTCCGCTCCCCGCGATCGTTTCACCTTCACCGTCAACCCCGGCTTGCGCGCTCTCATCCTCGGGCAACGATAGACGATGGCCATCGCCCGCGCCCTCCTCTCCGTCTCGGACAAATCCGGTCTGCTGCCCTTTGCCCAGGAACTGATCTCGCTCGGGATCGAACTGCTCTCGACGGGCGGCACGGCGAAATTCCTCCGCGAGAACGGCGTCCCGGTGGTGGAGATCTCCGCCTATACCGGCTTTCCGGAGATTCTCTCCGGCCGGGTGAAGACGCTCCACCCGACGGTCCACGGCGGCCTGCTCTTCCGCCGCGGCGACGCGGAGCACGAGGAGGAGGCGGTGCGCAGCGGCATCCAGCCGATCGATCTCCTGGTCGTGAATCTCTATCCCTTCGAGCAAACCGTGGCGCGGCCGGAGACGACGCTCGCCGAGGCGATCGAACAGATCGACATCGGCGGTCCCGCGATGCTGCGGAGCGCGGCGAAGAATTTTCGCTCCGTCGCCGTGATCACGGATCCGGCCGACTACGCGGTCGTCGCCGCCGAGCTGAAGGCGAATGGTGGCGACACGACCGAGGAGACGCGCGCGCGTCTCGCCCGGAAGGTCTTCGCGACCACGGCCCGCTACGATGGGGCGATCGCGGCGTACCTCGCGAAGGAAGCGGGCGACGCCGGCGCGGATGGGCTGGCTCATCCCGCGCTCAAGCCGGCGCCGCAGATCGCGCTCCGTTACGGGGAGAATCCGCGGCAGCGTGCGGGGTTGGTCGGGGCGGACTTCGGCAGCTTTTTTACCCAGCTCCACGGGAAGGAACTTTCGTATAACAACATTCTCGACCTCTCCGCGGCGGCCGAGTTGATCGGGGAGTTTGATGAACCGGCCTGCGCGATCCTCAAACACAACAATCCGTGCGGCGTCGGAACCGACGAGGCGTCGCTCGTCGCGGCCTGGGAGAAGGCGCTCGCGACGGATCGCCAAGCGCCCTTTGGTGGGATCATCGCGCTAAACCGCGTGCTCGACGAAGCGCTCGCCGCGGCGATCGCGGAGATCTTCAGCGAAGTGATCATCGCCCCCGATTTCACCGCCGGAGCGCTCGCGGTGCTGCAAAAGAAAAAGAACCTCCGGCTGCTGCGCCAGTTGCGCCCCGCCCACGCCGACACGCCGCTCGAGGTGCGTTCGGTCGTCGGCGGACTGCTCGTGCAGGAGCGGGACCGGGAGCTCGTCGTCGAGGAGAAATGCGTGACCCAGCGCGCGCCCACCGCCGCGGAGCTAAAGGCGCTGCGCTTCGGCTGGCGCGTCGTGAAACACGTGAAATCGAACGCGATCGTTTTCTGCGGGCCCGATCGCACGCTGGGGGTTGGAGCGGGTCAGATGGCGCGGGTCGATTCCGTGCAGCTCGCGATCATGAAGGCGAAGCAGTCCGGACTTTCCCTAGTCGGGAGCGTGGTGGCGAGCGACGCCTTTTTCCCGTTTGCGGATGGGCTCGTCGCGGCCGCCGATGCCGGTGCCACCGCGGCGATTCAGCCCGGTGGGAGCATGCGCGATCCGGAAGTTATCGAAGCCGCGAACGCCCGGGGCCTCGCGATGATCTTCACCGGAGCCCGGCATTTCCGGCACTGAGGAGGAACATGGAACCAGGGGCGGTGGCCGAACCTCGCGAGCCGTCGCTCCGCGTGGTGACGATTTGGTCGGTGATGCTGTGCGGCACCTATCCATTCTCCGTGTTCTACCAGCATGGGCTGATTCAGTGGGTGTCGTTCCTGGTCCTGATTCCACTGCCGGTCCTCCTGTTCTTCTACCTTTTTTGCGGCCTCGGCGATGCCCGAGAAATCGGTTGGCGCGCTTTCAAACGCCTTGGCATCACCTGCGTCGCGGTCGTCGTCACCTTCCTGCTCATGCGGGGCGCGCACTGGGCGCGGTTCCCGTATCTCCGGCCGCGGATGGAGCGGCTCGTGGCGAAGGCCGAGAGCGGTCAGATTCCGGTCGTCGAGAATAGCCAGCGGATCGCGGGCGCGGAGGATGGGTTCATCGACGCCGCGTTTGTTTTTCGGAACGAGGACGGGCTAACCGTCCTGTTTCTCACGGGAGGGCTCGGAGCGCTCGGACACATCGGATACGTTTACCAATCGCAGGACAACGAAGACGTCGCGCGCGAAGTCGCCTTGGGGTGGGCGAAGCGCGAGGCACCGCGGTGGTTCTTCTTTGCTAAATAGGGCGTGAGCGAGAAGGTCGTTTCGAGAGTTTGGAGAAGTGATCAAGGAATCGGAGCGGAGGCGGCTGGCGCGATCGGCCCGGGGAGCGGCTGCGTCCTCGCTGCCGTCAATCACCTCCGCGGAGCGGGAGAATTGGATTGGCCGCTACGCGGCATGGCGGTCGGCAGCGAGGACGCAGCCGCTCCCAGGGCCGTCCCCCGTTTCTGTCCATCCGCTCCGCGGAGCGGCACGATTTGGTTTGGCCGTTACCCCGTTGGCTTGAGGATCATCGCCTTTCCAGAGACCGGGCGTCGACCACTACTCCCTCCGCGCTCCTCGGCGGAAACGCAGGCCGATTCCAGCGACGCCAAGTCCGCAGATCGTCATCGCCCAAGTGCTTGGCTCGGGAATGACGTTCACCACTCCCACTCCGATCCTCCCGTTCTGCAGCCCGTAGGAAAACGTGATCTGGTTCCCCGCATAGCCGAAGGAGTCGATGTTGATCCCAGTAAGGATACTCCCAAAGAGGGGGTCGCCCGTATTTACCACATCGATCAGCCCTCCTCCGATCACGGCGAAAATGCCCCGGCCGCCGCTGTAGGAACCAACGAAGGCGAGATTGTTTCCGTTGAGCGCGGCGGGTCCGAGGAACGTAAACGCACCGTGCCCCGGCGCGATCGTGCTGGTATCGACGACCACACTCAAACCGAATCCGTCCACGCCGACCGTGTAGATCCCGGTGCCGCCACCGTAGTTCCCCAGAAACGCCAGGTTATTGCCGCTGAGCGCCGGATTACTGAAGGCGGAGAAGGCGCCGTGACCGGGGGCGATCGTGGTCGTGTCGGCCGCCCGGGTCACTCCGGCCGAGCCCACGGTCGCCGTATAGACGCCGCTGCCGGTCGCGTACCCGCCCACGAACGCCACGTTGCTCCCGCTCACCGCGGGACGGCTGCCATTGAAACCAAGAAAACTGGTGAAGGGCACCGTTTGTCCCGGCACGATCGTGGATCGATCCGCCACCCGGCTCAAGACCGACCCTCCCACCGTCCCGGTGTAGATGCCGGTGCCGCCGGTGTAACTTCCGGCGAAAGCCACGGTCGCGCCACTGATCGCAGGAAAGTCGAAGCTGTTGAACGTCACCGCTTGTCCTGGCGCAGTGGTGGTGAAGTCGGCCACCAGGCTGGCGCCAACCGTTCCGACCGTGCCCGTGTAGAGCCCGCCGCCGCCAGCGTAGCCTCCCTGAAAGGCCACGCTATTTCCGCTGACCGTCGGCCTCGAAAAGCCGTTGAATGTCCCCTGCCCCGGGGCGGTGGTCGTGAAATCGGCGATGAGAGTCGCTCCCGTCGTGCCGACAGTGCTCGAGTAGATGCCATTGCCGCCGCTGTAAATTCCGTTGTACGCGACATTGTTATTTCCAATCGAGGAAACGCTGAAGCTGGTGAAATTTCCGTGACCAGGCGCCGTAAAGGTGGTGTCGACCAGGTTACTCAACGTGAACTGCTGGGCTCCAACCCGAGCGATTCCGAGGAGGGCGGCCAGGGCGACGACGGAGGCCGCAATTCGAAAAGGAGGCCAAGAGCCGGCGGGTGCGAGACGGGGATGGACAGGGAGTTCGTTCATGAGTGATGGGTTACGGAAATCGCCAGCAGCGCGCTGAGCGCGAGAGATTGCAGGGATCTCAGAAGAAGACGTGGAATTGGCAGCCAGATTTCGGCGAAAGTGAATCTTCCCGCGTTTCACGCTGAAATCGGCGTTGAGGCGGCGAAAAGGGGCCGATCCGCCTGCCGAAGCCAGAGGCGTCTCCGATGGCGGCGCCCTGTTCAGCAGCCGCGACTTTCGGCGGCTTTCGTCATTGTTTGCCGCAGGTTGTTCCTCCCCGCGGCCTCATCGTGGCCCCTCCGGCTCACTGCAGCAGTCCGTTGAGAAAAGCCCACATCTCGCGGTAGGCCGCCACGGCGACGTCGAGATTGTACGCAGCGGGTTTGGTCGCGTCCGTGCCGGCGGCGGGATTCGTGAAGGCGTGGACGGCGTTCGGATATGCGACCAGGCGGTACTCCACCTTGGCGGCATTCATCTCGGTCATGAACGCGGCGACCTCGGCGGGCGGTACGAGCGGATCGCGGGAGCCGTGGAGGATGAGCAAGCGGGCCTTCACGTCTTTCGTCGCGGTGGGATCGGTGGTGCCGAGTCCGCCGTGGAAAGAGACGACGGCCTTTAAATCGGCTCCGGTGCGCGCGAGTTCGAGCGCGGCGCTGCCACCGAAGCAAAAGCCGATGATGCCCACCCGCTTCGGATCGACGTCGCTGCGCTTGAGCAATTCGGTCAACGCGCCCTGGAGGCGGGCGCGGAAAAGGGCGCGGTCTTTGTACATCGCACCGGAGAGGGCCCCGGCTTCCTCGGCGTTCTTCGCTCGCTTTCCCTTCCCGTACACGTCGATCGCGAAGGCCACGTACCCCGCCTGAGCTAGGGAGGTGGCGCGAGCGTAGGAGAATTCGCCGTTGCCCATCCAGTCGTGGACGACCATGACGGCGGCGAGCTTCCCTTCGACTTTTTCCGGGCGCGCGATGAAGCCTTCGCACTCCACGTCACCGACCTTGTAGCTGTGAAATTCGCTCGTGATCGGATGGAGGGCGTCGGTCATGCGCTTGGGAGTGGGGGCGGCTTCCGCCGCGGGCGCCGGAGCAGCTTCCTCCGCGGCCGCGGGGAGGGTCAGGAGGGCGAGGAGAACGGAGAGGGTGGAAAATCGCATGACGTTGGAACGAGCCTGCGTGTAACTACGCGGCCCGTCTCCGCGCCGCAACCCGCCATGCAGACCTATCACGACCTGCTCCGCCACGTTCTCACCCACGGGAAGCCGCGCGCCGACCGCACCGGCACGGGGACGATCGCCGTCTTTGGAGCGCAGGTCCGCTTCGATCTGCGGGAGCGCTTTCCCCTGCTCACGACGAAGCGGGTGCACTGGAAGTCGGTCGTTCATGAACTGCTCTGGTTTCTCCGCGGCGAGACGAACGTGCGCTCGCTGCGCGAGAACGGGGTGACGATCTGGGACGAGTGGGCCGACGCCGAGGGGAATCTCGGCCGCGTCTATGGGGCGCAGTGGCGGGACTGGCGCTCGCCGGATGGCGGAAGCGTCGATCAGATCGCGCGCGTGGTGGATTCGATCCGCCGACAGCCGCACAGCCGGCGGCACCTCGTCACGGCCTGGAATCCCGCGGAGGTCGATGCGATGGCGCTGCCGCCCTGCCACGCGATGTTCCAGTTCTTTGTCCAGGACGACGAGTTGAGCTGCCAGCTCTACCAACGAAGTGCGGATCTTTTCCTCGGCGTGCCGTTCAACATCGCGTCCTACGCCCTGCTCACGCGCATGGTGGCGCAAGTGTGCGGCCTGCGGGCCGGAGACTTTGTCCACACGTTTGGCGACCTCCATCTTTACGTGAATCACCTCGAGCAGGTGCAGGAACAGCTTTCCCGGACGCCGCGGGAACTTCCGCAGGTGAAATTGAATCCCGCCGTGACGGATCTGGCGGCTTTCCGGTTTGAGGACGTGGAACTCCGCGGCTACGACCCGTATCCGTCGATCAAGGCGCCGATCGCGGTGTAGTGCGGGGCTCTCACGACTGGTCGCCTCTGAACACGACGGCTCTTAGAATCATCTGATCCATGTCGCTATGATCCCGCTGGATGGCAAGCGCTGGGCAGAACTCAAGGGGGGATACAAGCTGCCCTTCGACCCAACGCCGACGCTTCGAGACCTTGAGAGGGGAAGCAATCCTCAAGCGTGCTGGGACACGCTGTGGAATGAACTTCATCATCAAGGAGACGTTGGGGATGCCTCCTACGCGTCCGTCCCGCACCTCGTTCGGATCGCTGCGGCAAGTGCCAGCGTTGACTGGAATTTTTATGCGTTGGTCGGGACGATCGAAATCGAGCGCCACCGGAAGACGAATTCTCCGGTGCCCGCGTGGTTGCTGGAAGGTTATCGTCAAGCGTGGCGTGAGCTTTTGCCCCTCGCATTACGCGATCTGCCCAAGGCTAGCGATGCGCATACGACTCAGGCGGTCTTGGGTGCGCTGGCGCTTGCGAAGGGCCAAACCAAGCTTGGGGCGTTCATCCTTAACGCTGACGCTTCAGAGGTGGACGAGTGGCTTGAAGATCGGGACGCGTGGTCGGAGTTGTATCGCGACCATTGAGGGTTCCTTGCCCGCCATCCCGCGGTTCAAGAGCCGTGAGCCCCGGGAGGGGCGAGGCGAAGTCACCTGTGAATGGGGTGGGTCGCTGGATTTCCGCAGCCGTGCCCGCGTCGCGTCGAGAGCGACGTTTCCAGCAGGCATCGACTTCCGCCGCCCCTGCCGGGGCTCGATGGCTCTCGGCGATTACCGGCGGCTCACGCCAACCGGCTAATTTCTGGGGCCCTTCCAGGGCAGAACCTGCGCGACCCATTCCGCATCACTCGGCCTTCTTGCCGGTGCTTCGGACCGAGCTCTACCGACATCCCGCCGCCGCCCGCAAATTTCGAGTTTCGGATTTTCATTTTCCGAGCGAAGCGGAACCCCGTGGCTCGTCTCGCGCTCCTGCTTCTGATCGCCGCCCTCGGGGGTGGTTGTGCTCTCGTGCGGGTGCCCGCGGCGATCGTGCAGGGAACGGCGGGCGCCGCGTCCTCGGTCGCGAAAGCCGCCTTTTTCTCGAAGAAGCCGGCCGACGCGTCCAACGCAGCGGTGGCGAATAACGCGTCGGCGAGCCAGACCCAACTCGCCACCACCTCGACGAGCTCGCGCGACCGGCCGTTTCAGGAGCGGATCAGCCGGCCTGACCTCTCGATGGCCTATCTGCCGGCCCAGAAGGGATTCACCCCCAGTGGCAACCTGGCGCAGATGAAGAAGGTGCCGACGCGGGATTTCGTCTCCGACCGGCGCACGCCGGTGAAGGAATTTGCGACGGCGGATGCGAACGGCGGGCGGCGGGCGGTTTCGGTGAAGGACTTTCAGACGAAGCCGGACGCGGCCGCGAGTCGCAGCGTCGCCGGGGCGGATCGGTCGTTTGCGACGCGGGATGTGCGCACGCGGGAACTCCCGGGTTCCGACCGCACCGCGAGCGGGGCGAACAAGTCTGCCTCGCAGGGCGGGAAGCTTTTCGCCGGGAAGGGCAAACGCCAGGATGGGCTCGACCGCGATTACGCGCAGGGAAAACCGATGTCCGTCGATGACGTTCGTCAGCTCCTGAACAAGGGTCCAAAGCCGGCAGCGGACCCCGCGCCGGGAACGCCCGCCGGTCGCTGATGGGGTCTGGCCAACCGGCTCGACGGTGGACCTTGCGGAATCCCGGTGGCACGCCGAGATATCCTCTCTCTTTTTTTCGCGTCTCCCGATCCCCGCCCTGACCCCGTAATGGAAAAAATCGTCATCATCGGCACTGGTTGCTCCGGCCTCACGGCGGCGATCTACGCGGCGCGCGGCGGCCATGCGCCCCTTGTGCTGGAAGGCGCGCATCCGGGCGGTCAACTCACCACCACCACGCTGGTGGAAAATTTCCCCGGCTTTCCCGAGGGCATCGATGGACCGGACCTCGTCATGAAGATGAAGGCGCAGGCCGAGCGCTTCGGCGCCCGATTCTCCTACGCGACGGTGACGGAGTTCGAGCCGCGGGACGGGCACGTCGCGGTGAAGGCCGACGATGTCTGGATCGAAACCAAGTCCCTGATCATCGCGAGTGGCGCCTCGGCAAAATATTTGGGCCTGCCCCGGGAGGACGAACTCGTGGGGCACGGTCTGACCTCCTGCGCGACGTGCGATGGAGCCTTCTACCGGAACGTCCCGGTGTGTGTCGTCGGCGGAGGGGATTCGGCGGCGGAAGAGGCGGGTTTTCTGACGCGCTTCGCCTCGAAGGTCTACCTCATCCATCGGCGGGAAGCGCTCCGGGCTTCGAAGATCATGGCGGACCGCGTCCTCGCGAACCCGAAGATCGAGCCAATCTGGAACTCGGCCGTGACGGAATACCTGACGAACGAGGAAGGCGAGATGCGCGCGGTGAAGTTGCGCAATCTCAAGACCGGCTTGGAAAGTGAGCTCGAGGTGAAGTGCGTTTTCGTGGCGATCGGCCATGAGCCGAACACCCAGCCGTTTCGGGGGAAGCTCGCGTCTGATGACGCGGGCTATCTGCTCGTCGAGCGCGGCACCGCCACGGCGATCCCGGGTGTCTTCGCCTCCGGCGATGTGGCGGATCACGTCTACCGGCAGGCGATCACCGCGGCTGGAACGGGCTGCGCCGCGGCTCTCGAGGCGGAGAAATATCTCGCCCAGCACGCGTAAGCCGTGCCTGCAGCGCGGGATTCACGCATCCTCATCACCGGGGCGCGCGCGCCCGCGGCGCTGGAGCTCGCGCGGATTCTGGCGTCGGCCGGGGCGGCCGTTTGGACCGCGGATTCCCTGCGCTGGCCGCTCGGCCGGTATTCCGCGCTGACCCGCGGGCATTTCCGCGTGCCCTCGCCGCGCTTCGAGTCCGCGGCCTTCGGCGAGGCGGTCCGGACGATCGCGGCGCGGGAGGAACTGACGCTCATTCTCCCTACCTGCGAAGAGGTCTTTCATCTCGCCGAAGTGCGACCGGCGCTGACCGGCGGATTTTGGGACGGAGCGACGCGGCTCCTGGAGCTGCACGACAAAGGGCGTTTTGCCGAGCTCGTGGCGTCGCTCGGATTGCGTGGTCCGGAAACGCGCCGGATCCGCGGACCCGCTGATCTGGCGATCCCGGGCGAGTGGGTGTTGAAGCCGGCGTTTTCCCGCTTCGGCGTGGAGGCGCTCCTGCCGCCCTATTCCGCGCGCTCGCTCGCCCGGGTCGCCGCCGAAGTGCACTCGGGCCGCGCCTGGATCGCGCAGCGCTTCCTGGCCGGGCGCGCGTTCTGCACGTATTCCGTCGCTTGGCGCGGACGTCTGAATGCTCACGCGTGCTACCCGGTCGCCGCGCGGGCCGGTGGAGCATCGATCACCTGGCAGGCGATCGAGCACCCCGCGATCCGCACCTGGGTAGAGACTTTCCTGCGGGCCACGGAGTTCCATGGTCAGATCGCATTCGACTTCATCGAGAACGCGGTCGGCGTTCCCGAAGCGATCGAGTGCAATCCGCGGGCCACGAGCGGCGCGCATCTGTGGGCGGGGCGAAGTGACCTCGCGGACGCCTTTCTCGGACCGCTGGATGAGGCTCTCGTTCCGTCGGCCGGGGCGCGGGCGGCCACGAAGATTCCGTTGCTGCTGCAGGGTTGGCGCGGGGTGCGGGAGTGCGGTGGCCTGGCGGCCTGGCGCGGGTGGATGAGGGGAGCGAAGGACGCGATCAGCCGCCCGGACGACCCGAGGCCGGCTCTGGCGCAGGGCGCGGCGCTGGCGGAGCTTGCCGCGATCGCTCTCCGGCACGGCTTGTCGCTGCCGGCCGCGAGCACCCACGATCTGGCATGGAACGACCGACCGCCCTTGTAACCGGAGCCACCGGGTTCCTCGGCGGCGCGCTGTGCCGGCGACTGGCCGGGGACGGCTGGGACGTCTCGATCCTCGCCCGGAATCCCGCGGCCGCCGAGGCGCTCCGGACGGAACACGGGGTGCGCGTTTTCGCGGGTGATCTCGCGGACCTCCCCGCCGTCCGCCGCGCCGTTCCGAGCGGAACCGAATTCATCTTCCATTGCGCGGCCAAGGTGGGGAGTTGGGGAACGCGAAAGGAATACTACGCGGCAAATGTGACCGGAACGGAGAATCTCCTGGCCGCGGCGCGGGCGGCCGGGGTGCGGCGTTTCGTACATGTTTCCACGCCCTCGCTCTGCTTCCGCTGGAGCGCGCGACGCGGCTTTCGCGAAGATGATCCGCTGCCGAGGCCCGCGACGCCCTACGCGTGGTCGAAGCGGATCGCGGAGGAGCGCGTGCGGGAAACTTGCGCGGCAGCCGGGATGGAAGGCGTGCTCCTGCGCCCGCGGGCGGTCTTCGGCCCGGGCGATCCGCACATCCTTCCGCGGATGATCGAAACGCTCCGGGCCGGGCGTCTCCCGATCATTGGAAGCGGGCACACGCTCACGGATATGACGTTCATCGAAAATGCCGTGGATGCGCTGCTCCTCGCGGCCGGAACGCCAGCGGAGCGGTGCAGTGGCCGGACCTATCACGTCACGAACGGCGAGCCGGTGAACCTCTGGGAGATGCTGCGGGGTCTGGCGGAGGCAACGGGCGTGCCGCCTCCGCAGAAGCTCGTGCCCTTCCCGATCGCATTCGGCCTTGGCGCCACGCTCGAATTCTTCGCCCGCGCGCTCCGTTTGGGGGAGCCCCCGCTGACGCGTTACACGGCATCGTTGCTCGGACGCGATGCGACGCTCGACATTTCCGCGGTGCGGCGCGACCTCGGCTACGTCCCTCGCGTTTCGGTGCGGGGCGGGCTCGAGCAATTTGTCGCTTGGTGGAGGGCGCGGCCCCATTGAGCACTGCGCTGCGCTGGACGCCGCTGGCGGCGGGCGGCTGCCGCCAGCTCGAACGCATGGCCTTGCCGCGGGTGGGTGGCTGGCGTCACCTCTGGTTTCCCGCGTCGTTCGCGCTGATCGAGCATCCCGTTGCCGGGATCGGGCTGTTCGATTGCGGTTATGCGCCGCGCGTGGTGGAGTTGATGCGGCACTGGCCAGAGCGGGCGTTGGGAGTCGTCACGCCTCTGACGCTCCATCCCGCGAGTGCGCCCCTCGCGCAGCTCGTGGCGCGCGGAATCGGGGCCGACGAGGTCCGGTGGATTTTCCTTTCGCATTTCCACGTCGATCACACCGGCGCACTGCGGGATTTTCCGCGGGCGGAGATCATCGCGAGCCGGCTGGCGTGGGAGGCGGTACGTTCGCTCCGGGGTCTGGCGGCGCTGCGCCGCGCGGTCTTCCCGGAGTTGCTGCCCGAAGACATCGGCGTACGCCTTCGCCTGCTGGATTGCGCGCGATCGCCTGGGGATTTACTCGCCGATGGGGTCCGGGTCTTCGACGATGAATCCGTGCTGGCGTTGCCGCTGCCGGGACACGCCGCCGGCCAATGCGGGCTCCTGCTGCGGCCCGCCGGGGCAGCGCCGGTTTTCCTGATCGCCGACGGGGCCTGGCAGAGCCGGCAGCTGGTGGACGGCGCGGCCCCGAGCGTGCTCACGCGGCCGATTCACGACGATTGGGCGGCGCTGCGCCGGACGCTCGTTGATCTGGCGGCATTGCGCCGCGCGCAACCTGACTGGACGTTCCTGCCGACGCATTGTAGCGCCACCTTGCGAAGCCTCGGCGTGCAGATGCCGGAGGAAAAAATGCCATGAAGATCGGAGAATCCATCGCCACCCTCGCGCAGTACGGCGTCGCGTGTCACGGCTGGAATCGGTCCGTCGGCAAGCTGCGGTCCGGAATTCTCCGGCGCCAGGAGCGGGATATGAGGGCGCAGGCGGCCTGGGTACGGGCCCATTCGCGGTTCTACGCGCGCTGGTCGGGCGGAAGCGAGGCCGCCGCGTGGCGCGAGTGGCCCATCGTGGATCGCGCCACCCTGATGGCGAACTTCGAGGAGTGGAACACCGCGGGATTGTCTCTCGCGGTGGCGGAAGAGGCGGCGCAGAGCGGCGTCACGCTCCGCGGTGGGCTCGTGGCCGGGATGTCCTCGGGAACTTCCGGACGCGGGCGCGGGATTTTTGTCACGAACGGTCCGGAGCGCCGCACGTGGGCGGGCACGGTGCTGGCGCGCGTGCTCCCCCGGGCGCCGTGGGGTTCGCAACGCGTGGCGCTCTTTCTGCGGGCGAACAACGCGCTCTACGAGGCGACCGCCCGTTCGCGCGGCCTTCGGTTCGAATTCTTTCCGATCGACGGGCCAGGGGAGGAAGTCATTTCCCGCCTGGAACAATACGCCCCGACGGTCATAGCCGCCCCGCCGCGCGTCCTCGCCCGATTGGCGAAAGACTTCCACGGACCGGATCCGGAGCGCGTGATCGCGGTGGCCGAGACCCTCGACCCGATCGAGCGCGGTCTCATCGCGGCGCGTTTCGGCGAGCCGGTGCATGAGATCTATCAGGCGACGGAAGGGTTTCTCGGCGCGACGTGCCCGCACGGGACGATGCACCTGAATGAGGACAACGTCATCGTGGAGAAGGCTTGGCTCGATCGGGACGCCGGTCGATTCGTGCCGGTGGTGACGGACATCCGCCGGCGGACCCAGCCGGTGGTGCGGCTGCGCCTCGACGACGTCCTGGTCGACGCGACCGGGCCTTGTTCCTGCGGGAGTGGGTTCGCTTCGATCGCCCGCGTGGAGGGCCGGCTCGATGACGTCTGGATCTTTCCGCCCGCCGACGGATCGCCCGGCTGGCGTCCGGTTTTCGCGGAGGAAATCCGGGAGGTTTTCCAGCGCGAGGCGAGGGGCGTCGACCATCGCGCGCGACAGGTCGCGCCGGATCGCGTGGAGGTGATCCTCGACACGATCTCTCCGGTCCGCCCGGATCTCACGGCGGCCCTTGTTCGCTTGATCGAAGACCGGGGTGGTCGCCGCCCTGTGATCGCCTACCTTCCGGGCCAGCTGGACCATCCGCCGCACGAGAAGCTGCGCCGGCTGACGCGAGCGTTCCCGACGCCGAGCGATGCCTTGAACGTGCAGAGCGTGGAACGTTGAGCCGAGGAAATGCCTGGCCTGCACGTCGAGATCCAGCGGGACCCCGGTTCGATCTGCTGGCCCGGGACACCCGATGGCGACTACGCCCGCCGGTTTCTTTCGCCGATGCTGGCGCAAGGCACGCCGCACTTCATCGCCAACGTGGCCGTGCGCCTCGCGGTCGCCACGATCGACGACGAAGACGGCGTCGCGCTCCCGCTCACGATGGACCCGGACACGATTGCTCCGGACGCGGCCTGGGTCGGCTCGAGCACGGTGCTATTCTCAGACTATGCGCGGGAGGAACTCGGGTTTGTGCGCATGCCCGCGATCGCGGCGCGGCCGCTCGATCTGCTCCTGCGGGCGCTGGGAGACTGGCTGCGGCGGGCGGACGCGGATCGGGCGGTGCTCGTGAACAACTGGCTGCTCTCGACCAATCTTTTCCCGCCGCTGCGGCCGGCGGCCGCGGGAGCGCTCGTCGCGCGGTTGCTCGAGGAATTTCCTGATCGGGCGCTCGCGTTCCGGAGCCTCGATCGGTTCGCGAACGCGCCCCTCTTCGACTCGCTGGTCCGGCTGGGCGCGCGGCCGGTTTTCACGCGCGTGGTCTACTACCAGGATGCGCGCGCGCGCGCCCTGCGTCCGCGCCGCCAGGTCCGGCGCGACGACGCACTCCTCCGACGCTCGCCGCTGCAGGTCAGGTCCGGAGCGGAGCTCGCCGGGCGCGAGGAGGAAATCCGCGCCCGCTACGAGCAATTGTACCTCGCGAAGTATTCCCGGCGGAACCCTCGCTTCACCGAGGCGTTCTTCCGCGCCGCGCTGGAAGATGGATTGCTCGAATTCCGCGCGCTCGTGAATCCGGCCGAAGCCGACCGGATCGAAGGCGTCCTGGGGTACTATGCCCGGCGGAATGCGGCGGGAGTGGACGTGCAGACTCAGCCAATCTTTGGCTACGACACGGCCCGGCCGGTCGATTGGGCGCTCTACCGGCTGCTGAGCATGCAGACGATTCGCGAAGGAGAGCGTCATGAGCGACTCGTCAACGCAAGTGCCGGCGCGGGCGGGTTCAAGCGGATGCGCGGGGGGATCCCCGCGGCGGAGAGCCTGCTCGTCTTTGCGAATCATCTCCCTGTGCAAACGCGCCGGGCGTGGCACGCTCTCGCCGCTCTCGGACGCCACGTGGCAGAGCCGCTTATCCGTCGCTTCCAATGGTGATCACCCGACCGCTTCCGCTCCGCCTCGCCGGCATGGGCGTCGCTCTCCCCGACCGGGTGGTGACGAATGCGGAAATCGAGGCGCGTCTAAAACTGCCGGCGGGCTGGGTGGAACGGCGGACCGGCGTGCGCGAACGGCGGTGGGCGTCGGTGGACGACACGAATTCCTCGCTGGGTGCGAGGGCCGCGCAGGGTGCGCTCGCCGAGGCGGGTTGGGGCCAGGAGGACGTCGATTTGATTATTTCCGCGGCCGGTACCCCGGAGCAGGCGATTCCGGATACGGCGCCCTTGATTCAGCGGGCTCTGGGCTGGGGAGCGTCCGGAATTCCCTGCTTCAGCGTCCATGCCACCTGCCTGAGCTTCCTCGCTGCGCTTTGGAACGCCGCGGCTCTGATCGCGGCGGGGAGCGCCCGCCGCATCCTGATCGTGAGCGCCGAGATCGGCTCGCCGGCCCTGAACTTCGCGGAGCCGGAAGCCGCCGCCCTCTTTGGCGACGGTGCCGCCGCCGTCGCGGTCGAGGCCGGCGAGGCGGACGGCCCCGCGCTGCTCGCCGCCCGCTGGGAAACGTATGGGGAATCCGCCGCCCTGACCGAGTTGCGCGGCTGCGGGAGCCGGCTGCATCCCAGCCGGTCCGGGGCAACGCCGGAGGATCAGCTCTTCCACATGGATGGCCTTGCCGCGGCCCGGGCTGGGCGTCGGCAGGGTGCTGGTTTTTTGGAACGGCTCCGCCCCGGACTCTCGCGCGGATTACCGGAAATCGATCTCGTCATCCCGCACCAAACAAGCCGCCTGGGGCTTGAGCTGCTCGCGGATTTCGCATGGCCCACGGATCAAATCGTCAACACGCTTGCCGATCGCGGGAACTGCATTGCGGCGTCGATTCCACTCACTCTCCAAGCCGCCCGGGCGGCCGGCCGGACCCCCGCGGGATCGCGCGTACTCCTCGTCGGGACGGGCGCCGGTTTGTCGCTCGCGGGGCTGATCTGGCGGATGTGAGTCGGGTCAGGTCCTCGCTCCCACGGCGATGGGCGCCGGGGGGAACTTGAGCGGATCATAACCCAAGGCAGGCGCGAGCCAGCGCTCGAGGGTTTTGAGGTCCATCTGCTTGCGGCGCTGGTAGTCGAGCACTTGATCGCGGTCGATCTTGCCGACCGCGAAATACTTCGCCTCCGGATGCCCGAAGTAGAGCCCGCTCACACTGCTGGCCGGCTGCATCGCGCAGCTCTCGGTCAGGTTGATCCCGGTGGCCGACTCCGCGCCGAGGAGCGGGAAAAGTTTTCGCTTTTCCGTGTGATCCGGACAGGCCGGATAGCCGGCCGCGGGGCGAATGCCGCGGTAGCGCTCGCGGATGAGATCCTCCTTGGAAAGTTTCTCGTCGCCGCCGAATCCCCAGGTGATTCGGGCCCTCTGGTGCAGGAATTCGGCGAAGGCCTCAGCCAGGCGGTCGCCCAGAGCCTGCGTCATGATTTTGTTGTAGTCATCGCCCTCCCGACCGAACTGCGCCGCGACCTCGTCGAGTCCGTGGCCGGTCGTCACCGCAAAGCCGCCCAGATAGTCTGGGCGCCCACTGGCCCGCGGCGCGACGAAATCCGCGAGGCAGTGATTGAATTGACCGCGGGGCTTCTCCGTCTGCTGGCGAAGGAAGCAGAAGCGGATGAGTTCCTCGCGCCGCGACTCGTCCGCGAAAAGCATGACGTCGTCCCCATCGCTGTTCGCCGGGAAGAATCCCCACGCCGCTCGCGCGCGGAACAGTTTTCCCGTGATGATGTCTTGCAGCAGCCGCTGGGCGTCATCGTACAATTCCCGGGCCTGTTTCCCGACGTAGGGATCGTCGAAAATTCCGGGGAAGCGCCCGCGCAGCTCCCAGGTGTGGAAGAAGGGGGACCAGTCGATGAACGGAACGAGCTCGTCGAGCGGCTGATCGGAGATAACCTGCACGCCGAGGCGGGCCGGAATGGCGATTTCCGCGGTCGCCCAGTCGAGGGGAGTCCGGCGGGCGCGGGCCTCCTCGAGCGAGAGAAATTTTCGCGCCGCCGTCTTCGCCTCGTGCTCCTCGCGGAGGCGGACGTAGTCGGTCCGGGTTGTCTCGAGCAAGCGCGGCCGCTGCTCGGGACTGATGAGGGCGGCCACGACCGGGACGGAGCGCGAGGCGTCGAGCACGTGGATGACGCCGCCGCCGTAGTGCTGCTCGATTTTCACGGCGGTATGCGCCCGGCTGGTCGTGGCGCCACCGATCAGCAGCGGGGTGGTGAAGCCGCGCCGAGCCATTTCCTGGGCGACATGCACCATCTCGTCGAGCGAGGGCGTGATCAGTCCGCTCAGACCGATGACGTCGACCTTTTGTTTGATGGCCTCGTCCAGGATGCGATCGGCCGGGACCATGACCCCGAGATCGACCACCTCGAAGTTGTTACACCCCAGCACGACTCCCACGATATTCTTGCCGATGTCGTGCACGTCCCCCTTCACCGTGGCCATGAGCACGCGCGCTTGGGCGCGCTGTTGATCGAGCGGGAGCGCGTCCTTTTCGGCCTTCATGAATGGTTCCAGGAAGGCCACGGCCTTCTTCATGACGCGGGCACTTTTCACGACCTGCGGCAGGAACATTTTCCCGGCGCCGAAAAGATCGCCCACGACGTTCATGCCCGCCATGAGCGGGCCTTCGATGACGGCCAGCGGGCGGCCCAGTTTGAGCCTGGCTTCTTCGACATCAGCGTCGATGAAATCGGTGATGCCTTTGACGAGGGCGTGGCTGAGGCGGTCCTCCACCGTTCCGGCGCGCCAGGCATCGTCGGCGGCCCGGACCTCCCCCTTCGCAACCTTCGTCCGCACGGCGAAATCGACGAGTCGCTCGGTGGCATCCGGCCGGCGATTGAGGAGCACGTCTTCGACGCGCTCGAGGAGATCCTTCGGGATCTGCTCGTACACGGCGAGCTGGCCGGCGTTGACGATGGCCATGTCGAGGCCCGCTTGGATCGCGTGATACAGGAAGGCAGCGTGCATCGCCTCACGGACGTGATTGTTTCCGCGCAGCGAGAACGAGACATTGGACAGCCCCCCACTCACTTTCGCGTAGGGCAGGTTTGCCTTGATCCAGCGCGTGGTTTCGATGAAGTCGACCGCGTAGTTCGCGTGCTCTTCAATCCCGGTCGCGACGGTCAGGATGTTCGGATCGAAGATAATGTCCGTCGCGGGAAACCCGACTTTTGGATCGGTGAGGAGGCGGTAAGAACGCGTGCAGATCTCGATCTTGCGCTGGAAGTCGGCCGCCTGGCCTTTTTCGTCGAACGCCATCACCACCGCCGCGGCGCCGTACCGTCGAACGCGGCGGGCCTGGGCCAGAAACTTTTCCTCGCCTTCCTTCAGGGAGATCGAGTTGACGATTCCCTTACCCTGAATGCACTTCAGGCCCGCCTCGATGACCTCCCACTTGGAGGAGTCGACCATGATCGGGACCCGCGAGATATCGGGTTCGGCCGCGAGCAGGTTCAGGAAGCGCGTCATCGCCGCGACGCCGTCCAACATTCCCTCGTCCATGTTGACGTCGAGAATGTTCGCTCCGCCCTCGACTTGCTGCCGGGCGACTTGGAGCGCGGTATCGTAGTCGCCCGCGAGGATCAGCTTCGCGAAGCGGGGGGAGCCGGTGACGTTCGTGCGCTCACCGATGATCAGGAACTGGGAGGCGGAGGCGGGCATGCAGGAATGGGGAAGAGTCAGAGGAGGCGAGGCGATTGGTGCGCCCGGGCCCGTCTGGTCATGCCGCGAGCGCCTCCAGTCCGCTGAGGCGGAGACGAGGCTCGGGCTGCGGAAGTTGGCGGGGAGCGCAGTCCCGCACCGCGTCGGCAATCGCCCGGATGTGAGCCGGGGTGGTGCCGCAACAGCCCCCGACGATATTCAACCACCCGAGTTCCGCCCATTCGCGGATCTGCGGTGCGAGAGTTTCCGGAGTTTCGGGAAACCCGGTGGGTGACAATGGATCGGGCAACCCGGCGTTCGGATAGCAGCTCACAGCCATCGGGGCGATCCGGTGAAGCTCCTCCAGGTACGGGCGCATCTCCTTCGGCCCGAGGGCGCAGTTCAGGCCGATGCTGACGAGCGGGGCATGTGAGACGGAGTTGTAGAAGGCCTCCACCGTTTGACCCGTCAGCGTGCGGCCGCTGAGGTCGGTAATCGTGCCGCTGAGCATGATCGGAATCGCCTCTTCCGGATGCTCGTCGAAGTGCTCCATGATCGCGAAAAGCGCGGCCTTCGCATTGAGCGTGTCGAAAATCGTCTCGACCAGGAGCACGTCGACGCCGCCCTCCATGAGACCCCGGACTTGTTCGGCGTAGGCATCGCGGACCTGGTCGAAGTTCACGTCCCGTGCCCCGGGGTCGTTCACGTCGCGGGAGATCGAGAGGGTTTTGCTCAATGGGCCGATCGCGCCTGCTACAAAATGGCGCTGGCCCGTCCGTTTCGTCACGCGGTCCGCGGCGCGGCGGGCGCACCCCGCGGCCGCGACATTTAACTCGTACGCGAGTCCGGAGAGGGCGTAGTCGTGCTGCGAGAGCGATGTCGCGTTGAAAGTGTTCGTCTCAACGAGATCGGCGCCCGCCTCCAGAAACGCTTCGTGGATCGCCTCGATGATATGGGGCTGGGTGATCGAAAGGAGGTCGTTGTTCCCCTTCAGGTCGCTCGGATGCGACGCAAATCGCTCGCCCCGGTACTGGGCTTCCGTGAGGCGATGGGTCTGAATGTTTGTCCCCATCGCACCGTCGATGATGACGATCCTCTGTCGCAGAAGGGCTTCGAGGGGGTGGACGGAGGCGCTCATCGGGATGGGATTCTACGCTTTATCATCGCCGCAGAGCCGTTATGATCAAGCACACTGATTGACATATCATGATGCGATGATGCGTCACGGTTTGTCCTCGCCGACGGAAGTGTCGGGATGTGGCCTCCGCCTTGCTGGGATCATCGGTGGTGAGATTTCCCCCCGACGCGCGCATGCCGATGAAAACGTTTTTTCCTTTCAGAATCCTCGCGGTAACGCTCGCCTCCGCTCTCTGCGCGAGCCAGCTGAACGCCCAGCTGGTGCGCCAGCCGAACACAACCCTGGTGATGCCCGCGACTCCACCCACGCAGGGCTATGCGCTGGAGAACACCTTTGGTGATCCGGCATTCTCGTTCCCGGTCAAGATCGTCACGCCGCCGGGCGAGACGAATCGGATCTTCGTCGTGGAGAGGACGGGACTGATCAAGGTGATCACCGACCTGACCACACCGCCCGCGACCCCGCCGACGTTCATCGATCTGACGGATCGCGTCGTCAGCAGCACCAGCCAAGGGGAGGAACAGGGTCTGCTGGGGCTGGCGTTCCACCCGCAGTACGCCACGAACGGCTTTTTCTACGTCTACTACACCGTCAACGTCAGCGGAGCGGCCCACGAGCGCCTCTCCCGGTTCACCGTGACGGCGGGCAACCCGAATTCCGGGAACCGCACCACCGAACTGGTGCTCTTCAGTCAGCCCGACCCCGCGACAAATCACAACGGGGGCGACATCATGTTCGGGCCGGACGGATATCTGTACGTCTCGCTGGGCGACGGAGGGGGAGCCAACGACAGCACGAACCACAGTCAGAAAATCGACAACGGCTTTTTCTCCGGAGTGGTCCGGATCGACGTGGATCGGAAGCTGTCGAATCTCGAGCCGAACAATTATTCGGCGGTGCCGATCAACGGCACGACGGGAAAGGCGAACTACAAGGTGCCGGCGGATAATCCGTTCGTCGGCGCGACTTCGTTCAACGGCCTGGCGGTGACCCCGGCGAATGTCCGCACCGAGTATTGGGCGGTGGGCCTGCGCAATCCGTGGCGGATGAATTTCGATCCGGCGTCCGGGAGACTCTACGCGGGAGACGTCGGACAGAATGCCCACGAGGAGATCGATCTCATCAAGCGCGGGGAGAACTACGGGTGGAAGTGGCGGGAAGGGTTCAGCTCGTCGGGCGTCAGCGGTACACCCCCGCCGGGATTTAGTCCCGTCGATCCGCTGATCGACTACCCACGGACCGATGGATTCGCCGTGACCGGCGGCCTGGTCTATCGCGGATCGCGCTTTTCGCAGCTTTACGGACAGTACGTTTTTGCCGACTACGGCGGGACGGTCTGGCGGCTTCCGCTGGATCAGACGACGGGCAGAAACGTCGGGAACAAGCTGACGATGCTCGTGGCCTCGCTGCCGGTTTCATTTGGGACGGATCCACGCAACGGCGACATCCTGGTCGGGCAACTCGGAAGCTCGACGGGCGCCGGCCGGGTGAAGCGTCTCGTCGCCAGCGGTACGGCCAGCGGGACGCTGCCCGCGACGCTTTCCGCCACCGGAGCCTTTTCCGATCTCACGACCCTCACGCCGAATCCCGGAGTCGTACCTTACGATCCCAACGTCCCCTTTTGGTCGGACTACGCCATCAAGCGCCGCTGGTTCTCGGTTCCGAATGCTGCGGACAAGCTGGCGTTCAACGAAAGCGGGACGTGGAATTCGCCCGCCGGAACCGTTTGGGTGAAACATTTCGACATTGATACAACGCGGGGGAATTCCGCGACCCGGCGCAGACTCGAGACGCGCTTCATCGTCCGCAATGCGGGCGGCATTTATGGTGTCACCTACCGCTGGAACGTGGCGCAAACGGATGCGGATCTCGTCCCGGATGAAGGCGCGACGGAGACCTTTAACGTCGTGGAGAACGGGGTCACGCGCTCGCAAACCTGGATTTATCCGAGCCGGGCGAGCTGTCTGAACTGCCACAGCGCTGCGGCGGGATACTCCCTGAGCTTTAATACCGCGCAACTGAACCGTTCCAACGTGTACGCCGGGCAGACCCAGAATCAGATCGAAGCCCTGAGTGCCGCCGGTTATTTCGCGACCCCGGTCCCGAGCGCGAACACCTTCGCGAAATTTGCGGACGCGGACGACGCGTCGCAGAGCGTCGAGTGGCGGGTCCGCTCCTACCTCGCCGTGAACTGCGTCGGCTGCCACCAGCCCGGAGGCTTGGGCGTCGGCAATTGGGATGCGCGCCAGACAACAAAGACGGCGAATGCGGGGCTTGTGAACGGGGTGCTGAACAATGACCTCGGTGATCCGGCCAACCGCGTTCTGCTCCCCGGTGATCTCGCGCGTTCGGTGCTGTATCAGCGCATCGCGTCAGCCGCGGGTGCCGCAAACCACATGCCGCCCATCGCGACGAACGAGACGAATCCGGGGGCTGCCGCCCTGCTCGCGCAGTGGCTGCAGGGCGATCTCGTCTCCAGCTATCAAACCTTCACTCAGTGGCAGCTGGCGCGGTTCGGCAGCACGACTGCCCCGGGCGCTCAGGCGGCCGCTGATCCGGATGGCGACGGAAACGGAAACCAACTGGAGTATCTCGTCGGGACCGATCCGCTTTCGGCGGCGCAGGCTTGGAGGTACTCGGTCGCGCTCAACGAACCGGCCGGCACGATCACGTTCCAGTTCCCCCGGCTCGCGAACCGGCGATTCCAGATCCAGATCAGTGACGACGCCCAGACCTGGCGGCTGTGGGATGTGCCGCAGAATGCGGCCACGTTTTCGGCGACAAGTTTCATGGATACGATCACCGGTCCGGATCCCGGCACCCCGAAGCAGTTCTTTCGGTTCGAGGTCGATCTCCCGTAGCGTTCGCGGCGTTCAAGCGAAGCGGCGGGCGGTTGTGACACCCCGGGGTCCGTGCGAATGCTCGGGCTCGTTTCTCCCCGATGTCCGCCCGCACTTTCTTCATCACCACCGCCATCGACTACACCAACGCGGCGCCGCACATTGGCCACGCGTACGAAAAGGTGCTGGCCGATACCCTGGCGCGGTATCAGCGACTGCGGGGTCGACCGGCGTACTTCCTCACGGGGGTGGATCAGCACGGGCAGAAGGTGTCGCAGTCGGCCGCGAAGGAAGGCGTCTCACCGCGGGAGTTTGCGGTTCGAAACACGGCGAAGTTTCTGGCGCTCTACGCGAAGCTTGGGTTGTCGAACGATGGCTGGGCGGCCACCACGGATTTGCGCCATCAGCGCGTGGTGCAGTCGGCGCTGCAGCGCCTCTTTGATCGCGGCGAAATTTACAAGGCCGCGTACGAGGGCTTCTACAGCGTGCGTCAGGAGCAGTTTTTGACCGATAAGGAGCGGGACGCGGAGGGAAACTTTGGTCCGGAATGGGGTGAGGTGGTTCCTCTGCGGGAAGAGAACTATTACTTCAAGCTGCAGGCGCACCGGGACTGGCTCATTGGGTTCATCGAAGGGAACGCTCGTTTCATCACGCCGACTTCCCGCGCCGCGGATGCACTTAACGCCGCGCGAAAGATCGGAGAGGACCTCTGTGTCTCGCGCCCGAAAACGCGGCTCGATTGGGGGATCGAGCTGCCCTTCGACTGTGACTACGTGACGTACGTCTGGTTCGACGCGTTGCTGAACTACGCGAGTTTCGCCGGCTGGCTCGATGGGGACGGGGCGCCGAAGGCGACTCCCGCGCTGCCAGATTTTGCGGCGCTTTGGCCGGCGGACGTTCAGGTGATCGGGAAGGACATCCTGGTGCCAGCCCACGGCATCTATTGGCCGATCATGCTGCATGCGCTGGGTTTTTCGGACGATCAGATGCCGCGCCTCCTGGTCCACGGCTGGTGGAACAACATGGGGACGAAGATGAGCAAGACGACGGGGAACGTCGTGAACCCGGATAGCCTGGCGGACACGTGGGGCGTCCCCGCGCTGCGGTACTACCTGATGCGCGACATCACGACGGGCGCGGATGCGGACTTCAACGAAGATCGTTTGATCGGACGCTACAACTCCGATTTGGCCAACGGTCTCGGGAACCTGCTCAACCGCACGCTGAACATGGCGCAGCGGTACCGGGCAGGCGTCCTCCGACCTGGCGGGGCGGCGGCCGATGCACCGGAAATAGAGCACTTGAAGGCCGTGTCCGCATCAGCGGTGGATCGGTACGTCGAAGCGATGGAAGCGTGCCTCCCTCACGCGGCCCTTGAGGCTCTCTGGCTGATCGTCACCGCAGCGAACGCTCTCGTGGACAGCTCGGCGCCCTTTAAGCTCGCGAAGTTGACAGAGGATGTCGCCGCGCAAGCGAGGCTCGACGCGGTGCTCTACGCGCTCGCCGAGGCTCTCCGGATCGTTGCTCTTTTGATCGCGCCCGTGCTGCCCGAGTCGTCCGCGGCGATGCTGGGACAATTGGGCGTGACCGTGGCGGATGGCGATCAGGTCACCGCCTGCGAGTGGGGTGGGCTGGCCGAGGGTCATCAGCTTCAGGCGCCGGTCCCGGTGTTTCCGCGACTCGAGGTTCCGACGGTATAGCGATCTGCCCGTGAGTGCTCCCACCGCCCGCCCGCTTTCGTGGTGGATGCCCGGCCACTTTGGCGCCGTGCTGGGAACGGCCGGCTTGGGATTACTGGCGAATGCGCTGGTTCGGCCCGGCGGAACTCCGCGGTTGCCTCCGTCCCCGGCAGTTCCAGCGATGCTCACGCCGGTGGTTCCGTGGCTCGTGTCGGCGCTGCTGGTCATTGCCGGTGCGGGACTGGTCGCTCTCCTCGTGGTGCTGGTCGTCCGGGCGTGGAAGGAGGCACCGCAACTCCGGGAGGAGTTCACCGATCCGCAGCGTGGTCCGCAGTTCTTCTTTTTGATCCTCGCCCTCTGCGTGGTCGGAATCGGTCTGAACGCGGTTTTGGGCCTGCCGCGAGGGGCCGGGATCATCCTCGCGTGGTCGGTCGCAGCCGCCTGGTTCTCGCTCCTGACCGCGTTCTTCCTCGGGCTGACGTTCCGCGCAGAGAAGTCGTTTGCCTGGCCGCAGGTAAATCCGGGTTGGCTCCTTCCGGGCGCGTCCGCGCAGGGAGTCGCCATTCTCGGGCTGTCGCTCCCGGCGACGGAGCCCGGCGCGGACAGTAGCCTCGTGCTCGGGTGCTTTCTGATCCATCTCGCGGGCCTGCTCCTCCTGCTTGTCGCCGTCCCGGTCATGCTGGCCCGGTGGCTCTTCGGCCCGGTAAACCCGCAGGTCTTCGGGCCGGCGAACTGGATCAATCTCGGTGCACTCGGGATCGCGGCTCGGGCCTCCGCCGGATTTGTGGGTGGGGAGGCGAACGGGCCTCCGGCGTCGGCCGAGGCCGTGATCGCGCTGCTTTGCTGGTCGCTCGCCGTGATGTGGTCGCCGCTGCTCGTGGTCGCAGGCTACTGGCGGCATTTCCGGCGGCGCGTGCCGTTCAGCTATGCGCCCGAAAACTGGGCGCTGGTCTTCTCTCCGTCCATTTTTGGAGTGGCGACGATCCACCTTCGCCCGTTTTTCCCCGGCGACGCGGCTCTCGTACTCGCGGCGATTTGTCTCGCGTTTGCCGCGATCGCCTGGGTCATCAACGCCACGGGCTTCTTCCGGACGCTGCTGGCCTCACGCGGTCCAGCCTGAGTCAGGCACCGGTGAACGCTTCGCCCAGGCAGCCGAGGAGGAAGTCGATGTCATCGGCGGTCACGCACATTGGCGGCGTGATTCGGATGACGTTTCCGTAGAGTCCGCCGCGGCCAATCAGGACTCCAAGTTCGCGCGTCGCTTCGAGCACGCGCGAAACGCGATCGCGATCCGGCTCTTTGGTCCCCGGATCTTTCACGATTTCGACGCCCTGGATGAATCCGCAGCCGCGCACATCCCCGATGACAGGATGCTTTTTCTGGAGCGCGAGAAGTCCCTCGCGGAGCCGGGAGCCCAGCGTAGCCGCCCGTTCCATGATTTTTTCCTTTTCGATCACCTCGAGAACGGCCAGCCCCTGGGCGCTCGCCACCGGATTTCCGCCATAGGTGTTGAAGTGGATCCGCTGCTTCAACGCGCTCGCGATTTCCGGAGTCGTCACGACGGCACCGAGCGCACAGCCATTGCCGATGCTCTTCGCCATCGTGACGATGTCCGGGATGACTCCCTGATTCTGGAAGCCCCACCACGCTTTTCCGGTCCGCGCGAACCCACTCTGCACCTCATCGGAAATGCAGAGCCCGCCGGCGGCGCGCACGTGACCATAGACCTCGGGCAGATACCCGTCGGGAAACTCGATGAAGCCGCCCACGCCTTGAATTCCCTCGGCAATGAAGCCAGCGATCCGGCCGGACGTCCCGAACTCGATGAGGTTCTTGACGTCTGCCGCGTATTTGGGGCCAGCCTGCGGATCGTCATATCCAAATGGTCCGCGATAGCGGTTTGGCGTCTGGGCGAATTGCACGCCATACCCTTGCGGCTGGTTGTACTTCCAGGTGTGATGTCCGGTGAGACCCATCGTCGCCTGGCCACCGCCGTGGTACGCATTCCGGAGCGAGATGAAGTCGTAGTTCCCGGTGTAGGCGCGGGCCATCGTGAGGGCGAGGTCATTTGCCTCCGAGCCCGAGTTGACGAAGTAGCAGACCTTGAGGTTGCCTGGCATGGTCGACGCCAGCTTCTCCGCATAGCGACCCACCGTTCCATGGAGATAAAGCGTCGTGACGTGCTGGAGGCGGTGATTCTGCGCATCAGCCGCCGCGACGACGTGAGGATGGCAGTGGCCGACCCCGACCGTCACGATTCCACCGAAGGCGTCCAGATAACGTCTTCCCGTCTGGTCCCAGACATACTGCATGCGTCCCTCGACGAGCATGAGCGGCTTGGCGTAATACGTGAGATACGAGGGCGGGAGGTACTCCTGCCGCAAGCGCAGCGCTTCATCGAACGACGGGCCGTCGTAGGCTGCTGGCAGGTGATCGCAGGGGGGGATTGTGGGAGACATGGGGCGAAAGTCGGGGTCAGTCTTTGACGGTGCGGAGTCGCATTTTGAAGCGGAATCCTTCGGCGTCGAAAATGACAAAGCCATCCTCGATTCGCGAGAGGGCCATCGAAGCGCCACCCGGAAGCGGAACCCTCTGCCCCACTTGATACTCCCGCTTGCTGATCACCGCGAGCGGCGGCACTCCGAGCAGCGTGGACGTCAGTCGGTTGTCGAGAATCCATTTCTCGGCGGCGCCAATGACCGGTGGGATCGGTCGGTTTGGTTGGGCAACGGGGGGAGCGTCCATCAACGGCCGCGGAGTTGGCTCCACCTTGACGGGAGCGATCTTTGGGGTTCCGACCGTCACCTCCGTCTTCAACGGGACGTCGCCCTCGCGCGGCGGTGTCGTGGGGGTCGTACCGGGTGCGGCCACCTGGGCTTTTGCCGCTCGCTCCCGCTCCTTCTCCTCGGCGAGTCGGGCGGCTTGCTCTCGTGACTTCCGCTCGGCCTCCAGCGTCGCTTTGCGCTTTTCCTCTTTGGCGATCGCCTGCTCCCGCTGCACTTTGGCCTCCCATTTGGAGTACAGCTGAAACACCCCGCCGCCCAGCCCGAGCGCGATGAGGATGAGGAGAATGATCTTGCTGCGGTCCATCGGTGGTAGGGAAGGGGATTCAATCGTCGCCGCCCGCGCTTGTAAAGTGTGGTCGGCGGAAAGGAGGGATTGCGCTCGCGCCCGCATTCTGCTGCTAATCCTGCCAGTCCCGCATGGAAGAATTCGACGAACTCCGCCGCCGCTACGAAGCGCTCCCCCGCCAACTCGACGATCGCCTGTGGACGCGTTTGCGGGAGGGGGATGCTTCGACGCCACGTCCCCTCTCGCGTCCCGCGATGCCCGGATGGGCACTGATCTTTGTGGGGTTCGGGGGGCCTCTCGCGGGGCTGCTTTTTTTCTTTCTGTTGCGCGTGAACGAGCGCAGCTACTGGCTCCTCGGCGCGGCGGGAGGACTGCTCCTTGTGGCTGGCTTGATTGGTTTCATCACTCTCCGCTCGGCACCGGCTCAACCGGTGCCGCCGGATGGCGCAAAGACGGAGGAGCAACTGATCCTCGAGCAGGGCCCGCTCGTTATGGCTCATCTCGTGCGGGCCGACGAGCGGCTCTGGCAGCCGGGCGCACCTCCTGGACGCGCCTTGCTGCTCTTCAGTCTCGACCCTTCCCGCCGTTTCGATCGCACTTATCTGGACCGGCTGGTGGGTGAGATCCAGGTCTTGCGAGGGGGCACGATGCCGGATCTGGCGCTTGTCGATGTCTGGCGCTTGGTGAACAGCGAAAAGGCGAACGGAAGCGTGCTCGTGCCGACGCCGATGTCCGGCAATGATCAAACCTTTCTGGCGGCGATCACGCTCATCCCAAAGTGGCTCGAACGCGGTCGGCTGACCTCGCGGTCGATTCTCGGGATCGCCCATCCGAAAGGTCGCCGGCTCCTGCAGATCTGAACGCGGGGCGGGCGTTGAATTTATTTCCAGATCGGTCGATCCAGCCAGTATGGGTCAGCAATGCCGTCGCGATAGGCCTGGAGGGCATCCGGGGAGGAATTCACCCGGAGGTTGCTGTAGCTCCCATCTTTGTTCTGCCAGCGCTCGTGCCAGAAAACGATCGCCTTGATCCGGTTGTATTCCGGTGACCGCATCGTGGCGAGCGCTTCGGAGATCCACGCCGCCTTGCTCCCCTTTTTAGGAAACTCCCCCACGCCCCATTCCACTACCATTACCGGCTTCGCGGGGTGCAATTCCGAGACCGTTTGATACGGCCAGGCCAAGAGCGGCGTGAAGGTGCCCCACCGATCCCCGTTGTACTGCGGGCCGTAGAGACTGAATCCGACCCAGTCGCAATACTCCGAGCCGGGATCGTATTCCGCGGCCAGGTTCCACATGTCGAAGGGGTACGGATAGTTCATCAGGTGCAGCACCCACTGGACGTTCCGGGCGCCGCGGGCGCGCACGCGGTCAACCACGTATCGAAATGCCCGGCGGTACGTGTCCGGTCCCTCAAAACCCGCGCCCTTGGAAAGCTTCTTTCCGGCTCCGTAGAAGAATCCGGACCAAGGGAACCAATTGCCGTTTGGCTCGTTTGCGAAGCTCACGACCATGGGTCCGGCGAAAGCTTTCGCTTCATCCCCCCAGCGGTCGATGTAGGCATCGTGCTTCCCTTCGAGAATGCTCGTGAGCGAGTAACGGTCCGGTCCTCGATTCTCCTCGTAGGGTCGATCCCATGGTGACCAAAAGATAAGCGGCAGAGAACCATGTCTGGCGATGAGCCGAATGTTCGCGGCCGGAAACGACTGCTCGCCCCAGTAGCTCGATGACGCGACGATCGCCTGTCGTTTGCCGACCATCTTTTCAAACTCTTCGATCGCCTCGACGGAGACGGCGTCCTCCTTCTCGCCGAAGTCCATGTACGCGCCCGTATAAGCACCCGTGGCGGGCAGGGCGAGTTGCGCCGCCTTCGGGGGCTCGATCCGAGGCGGGAGCGCGCGCGGGCACCCCGTGAGCACACTGGCCAGGCCCAACAGGAAGAACAGACGGGGAAGCGCGGGGCGGGTCATCGAGTCGGCGCAGCGCTTTGGCGCACGTTCAGCCGGGCGTCAACGCTCGCGGTCCGCTCCAGCTTTCCCCAACCCACTAGGGCGCCGTGCAGCGCGCGCTTGATGGCCTTCCACACGACGTAGCTGAGAAGGACCCGATAGATCACCCGCATCGGGATGATGATCCACGCGCGCCAGAGCGGTTCGCGTTCGAGGGCGCAGGCGACCACGGCGAGCAGCATGTCGATGGCGAGATACGCGATCAGATAGGGGAGCACCGCGGCCCCGTTCCCGAGGAGGAACGAGACCAGGAGCCCGAAATCGACGAACGGGGTCAGCGCAACGAGCAGGATTTGGAAGAACCAGATGCTCGGAAGACTAAAAAGCCCCAGCGCACCGAAGCGCGGGTTAAAGGTCATGTCCCGGTGCTTCCAGAGGCTCTGCATCGTCCCGAACGCCCACCGAAACCGCTGTTTTGAGAGATCGGCAAATGTCTCTGGCGCCTCGGTGTGCGCAAGCGCGGCCGGGGTATAGGCAATCCGCCACCCGGCGCGATGCAACGCGAGCGTGAGGTCAGTGTCCTCCGCCAGGGTGTCGTGGGAAATCCCCCCGACTGAACGCACCGCACTCACGCGCAGCGCGCTGATCGCACCCGGTACGACGGTGATGCAATTCCATTTTGCATAGGCCCTTCGATCGAGGTTGAAGCCGCAAATGTATTCCAGCGCCTGGCAGCGGGCGATCAGCGAGCGCGGGTTCCCCACCTTGGCGTGGCCGGAGACAGCCCCGGTCTTCTCGTCGCGCATCGGCTGCACGAGCTGACCGATCGTCTCGCGCGTGAACTGCGTATCGGCGTCCAGCAAGACGACGAGATCATGCTTCGCTTCGCGGAATCCCCGGTCGAGCGCGCTTGCCTTGCCGCCATTCGGCTGATCGATCAGGCGGACCCGCCCGTCGTGCGTCGCGAGGTCGGCGACGATGGCCGCCGTCCCGTCCACCGAGCCGTCGTTGATAACCAGCACTTCGATCTCACCGGTGTAGTCCGTCTCCAGGACGGAGCGCATGGTCGATGCGATGACCTTGGCCTCATTGTAGGCGGCAATCAGGACGGTGACCGGAGGCTGAAAGTCGCCCACCGGGGCTTGATCCCAGCGAAACCGGCTCGCGAGCCAGAGGACGAGGATCGTCCGGAGGAGAACGAGCAAGGTCGCGATGAGGAGCAGCGTCCACGCGAACGATTCCAACGCGTGAAACACCCGGAACCCCACGCCGGCGACGAAGCGGACGACGGTCTGCCGGCCGCCCTCGAGGGGGGGCATGGTGTCCGCATACGATTTCCCCAGCAACTCGTGCACCGGGACGATGACGTCCCCGCGCGTTTGGAGATAGTCAATAATCTGCGTCAGGGCGTTGAGCGTTTGTTCCCGGTCACCACCTGCATCGTGCAGGAGAACGACATTCCCGCCCGCGGCCCGGCCCTGTTTTGCCCGTTCGACGATCTTGTCCACGCCATCTCGCGCCCAGTCCATCGTGTCGACGTCTTCGAGCGCGATCATGTAGCCGAGACTCTGGGCGAGACTCAGAGGGCGAATCTCGTCGAGCTTCGTGGGGTGCGAGTCCGCGTTGTAGGGCGGTCGAAAGAGAAGCGTTGAGCGGCCGGTGACGGTTTCGATCAGTCGCTGTGTGGCATTCAGCTCAAGGCGCACCTGCCGATCTGACATGAGGGCGACGTTTCCGTGCGTGTAGGTGTGATTTCCAAGTTCGTGACCTTCGTCGACGATCCGACGTACGAGCCCCGGATAAAGTTCGGCGCGACTGCCGACGATGAAAAACGTGGCTTTGACGCCCTCCCGTTTCAGGACGTCAAGGATCATTGGCGTCCAGGTCGGGTCTGGCCCGTCGTCGAACGTCAGTGCGACCTTGCGGCGGTCTGGACCACTTCCTTCCCGGTAGAGCGTCGTGTAGGCGGGGAACGAAGTGTACGTGCACTGCACCCTGCCGTCCGCCGAGATTTCCAGCGCACGGCTGCCATCCTCCCGCTCGGTATTAATGCTAACGATGGCGCCCCGGCCGATTCCGGTGATCTCCTCCCCGGGAACGATCCTTTCCAATGCCGTGAGGAGCGTGGGATCGAGCTTCGCTGGAAGTCGGAGCGCAGCCCAAATGGCCGGGTCTTCGCCGCCGATCCGGTCGATCGCGACGCCTCCGAACCCTCGGCGACGCGACGTTTGCACCTGATTCAGAAACGTCACGGAATCCTGGAACCAGACCGTGTGTTTCGTCCCGTCCTTGTCGAGGTAGGTGAAGTTTGGTTCGAAAGCCGGCCCCGCGACGCGCAAACCCTCCTTCCGAATCTCGTCGAGGCCCGCATAGTCGGCCCGGCTCATCGCCTCGACGAATGAAATATACTGTCCCCGCGCTTCGCCCTCGGACCAGTCGAATCCACCCGTTCCGAGGACCGCAATCCACTGCGAGGGCTCACCGTATCCAGCGGCGGTCTCCAGCCAGCCCTCGAACCATTCCTTCGAGGCAGTGGGCCCCGCCGCATCGCCATCGGAGTTCTCCCCGTGCAGGACGGCGAGGAAGTGGTCGACGATTGGGCTTAGTTTTTCGAGTTGGAAAGAGACAAGATCCTCTCCCATCGGGACACTCATCCAGAACTCGCAACCACGGGCGCGGAGCGCCGTCGAGAGCTCGGAGTAGAAATCCGTCAAAGCGTCATTGTGGGTGGGATCCACCTGCTGGAAGTCGACCAAGATCCCGCCCGCCTTCGAAGCGCTCACGCGCCCGGCGATATCCTCGATGAACGCCGCGCGCGCCTCGGGCGGAGCGAGCGCGAGCCACTCGACGGGCTCGGGGATCCGGCCACCTCCCTCGCCTGCGACGTTCGAGAGGATCGGCATCACAATCACGCCCTTCGTCGCGGCAAAGATGTCGAGCCCGGTATCCGCCTCCTCCTTGATCGAGACGCGGGCGTCCGTCCAGCGGACGGTGTAACGTTCCACGGCGATGTGCGTCAGTTGATCGGCGTGCGCTGCGAACGACGCGAGGCTCGATTGATCCCAGTCCCCATAGTAGGCCACGCGGATCTCCGGAATGTCTGTTCCGGGTTGGACGACGCTGCGGCGTTTTTCCGCCGGCGTCCGGGCGCGGCGGGCTGTCTTCTGGCTTTCGGCGAGACGTTTGAATTTCAACCAGGTCGGGGTGCGCGCGCCGGGATTCGCCCCCGCGATGTCGGCGGGTCGCTGCAGAGCCTTGAGCTCTTCCTTGATCTTTGCGACGGACGTCGGGAGACGCAGCCAGGGTGTGACGAGCAAAGATTGGATGAACCAGGCTGCTCCCGCGAGAAAGAGGAGTCCGAATAGCACCAAGCCCACCCGAATCCTAGGCCATCGCCGTCCGGCAGGGTCGAGGAACACGAACGCCGACTTCGTGCCGGAGCTGTGAGATTTCGGGATTGGCATGGGATCGCGATGAGCTGAGACGGTGCCCCGGATGCTTTGTTCAGTCCATCCGCGTCCGCGAGCGTGGGGTTCCGGCAGGTTTGCGGATGCGACGCGCGAGCCGCGTCAGCCAGCCCGCGATCGGGCGAGGATCTCGGAAAGAGCTTCCATGGGCAGCCCCATGACATTGGTCTTACTTCCCTGCATGCGGGAGATGATCCGGTCGCCATGCTCCTGAGCCGCGTAAGCGCCGGCTTTGTCGAGTGGCTCGATGAGCGCCAGGTAGTCGCGGACCGCGGCGGCGTCGAGTTGGCGGAACGTGACCGCCGTGACGATGTCGAAGATTCGGCAGCGGCCGCGGTGGGCCAGACAGACCGCGGTGATGACCCGGTGGGTCCGACCCTGCAACTCGGAAATCATCCGCGCAGCGTCAATCAGGTCCCGTGGCTTGCCGTACGATCGGCCGTCGAGGGTCACGACGGTGTCCGCGCCGAGTACGATTGACGTCGGTTCGCGCCGAAGCGCCACGGCCCGCGCTTTTCGCAGCGCGTTGAGCCGCGCCAACTCCCGGGGCGTGAAATCGGGGGATTCGCTTTCCTCGACCCCGTGAGGAGGATCGACTTCGAAGTGATACCCGGACTCCTGGAGGAGAAAGATGCGTCGGGGTGAAGTGGAGGCGAGAATCAGGTGCGGCGATTCAGCGCTCATTCGACGGCGAGCTGAAATTCCAACGCTCCGACCCGCAGCCTCTGACCGCCCACGAGTGGGGCGATTTCTCCCGCGCCCAAGGCGATTGAATCCACCTGCACCGCGCCGTTTCCGTCGAGATTCTCCAACCAGAAGTGGCCGAGGTAATGGTGGACGTATCCCTGCAGCGGCTGCAGCCCGGTGGCCAGAGGAAAGGAGAGCGGAAGGGCCGGATCCGCTCCGAAAGCGAGGCTCGCGAGCAGCCAGACCGCCCGGCGGAGCGCCGGAGCCGTTTTTGTCGTAAACATCACGCCTCCCACCGCTGTCGGATCGATTGCGATCGACGGCGGGGGCTGAATGGACGTGGGCGAACTAACGCCCGTCCACCCGGTGAGATTCTCGATTTGGGGAGAGCCAGTCGGTGAGCCTGGCAGGATATGGAAATCGACCCGAAAGCGCGTGTCGAGCGCGAGATGACCGCGCTCGGGCAGCGGCTCGCCCGTTGCGTTCTTTGGCAGCGGCCGCCCGTCGAGTTCCGTCCCGTTTGAAGTCTCCGAATCGCACGCGAAGAGATGCCCGCCGCGGCGGCGCAGCGCGCAATGCACCTTGCTGAGCCGGCGACTCAGTTCGTCGTTCTCCGGGGTCCGCGGCAGAAACCACGAGACGAGGTCCGCGTCCGCCGGCGATCGGCCGATCCGGAATTCGTCGCGGGCGACGATCCGGAGCGGAGCCAATGGGACCTCTCCGGCCGCCGCGCTGATCGCGGTCAACGTCAAGACGACGCCCGCCTGGTGCGCGGTCAATAACTTGGGGGGGACGCGCAGCAGTTGGAGCCGCGGCATCGGTGGCTTGGCGGCGCGACTGACGAACGACTGCGACCGGAGCGCCTGCACGAACTCGGCGCTCGTCGCAAATGCCGGCGCTTCGTCCCCGCGAGCGCGCCGGAGCGCCGCATTGCCTTCTTCCCCGAGGGCGGAAATCGGGGCCAGATTTCCCTTGTCGCGCCGGGGCCGGGGTCGTCCCAGAAGTTCGCAGATCAGACCGACCAGTTCCCGCTGGTAGAAGCGATTGAGTTCTGCCGGTTCATCCGGAGGCATCGCAATCGTGCGCGACGCGGGAACGACCATGGTCAGGTCAAAGGCCTGGTCGTCAGGATTCGGCGGCGTGTGGTGGATGCCGAAGAGGCTGACCTTGAGCGCCGGGCTCAACGACGCGTTGAACGGCGTGGTGGCTTCCGTTCCGGGGAGCGCGATGCCTTGCGGCGTGAGTTCCAAGCCCGTGATCCGCCGACCGGCCGCGTGATCGATGGCTTCCGCGATGGGCTCAATCAGATAAATAAGTTCGGGTCGGGGCAGCTGACCGCGCGAGCGCAAGCGATCGGCGAGGGTTGTCCCCCCGGTCCACTCCATGACCACAAGCGTTCCGCCGTTCCAGGCCTCGAGAGCCACCACGTTCAAGAGGTGCGGATGCGGCTCGTTTCGGAGTCGGGAAAGCCGCTGAAGGAGTTCCTGTCTTCCCACGATTTCGCTCGCTTCAGGCGCCGGCAGGACCCGCACGGACACCGGGCGGCCGGTCGCCATGTCTTCGGACAGAAAGGTGTCGTGGGGGGGCTGTGAAGTCAGCAGAGCGCCGATTTTATATCGCCGCGCCACCAGCACTCCCGGCGCGGGCTTGGGCCCGTCCGCCGCGCCGCTTCGGGCGGCAGGGGGCGGCGCGAGGGTGACATCGTCGAGCGCCGTGGGGTCCAGCGCTTCCGCCGCTCTCGCCGGGGGCGGGGGCGGGGGCGGCGGGGCGCTCGGGATCGGAATGCGGACGGGAGCCCTCGGCAGAGAGATCGGGATGGAAGGCGGAGCGGCCGTGGCAGCGGCATCGTCGACGAGGATCGTCGCGTCGGACGGCGTCGTGGCATTTCCCAACTTGAGCACGGCCCCCGAATCGGCCGCCAGCGTCGGCTCGATCTCGGCTATCGTCCCAGAAGCAGACCGGGAACGAGTCGTCTCGATGATCGGAACGGTCCGCAGACACTGCTCAATCATTCCCCGAAGGTCCACCGGATCGCGCGGGCGCTGATCCCGATCTTTCTCCAGCATCTTCCCAAGCAAGGCAATCACCTCCGGCGGGTAGGCGGCGAGCAGTTCCCACGGTGGAGGCCGGTCCATTTGTTGCGCCATCACTTGAGGGATGGTGCCGGAGTACATGACTTTGCCGGTCAGCGAGTACCAGAGGGTCGCGCCGAGGGAGTAGACATCCGATCGGGTGTCGAGCGGCTTTTCCTCGATCTGTTCGGGGCTCGCGTAGTCGGGAGTGCCCACGAATCCCATCGTCAGCGCCTTCACGTCCTCGCCGCCTTCCTCTGCGGTCGCCTTGGCCAGGCCGAAATCAATGAGCTTGACGATCATCTCGCCGTACTCGTCGACGAGCATGATGTTCGCCGGCTTCAAGTCCCGATGGACAAGTTTCTCGCGCTGCGCCGCCGCGAGGGCGCGGGACACCTGCAGGGCGATCTCGAGAACTTCTCGGACCGGGAGCACGCCTTCGCGTTTGACCCGGGCCTGGAGCGTCTCGCCCTGGACGAACTCCATCGAGTAAAAATACGAATTCCCGTCCTGCCCGAGATGGTAGACGCTCGCGACGTTCGGGTGACGGATTCGAGCGGCCGCGCGCGCTTCCCGGAGGAAGCGTTCGCGGGCCATGTTCGAATGCAGAAATTGCGCGTTAATGACCTTGAGGCAGACCTCCGACCGAAGGTTCGTATCGAACGCCTTGTACGTGATTCCCATCGCGCCGCGGCCAAGCTCGAACGGCTTGCCATCCGGGCGCAGAACGACTTCGTAATGTTGGTATCGGAGCGTGGCCATCGTTCAGGGGATCGCGCTCGATGTAACAGCGCGTGGTCGTGACGCGAAAGAACAAATCGCGCAAAGATTATCGCGCGCGGGACTTGGCAGACCGCGCGGGAGTGTCTATCAAGGCAGGCTCCGGTACCCCACGCATCATGGCGGAAGAATTCGACGATCTCGCACTAGGCAATACGATTCGCGGTTACGCCGGGGGGCAGCGTCTCTTCGGGCGTTTCGTACTAAAGCGAATCCTGGGACGCGGGGGGATGGGGATGGTCTGGCTGGCGTGGGACGAACGGCTCGAGCGCGAGGTCGCGCTGAAGTTCCTGCCCGACCTGCTGCGGGCGGACGAAGCCGCTCTCGATGATCTAAAGCGGGAGACGCGTCGCGGTCTGGACCTCGCCCATCCGCACATCGTCCGCGTGTATGACCTCGTGGAGGAACCGAACGCCGCCGCGATCGCGATGGAGTTCGTTGACGGGCAGACGCTCAGTTCCTTCCGGGTTTCGCGTCCGCAGAAGTTTTTCGAGGTTCCGGAGATCGCGCAGTGGGTTCGTCAGCTGTGCGAAGCGCTCGATTACGCGCATCACCGCGCGAAGGTCGTGCATCGCGATCTGAAGCCGGCGAATCTGATGATCAATGGCGAGAGCGATATCAAGGTGACGGACTTCGGAATCGCGCGCTCCATCAGCGATTCCGTCAGCCGCGTCACGCAGGATCGGGGCACGAGTGGCACGCTTCTGTACATGAGCCCGCAGCAGGCCCTGGGAAAACGGCCCGCGATTTCGGACGATATCTATGCGTTGGGGGCGACGCTCTACGAGCTGCTCACGTCGAAGCCGCCGTTCTTCTCCGGCAATATCGCCCGGCAGCTTGACGAGGTGGATCCCCCTTCCATGACCGAGCGCCGGCAGGAGTTGGAGCTCTCGGGCGGCGAGATCCCGCCGGAATGGGAGGCGACCATCAAAGCGTGCCTCGCGAAAGACCCGGCCCAGCGTCCTCAAGAGGCGACGGAGGTTTCCGAGCGACTCGGCCTCAATACCGGGACGCGCATCAGCTACGCCGGCGCGTCCGCATCGATGGCCGGAACCTCCGCGGGGGCGAGCGCGCCCGGAGGTGCCGCCACGGCCGCGGGCGCCACCCGGGGAGCGGGGGCATCGGTCGCGGGGATGACGGCTGCTGGGGCAACGGTGGGCGGGACGTTGACGCCCGAGACCGGAAAGTCATCGAAGACGCTGCTGTTGATTGCGCTGGCGGCGATTCTCCTGCTTGGCGGGGGACTCGGGGTGCTGCTCTGGCAGCGGCAGCAGGGTGAGGCGGAGCGAAAGGCGAAGGAGGAGCAGACGCGGCTCGCCCAGGAGCAACGTGATCGAGAGTTGGCGGCGAACAACAATTCCGGTGCGACGGCTGACGCCCGGAAGAAGGCGGAAGCGGAAGCCGCGGCGAAGTTCGCCGAGGAGAAGCGCTTGCAGGAAGAAGAAGCCCGCGCGAAGGCAGGTCCGCAGGTTCTCGTTGTTCCCGATCAACACCGGAAGATCCAGGCTGCGATGGACGTCGCCAAGTCGGGCGATACGATCCAACTGAAACCCGGGCGCTACGTCGAGGCGGTCAAGTTCAAGGACGGGGTGAAGCTCGTCGCGATGGAGCCGGACAAAACCCGTCTCGAGGCGCCGAACGCGAAGGATACCGAGGCCATTATTTGGGTCGAAAACTGCCGAACCGGGAGCATCGAGGGTCTTTCGCTCGTGGGGAACGGTCTCGAGGTCGACGGAATCATGATCTTCAATTCGAAGATCCAGGTGACCAATTGCCGGGTGGAAAGCTGCGGGGGCAGCGGGATCGCGGTGAAAGGAACGAGCAGTGCGCCCGAGCTGAAGGGAAACCGGTGCCGGGAGAACGGTCGAATGGGCATCTTCTTCCTCGACGGAGCGCGGGGTCTCGCCGAGGGAAATGTCTGCGAGGCCAACACCCTCTCCGGAATCGCCGCTCTCTCCGGCGGGACCAATCCCTTGATCCGGAAAAACGAGTGCCGCGGGAACAAAAAACACGGGATCGAGACGAGCTACAATGCCGGCGGCACCGCTGAGGAGAATCTGTGTGAGCATAACGACGGCGGGGGCATCGTCGTGACGAGCGTGGGCACGGTGACGACGCTGCTTCGCAACATTTGTCGAGGAAATCGCCAGAGTGGCATCAATTTCGGGAACGGCGCCGGTGGCCGCGCCGAAAATAACGTCTGCGAGGAGAATAACGGCTCGGGGGCGCTCGTCTTCGAAAGTGCGACGCCGGAGCTCATCGGGAATCAACTCCGTCGAAACAAGCTCAACGGGATTCAATTCGCGAAGCAGTCGAAGGGCGTGGCGGATGGGAATACCATCGAGTCGAACGAGGAGTGCGGGATCATCGTTTCCGACCCGCAAACGCGCCCGACCATCCGGAACAATCGGATTTCGAAGAACAAGCAATGGGGCCTCGCGGTCATCAATGGCGCCGATCCGATCGTCGACCCGAGCAACAAATTTTCGGAGAACGTGGTCGGCGCACAAACAAAGCGCTGAATTCGTCCCGCCAGCGGTGAGATTCGCGCAACTTTCCGCTTGGCTTCCTCCCGCCGTGCCGCCATATGTTTCCGCACGCGGGTATAGCTTAGTGGTAAAGCGCCAGCCTTCCAAGCTGGCCATGCGGGTTCGATTCCCGCTACCCGCTCGCCCACCAGCATCAATTTGTTGACCCAGAACTCCAAAAAACCCGTATGAAAAACATGTACCTCCGGCAGGTCGGCTCGATCTTCGCCTTGTGCGCCGCGTTTGTCCTGAGCGGCGTTCAGCAGGCATCCGGTCTGGCCGGAACGTCATCGGGCGAGCTCTTGGCGGCGGAACTCCCGGCCGGCTTGACGATCGCCTCCGCGCCGACGCCCGTCCTGGCCACCGCGCTCAAGGGCGCAATCAGGAAGCGGAGTGATCAGGCCGTTCCGCTGCTCCGCGTCGCTCTCCTCTCCCGCGGGAAAAAGCGGGTCGATAGCAGTAAGGGCGCCGATTACAGCAAGGGCGGTGCGCGGTCGGATTCGGATGTGGTCGAGCTTACCCGGGCGGCGATCGAAGCGGCTCCGGATCAGGCGCAGGCGCTTGTTGAAGAAGCCATGGCCATTTCGCCGTCGTCGACGGCCGCGTTGCAGGCCCTGCTTGGTGGGGGCAGCGACTTCAATGCCCCTCTCGGCGGTGGCTTCACTGGCCCCGGCTTTGTTGGTGCTCCGGGGTTCGTCGGGAGCGGCCCGGGGGGCGGCAGCTTCACGCCGGTCACTCCTTCGCAAAACCGCTGAGCCAGCCCTGTGATTTGAACCGCCCTTGCGGCCGATATCGGCCGCAAGGGCTTTTTGTTTGCTTGTGCGTCCTCTCGTTCTCGCGCTCGTCCTCGTCGGTTTCACGACGCTGCACCTCTTGATCGGCGGCACGCGCCTCGTCTTTGCGCTTCCCGCCTTCGCCGCGATCGCGGCGGCCGCGCTGCTGGCCTCGATTTCGCCGGCGAGTCCCCATCGATCGAGCTCCAGCCGGCTCGCCATCGGATCGGCAGCGTTCTTCTTCGGCGTTGTCATCGCCCGGAGTGCGACCTCGCCGTTTGCCTACCTCGCGTGGCCCGATCTCACGACTTCGGTCGCGTGCGCCCTGATCTATGCGATCGGCGTGTGGTGGTGCCCGACCCCGCGTGACCGGTTGCTGGTCCTCGCCGTCGGGGGCGGTCTCGCGTTGTTCGATCTCGCGGTTGGAGCCGAGCAGTTCCGAGCGGGCAATGACTGGATGCCCTTCGGTTTTCTCCGGCCTGCGGATTACCGTTTCCGGGCGAGTGGGATGTTTATCTGCCCGAATCACCTCGCCGGCTATCTTGAAGTCGTCGCCCTGTTCGCCTTCGGGGGAGCGCTTTGGTTGCGCACCTCCGGGAAACTCCGCGTCTGCCTCGGGTATTTGGGTGCGTTGGGCGTGGCGGGATTGGTCCTGACGGGATCGCGTGGGGGATTCCTCGCCTTCGCCGCGGGAGCGGCGACGTTGGGGGCCCTTGCCCTCCATCGTCGGGCGCAGTACACCGACGGCGCTGGCATTCGGCGGTCGCTCCTCGTGGGGTTGGTGCTCGTCACGCTCGGGGGCAGCGGCGCGTGGCTCGCGATTACCCAGTCGGAATTTCTCCGGGCCCGGGCGGCCCGGCTGCTGGATCAAAGCGATCTGCGTCTCAGGCTCTGGCCGGCGGCGATCGACCAGTTCCGGCTCGCCCCCTCGGTCGGAACGGGCGCCGGAACTTACCTGATCTACGGTCGGAAATTTCGGCGGGAGAGCGTCCAGCAGGACCCGATTCATGTGCATAACGATTATCTCCAGCTCCTCGCCGAATACGGATTCATTGGGGCATTTTCAGGGCTGCTCTTCCTCGCCGCCCATCTCCGCGCGGGCTGGCGATCCCATCAGCATCTCCTGGAGCGGGGAGGTTCCGGGAACGGCCGGAGTAACGCGGCGGCCCTGAACCAGGGGGCCCTCGCGGCGGCCGCGGCGTTCGCGGTTCATTCCGTTCTCGATTTCAACCTCCACATCCCGTCGAACGCTCTCTTCCTCGCGTGGGTCGCCTCACTCCTGGCGAATCCTGGGATCCCAGCACCGGCTCTCCCGCGGGACTCCGCGCCCATGGCGGTAATGGCGATCCTCTCTCGGATCGGGCTCGGCGCGGCGGCGATCTGGCTCGGGTGGTTCGCCTGGCAGAGGGCGCCGGGAGAGTGGCACGCGGAAAATGCGCGCGTCGCGGTCCGGGATGGCGCTTCAGGAGTCGCCATCAATGAGGCAAAGGCAGGTCTCGCGGTTGAAGATCAAAATCCGTGGCTGAATTTTTACCTCGGCGAAGCTCGGTGGACCCTCGCCCAGCAGGCCGTGCTGCCGGCGGTCGGAAGATCCTTTGCCCTCGCCGCCGCCGACTCATACCGCAGCGCTCTCAGGGTCTTTCCGAGCGACTCCCGCATCCTGCTCCAACTCGGGTGGGTTGAGTCGATGCTGGGTCAACGATCGCAGGCCGACGAAGCGTTCCAGCTCGCGCTGAAGCTCGACCCGCGGAACGCGGCGATCTGGACGTTCTATGGGCACCATCTTCGCCGCTCCGGTGATCGTCCCGCGGCTCGAAGGGCGTATCAGCGCTCGCTCTCGCTCTCCGAGAATGCGGATGCGCGCGCAAATCTGCGGGAACTTGACGCTGCTGGCGCGGATTCCTGAGACGACCGGGCCGACGGTTGGGAACCGCTCATTCCTTTCGACAAAACCAAAATTCGTATTGCCGCTGAGTTGGAGGCTCGATATGGTCCGCGCGAGTGCGTCAATCCTTGGTCCAGACCAAGACGCCAAGTGTTTTTTTGCTGACTCAACTCCCATGCTCCTCATGAAACGGTCATCTCTCCCTCGCCTTCTCTCTGCCATCGTCGGGATCGCCGCATTTTCGGCGGTCGCTCCCGGCGCGTTCGCGGAAGGCGGTGCTCCGGCGGTGGGAGCGACGGACGCGAGCGGATTTGAGAAGCGGAAGGTCAACTTCACCTTCGACCTCCGCCTCGGGTACGACGACAACGTCAATACCACTGCGACAAACCGGGTGGAGAGCGGGTTTCTGAACCTGCAGGGAGGTTTGTCCTACACGGCTTCGTCCCCCCGCTCGACGCTGACGCTCGGGCTGGGGGCGGGTGTCGTTTACTACTTCGATCGGGGACCGAACAACCGGGACTACGATTACAATTTCCTTTTTAATCTTGGTTGGACTTACAAGATTTCTCCGCGTTTGACGTTCGGTTTCAGCACCTACGACGTTTACCAGTCGCAGCCCGATTACACGATCTCCGGGCTCAACGGTCGACGTTCCGGTGACTATTTCTACAGCTCGAGCCGATTCTCGTTCACGTATCAGTTCTCCCGTCGATTCGCGATGGTGACGACCTACAATCCCATTTTTGTCGTTTACGCGGATGAGCCTTACGCGGCGCAGCAGAATCGCTCGGAGCATTACCTCATTCAGGAATTTCGCTTTCTGCTGAAGCCCACGGTCACGTTGGTGGGCGAGTACCGTTTCGGCTCCATCAATTACTTCGACGCAAATCTGGACTCCTACGCCAACTATTTCCTCTTCGGTTTGGACACGACACTCAGCCCGCGCTTGAAGGCTGGCTTCCGGCTGGGCGGCGAAATTCGCGATTATCGCAACAGCGCTTACGGAAGCTACGCCGGCCCTTACGCGGAAGGCACGTTGAGTTACGACTTCATGCGGAACTCGAACATCTCGCTGCTGATGCGCTACGGGATCGAGCAGACGGACGTCGTTGGCTCCGCGAACCGCAATGCCTTTCGGATCGGCCTGAACGTCCGGCATCAGTTGACCGCCCGCATCGGGGCCTACGCCTCCTTCTATTATACGCGGAATGAGTACGAAGCCAGCCGGATCCCTCCGACCGCGCGCGGCTTTGGCGAAAGCGTTTACGACCTCGCTGTCGGTCTGCGCTATGCGATCAATCGGCATTGGTCCGTGGAGCTCGGTTATCTCCACACCACGGTGGACTCGGATCTCGCCGGGCGTGGGTACGATCGGAATCGGGTGTTCGCAGGGGGCCGCCTCTCGTTCTGAGTTTGGCCGCCGGTTGTCTCCGATTGGGGACGTGGTAGTCTGAGAACATCGATTATGGCGATCAGAACCCCTGACGCTCGCGCCGGTTCGTCCGAGCCCGCGAGCGAAGCAAAGCTGCATGCACTGGACTATTGGCGCGTTATTCGCGTCCGCTTCGGCGTGGTCGTTCTGGCCTTTCTGCTCGTCCTGCTGACGACGGGCATCACGACGTATTTCATGCCCCGGCAGTTCCGTTCGACCGTTTCGATGGAGCTAAAGTCGGAGAACGAGAACATGAAGGTGTTCGATATCAACCGCACTGGCGGTCTCGACCCCCGATTCGCACCCACGCAGTTCGAAATCATGCAACGCAAGGAAGTGCTCTACCCGGTGATCGACAAGCTGAAGCTTGTTGAGCGCTTCGGGGAGGACTACGGCACGAAGATCTCGAAGGATCAGGCCTACTTGCGCTTACGAAACCTGCTTGGTCTCAAGCAGGTGCGGAACACCGAAGTGCTTGATTTGAGCGTGACCTACACGGACCCTAAGTTCGCTGCGGACATGGTGAACGCGGTGGCGGATAGCTACCAGGCGAAAAAGCGCGAGGCGAAGCAGGATCTGACGAGCTCGTCGTTGACCCAGCTTCAATCGCAGCTCGAGGCGCAGCGGGCGAAAGTTGGTGAATTGACCGCCCGGCTGGCGGACATGCGCCGTAAGGATCCTACGATTCAGGATAATGAAAGTGACCGGAACCTCGGAGGGGAAGACCCGCGTAAGGCGGCGGTGGCAAGCAAGGAAGAGGAGTTGAACAAGTCCAATACGTCGCTCGCGGCCTTGAATAGTCAGCTCGCACAGGTGGAAAAACTGAAGGGGGACGAATTGATGCGGGCGATTCCACTGCTGGAGATCAACGATCCGATCGTCCAGAAAATTTTCCCGCTTTACCAAGAGACGGTCGCAACGGAGGCGGCGATGCTCAAGTCGGGCCTCGGCCCCCAGCATCCAAAGGTCCAGTCGCTACGCGCTCAGAAAGAGGTCTACGTGCGTCAACTCGCGGATCAGATCGGAAGCGTCCGAGGCTCCCTCGTGATCAAACGAAATATCGTCCAGAACACGAACGAATCCGTCCGGAAGCAACTCGAGACGTTGCGCGACGAACAGCGCAACCTTCGTTCGGGAAGCAACGAGTACAACGAGGTGAAGGAAGACTTGATCCGGGCACGGCAGGTTCTCACGACTGCGGAACAAAAGTACTCCAGCGAAACGATCGAACGGAACATGCCGCAAGTCCCGGCAGTCATTTGGGAAAAGGCCGAACCTGCCAGCTTTCCGAGCAGCCCGAAGGTCGTCCTCAACATGGTGCTCGGGACGGTCGTGGGTTTGATCGTCGGCATCGGCCTCGCCTTCCTGATCGAGTACCTCGATACCAGCATTAAAACGATGGAGGACGTGGAAAGTCTCCTCGGCGTTCCCGTTCTGGCTGTCGTCCCGAAAAATATCCGCCTGCTCCACAAGAACCCGCCCGATATCCCCGACGCCGAGGCGTACCGGATCCTTCGCACCAACATCGAGTTCAATCGCAAGAGCGCTGACGCGAACACCATCTCAATGGTGTCTGGCGGTCCGGGCGAGGGCAAGAGCACGACGCTGGCGAACCTCGCGTATATCTGCGCCCAGGGCGGATATTCGGTTCTGATCGTTGACGCCGATCTGCGGCGCCCAACGCAGCACAAGCTGTTTGAGGTCAGCAATGCGGTGGGACTCACCAACTTCCTCACGACGAATCTGAATCTGGAAGACGTCATTTTCCCGTCTGGAATCGAAAACCTTTCGATCATCCCGTCCGGCATTCTGCCGGCCGATGCGGTGGGAATTCTCAACTCCCAACGGATGTCGGACATGATCGCCGAGTTGAAGACCCGGTACGACATCATCTTCTTCGATTCGCCGCCGATTCTCGGAGTGAGCGACGGTTCGGTGCTGTCGAGCGAGGTCGATCAATCGATCATCGTCGTGCAGCACCGTCGATTCCCGAAGGCGATGCTGAAACGCGTCAAACTCGCCGTCACGAACGTGGGCGGAACCGTCCTCGGCGTTGTGCTGAACAACGTCGATCTGCGGCACGACCCGAACTACTACTACTACACGAGCTACTACAACTATTACTCGCCCGGCTCCCGCACAAAGGAGGCTGGCGCGAAGGCCCCGGCTCCCCAAGCGGCGGCTACGTCAGCGGGATCCGCGGGCGATTATTGAGCGAAATTTCCCCGTCATGAAAGCGATTCTGTTGTGCTTGTCCGTCCTTTTGGCGGGTCTTCTTCCGGTGTCGGTAAATGCCCAGACCGGCGGCGCGGTGCTCCGGGCAGGCGACACGTTTGAAATGCGGATCGGCGGAGTTCCCGCGGACGAGGCGTCGTTGTTCAATAGCACTTACAGCATCGATGGCAGCGGACGCCTGAATCTTCCGCACATTGGGGATGTCCAGGTGGCGGGACTGAACGCTGGCCAGGCGAAGGACCGGATCGAGAGCACTTACCGCTCCCGCGGAATTTATACGAATCCTACGGTCAATATCGTCATCGCCGCGCAGGCCCGCCAAGTCTCGGTCGGTGGCGCCGTGAAGGCCCCCCAACGCGTGAGTTTCACGGCGGATCTGACGGTTCTCTCGGCGATCAATGCCGCGGGTGGATTCAACGAGTTCGCCTCCCAGAAGAAGGTCCGAATCCTCCGGGGTCGGGAGGTCATCATGGTGAATTGCGTCGAAGTGCGTCGCAATCCGGCGCTGGATGTGCGTCTCCAACCGGGCGACAACATCGAAGTTCCGGAGAGCTTCTGGTGATCCGAAGCAAAGGTGCAAATCCTGGGAAGCGCGCCCCGGCGGTTTTTTGTCGCCGCGGCGAGGCGGCTTGAGCAGCTCGCGATCGGCGGCCCCCGCCTTTCCCGTCGTCGCCTCGATCAGCGGCCCTCGACCAAGCCGCGGTGCTTGGAAACGTAGCGGAGCCCCGACCAAAGGGTCAGTCCGACCGTAATGGCGATCATACCGTAACCGCCCCATCTCAGCGTCGGCACGAGCCATTCGGCGTGGATCTTTTCGAGCGCACCGAAAAATTCCGTCGCCGAGAGGTAGAGCAAAAAGTACAAGATCGTCGCGATCTGCCACGAGGTTTTGTGCTTTCCCAGATTCTCCGCCGGCAACGCGTGCCCCTTCAGCGCGGCGAGCTGGCGTAAGCCGGTGATGAGGAATTCCCGCGCGATGACGACGATCGCCACCCAGACAGGCATCACCCCCCGCGGAATCAGGGCAATGAACGCCGCCGCCGTCATGATCTTGTCTGCGAGTGGATCCATCAGAATTCCGAAATCCGTCACGAGATTCCGCCGCCGGGCAATCTCCCCGTCGTAGTAGTCGGTGATCGTCGCCAGGGTAAATAAGCCGAAGGCCACCGTGTGGTGGAAGGGGAACTCGAGCGTCAGCACGAGCACGAAGATCAGCGTGATCCCGAGGCGTGTGACGGTGAGCTTGTTGGGGAGATTCATGCAGATTGCTGCCCCGGGGGGAAGGCACCATTCAACGGGAAGAGCTTATCCGTCGAGTCCGTTGTGGAGGGCGGTGGCGACCGACGCGTAGGGCTCCTTCCAGATCGGGACGACCTGCTTCAGCCGGTCCACGAGCCACGCGAGGGCCTCGAGAGCGGGACGCCGGTGAGCGCAACAAACCCGGACGTGGAGCGAAGCGTCGCCTGCCGCGACTGGTCCGAGCCGATGGCGGAGAAGGCAGCCCGGCAGGAGCGGAAATTTTGCGTTCGTTTCGTCAGCGACCCGCTGGAGCCAGGTTTCTGCCATCCGCGGATGGGCCTCGTACCGGATTCCCGCAATGGATTTCGCTCCTTCGGTGCCTCTCACCACCCCCCAAAAATCGACCACCGCCCCGGCGGCGACACCCGCGGCGGGCTCAGGCGCTTCCAGACGCTCCGATCCCAGCGCAATTTTCCAAATGGTGATTGCCATCGCAAATCCATAGCTGGTAGCCTCCGCGCCACCAGTAGAAAACCCTTACTATCTCTTCATATGCAAGCTGACATCGGCCTTATCGGACTCGCCGTCATGGGCGAGAATCTCGTTTTGAACATGGAGTCGCGCGGCTTTTGCGTCGCGGTCTTCAATCGCACCGTGGAGGTCGTCGAGAAATTCGAGGCCGGCCGCGGCAAGGGGAAGAACTTCGTCTTCGCCAAGTCCCTTCCCGAGTTCGTGAACTCGCTCAAGAAGCCGCGCCGCGCCCAAATCATGGTCAAGGCGGGTGGCCCGGTTGACGCCGTGATCGATCAACTCGTGCCGCTCTTCGAGCCCGGGGACATCATCATCGACGGCGGCAATTCGCTCTGGACGGACACGCAGCGCCGCGAGAAGGCGTGCAAGGAGAAGGGGATCCATTACTTTGGCGTTGGCATCAGCGGCGGCGAGGAAGGCGCGCTCAAGGGGCCGTCGATCATGCCCGGTGGTTCCAAGGAAGGCTGGGAGGCCCTCGCTCCGATCTACCAGAAAATTGCCGCGGTCGTGGATGGGCAACCGTGCTGCCTGCACATGGGCCCGGACGGCGCCGGTCACTACGTCAAGATGGCTCACAACGGCATCGAGTACGGCGACATGCAGCTGATCTGCGAGGCGTACGCGATTTTGAAGTCCGCCTTGAATCCAAGCGCGGAGGAGTTCTCCAAGATCTTCACCGAGTGGAATGCGGGCGAACTGGACAGCTTCCTCATCGAGATCACTTCGAAGATCTTCACGAAAAAGGACGCGGACACCGGGAAGCCGGTGGTCGACGTCATCCTGGACAAGGCGGGTCAGAAGGGAACCGGCAAGTGGACTGTTGGCCATGCCGTCGAGATGGGAGTGCCCATCAGCGTCATCGGCAGCGCAGTGGAAGCCCGCATCCTGAGCTCGCTCAAGGATGAGCGCGTCGCCGCGAGCGCCGTGCTGCACGGTCCCGAACACAAGCCATATTCCGGTGACCGAACGAAGTTGATCGAAGCCGTCCGCGATGCGCTTTATGCCTCGAAGATCATGAGCTACGCCCAGGGCATGGTTCAGCTCGGCCGGGCCAGCGAGATCTACGGCTGGGGTCTGAACTTCGGCGAAATCGCCTCGATCTGGCGCGGAGGCTGCATCATCCGGGCCCGGTTCCTGAATCGAATCACGGACGCGTACCGGAAGAACCCGGGACTCAAGAACCTCATGCTTGATCCGTTCTTCTCGGAGATTCTCCAGCGCACGCAGGCGAACTGGCGCATCGCGGTGCAGACCGCGATCGAGTACGGCGTCGCGACGCCGGCCTTCGGGGCGGCGCTCGGCTACTTCGACAGCTATCGTTCGGCGAGCCTCCCGGCGAACCTGCTCCAGGCGCAGCGCGATTACTTCGGTGCGCACACCTTCGAGCGGACGGACAAGCCCGGTGTATTCCACTACGACTGGTATCACTAAGCGGGCGACGTCCTGAATTCACCGCGGCCCGCACCTCGTGTGCGGGCCGCGTTTTTTTTTGGCGCGTTTGTCCGCCATCCACCGGGCGTTTTAGCGCACGCGCGCGAGATGCAATCCGTCGGCGAAGGGCAGGAGAACTGATTCGACCCGCGGATCACGCGCGAGCTTCCGATTGAGCGCGTCGATCGCTCGCGTGTCCACGTCGGAGGGGCTCACGACGCGTCCACTCCAGAGCATGTTGTCAAAGACGAAGAGTGCGCCCGAGCGCATGCGCGGCAGAAGCGCTTCGAAGTAGTGGTCGTAGCCCGACTTGTCGGCGTCGATGAAGGCCAGATCAAAAGGCGCCCCAGGTGCGAGCGCGGCGATCGTCTCCTGCGCCGGACCGAGACGGAGGTCGATGCGATCGGTGACGCCAGCCATCGCCCAGTAACGGCGGGCCACCGCGGTCCACTCTTCACTCACGTCACAGCAAAGCAGCCGTCCGCCTGCGGGGAGTGCCCGGGCCATGCAAAGCGAGCTGTAGCCCGTGAACGTTCCCACTTCGATGACCGAGCGCGCCCCGGTGAGCCCCACGAGGACCGACAGAAGCGCGCCTTGGGGCCGGCTGATCTGCATCACCGAACGGTCACCGCATCGTTCGATCGTTTCGTCCCGCAAGGCCCCGAGCAACGGATCCGGTGCAGCCTCCGCCAAGTCGCCCAGATACCGCTGAAGCGCTTCGTTGAGGATCAGATGTTCGGAGGACATGATGTTTTGTTTTGGAAGCGACTACAGCCACTCGCGGAGTTTCGACTGGTAACGGTTGTAGACGTAGCCCAGCCCCGTCATCACGGCGCCGAGCGCGAGAAAGCTCAACATGCGATACAGCGGCCCGCGCCCCCACGCCTCGTAGACAAGCACGCGGAGCAGCGTCAGGGCCAGCACCGCGAGCCCTGAGAGTCGGACGACGCGGTCGCGGCGCCAGAGGCCAAGTCCGATTAGGACCAGCGAGTATCCTGACCACGCGACCGCCGTAAAAAGTGCCCCGGTGGTGTAGACGCGCATTCGGGCGGTGAGCCAGAGCAGGCCGGCAAAGGCGAGTGCGCCGCGGGTGCCGGCGACGAGCGATTGGACTCCTGACGATAGGGATTCGCCGGTTCGGAGGATCTCCGTGGCGGCGGCGGCAGCGAGCAGGGCCAGGCCGTTGAGCCAGCTCGACGCGTTCGCGGAAGCGAGGTCGAAAAGCACCAAGCCGATGGCGAGCGCGGAAGCGAGGAGCGCGGCTCCGGCGAGATCGCCCCGCTTCCGCCAGCGGGAGAGTCCAGCGCCTGCGACGGCCACGCCGGAGAATGCGGCACCCCGCCACTCTGGGGGGACGACCAGGCCCGCCCACGCAAAGGCCAGCGCGATCGAACCCAGTTCGTGGAGTTGAAACAGCGCGCGCCATTCTGCCGCGGCCGATTCATCCCAGCGTTGGGTCAACGTCCGGGCGAATCCCGCCATCACCGCGGGCGAGAGGGCGAGAGCCAGCGATGGCCAGAGCGCGAGGCCGACCCCCGAAGCCAGCTTATAGGCGGCCACCGCCAAGCCGGCGATGAGCAGGCCCTGGGAGGCGGCTCCCAAGTCGCGATCGCGGAGCCGTACTCCCAAGGTGAGGAGTGCCGCCGCGAGCAGCGGCGCGAGAAACTGCCACGTCTCCCAGGCGACGAAGTGTTTTGGCCACGCTCCGACGGCGAGCGCGAGCGCCCCGGCGGCGGCGCCGTGCAGCAGGGTTGCGGCGGACGGTGTCGATTCTCCGAGCGCGGCCGCCCGCCAGGTGAGATACTGCAGCGCACCAAAGGCGCAGAAAACGGCGGGCATCCATTCGGCGGAGGGCGGGACGGAACTCGTGGCGAGGTGCAATGCCCCATCCTGGATGAACCAGGCGAGGAGGGCGCCGCCGTGCGACAGAACGGCCAGCGGGCCGAGCACGCGCGTCGGCACGAAACGCACCACGACGAGCAAGCCAGCTCCGAAGGCGGCGAACGCTCCGGGCTGCGGGCTCGTCGGCACGTGGACGGACACGAGGTGCCAGCCCAGGACCACGGCGAGCACGCACCAGGCTTCGGCTCCGAAGCGGAACCAGGCATCGTGGGCGCGTTCCGCGCCTGCCGCCGGGCGGCGGAGGCACGTCCACGCCCCCGCGAAGAGAACGCCCGTCGCGAAGACGGCCGCAACGAGGGGACCGCGGAACTCTGCCCGCTGCGGCTCGGCGATGGCGATGGAGCCCAGCACGCCGATCACGAGTGCGCAGACGAGCAGCACGCGGCTGCTGCGCCAGGACGCGGCCGCGTTCAGCGCCATCGCCCAAAGGATGAGCGAGAGCCCGAGTTGCCAGCCGCTGAAGTACAGCACGATGGCCAGCGTCACGAACCCCAGCCCTTGCAGGCGGTAAGCCGTCGTCGCGCTCCCCTCCAGCCGCGAGTGGGCAAGATAGGCGAGGCCGAGCAGCAGCGTTCCCGCGAGCCCGGTGAAGCGCCAGAGCCAGTCCGGGTGCGAATCCGTCACGAGCCGCGCGATCAGCGCATAGGCGAGAGCATTGTTCAGCGTGATGAAACAGGCCCGCAGCCCGGCGCGCTGGATCATCGGGGCAAATGCTCCGGCCGCGAAGACCACCCAATACGCGGAGAGCAGAAGCGTTTCGGGTGCGAATCCCCCGCTCTCGGGAAGGACGTTTCTCTCCACCCCATAGCGCCAGAAGACATAGCTGCCGTACGCCCCGAGGACCGCCGCGAACGACGGCGCGATCCAGCCCCGCCGCCACCATTGAAGCATGGCGAGCGCGGAGAAGATCACGCTTGAACCAAGGGCGATGCCGGAGCCGGGCATGAGCGCCGTCGCCGCGCCCGCAAAGAGCACCGCGCCCGTCGCGAGGGTGGGGGATTCGCGCCGGTCCGCCAGCCAGAGGCACAGCCCACCCCAGCCGATCAGGAGCGCCAGCGTCAACGCGGGCGAGCCGATCACGCGCAGCGGCTCAAACTGATGGGCGGCGAGCGTCGTAAAATACACCGCCCCGAGCCCGCCGCTCTCCACCACGGCGGCAAAATTGCGGAGCCGTTCGGTGAGATTCGCGCCGCGCCGGAGTTTCCACGCGAGGCCCAGCAGAGTGCCGGACGCGAGATAGAGCAGGGCGACCTTCCCGCCCGGTCCCAGGCGGGGCGTCACAGTTTGGTAGAGGTAGATCGCGAAGTAAATCAGCGCGAGGGCGAGCGCCCCGACGCCGATCCGGACGAACCAGTAACCGCCGAGTCGCATCTCGAACGACTCGGATGGCGCAGCCGGCGGCCCCGGGGGAATCTCGAGCGGAAGTCCCGGCGTCGGCGTTGCCACCAGGTCCGACGAAACCGCCACGACGCTCCCAGCCGGTTCGGTCGCCGGGGTGGCAGGCAGCGGTGGCATCTCGACGACCGCCGCCGCCAGAACTGGCGCGGTCGCCGTCGCGGAAATCTCCGCGGCGGCCGGGGCGGGAGCCGCGGCCCGGCGGAAGCTCGCGCTCGGCAGCGGCGGCGGAGCGGCCGGCGCCGGAGCGCGAATTTCGGCCGGGCGTCCGGCCTCGAGAACGCTGATCCGGCGCCCGAGCGACGCGAGTTCTCCGCTCAAACGCTGCTGATCGAGGCGGAGTTCGCGGAGCTCGTCGTCGATCGAATCGTTCATGGTGGCGCCGCGAGGTTTACCGAATTTCCCCGGTCGCGGGAATCGATTTTCTGAATCGTGGCATCGATCGGGCCGACGCCGGTCACCAAACCTCGCAGTCGATTCCGCCCGTCGAACGCAGTTGGTTCCCAGCCGACTCCTGGCCGCGCCGCACGTAAGCGAGCGCGATCGAGCCGGAGCCGTCCGGCAGCGGCGCGACACTCGTAATTTCCCCGATGTCAGCCGCTCCAGCGAGGAGTCGCTCACCCGCGATGGGAAGCGCAGGGCTCCGGAGCCGCACGAGATGGTGATTGACCTGGCCGATGCTTTTGATTCGCGAAATGACCTCCTGACCGATGTAGCAGCCTTTGGTGTAGCTGATCGCACGCTCCTCCAGTCCGGCTTCGACGGGGATCGTGTCCGCGGCGAGGTCGGGACCCCAGCGCGGGATGCGTTCGCTGATGCGGAGCAGTTCCACGTTGGCCGACCGAAGTTCGCCCTCGCCGCAGGCTTCGCGGAGCGCGGCGCGTCGGCTGGCCGGGAGGATTGCATCGAAACCCGGCCGGCCGTAGCGCTGGGACGCGATCATCTGGTCTCTGACGGCGGCTGGGGCGGTTGCAGGCGCGATGAAGTGGAAGAGCGCGAGGTCGTCCGTGACATCGGTTAGCGTGACGTCATCCGCGATGATGTATCGCTCCAGCCGCGCCGCGAGCTCCTCCCGCAGCTCGGGCTCCGCGTCGATCAAGAGAGCTTCCGCCTCGGCGTGAATGAAGATGTCCGCACACATCTTCCCCTTCGCGGTCATCACGCAGGCGAACATCGCCTCACCCCCCACCGCCCGGCGCACGTCGTTGCTCGCCTGACCGTTGAGGTAGCGGACGCGGTCGGTCCCGGTCAGCCGCAGCTTTGTACGCGACGAAAGATCGATCCAGCCGCCGGTGGGGAAGAGACGCATCCGAGGATGTACGAGCGGCTGCCGCTGGCGGCAACTCGCTCCGTGCCCTGCAGCCGGCGTGGCGCGGTGGGATCGGATCCGGACGGCGCGTCCGGACCGTGCAGGATTGGCGTGCTCCCGCGCTTTGACGGGAGAGCCTTGTATCGAATAGTCGCGCATGTTCCGCCTCCCCACCTGCCTCGCCCTCGCGCTCCTCGCGCTGCCGGCCTCCCTCGTCGCGAAAGAACCGGCCCTGAAGTATCCGCAGAGCAAGACGGGCGATCAGGTCGATGATTACCACGGCACGAAAGTCGCCGATCCCTACCGCTGGCTGGAGGATGCGAATGGCGACGCCACCAAATCCTGGGTCGACGCGCAGAACGAAGTGACCTTCGGCTTCCTTCGCGCGATCCCGGAGCGTGAACAGATCCGCACCCGGCTCACGAAGATTTACGAGTACGAACGCTACGGCACTCCCTTCAAGGAAGGCGGTCGTTATTTTTTCGCGAAGAACACCGGACTTCAGAATCAGTCCCCGATCTTCACGGCGAAGCGGCTCGACGAAACGCCTGTGCTGCTGCTCGACCCGAACACGCTCGCGTCCGACGGGACCGTCTCCCTCAGCAGTTTCGCCATCAGTCCCGACGGAAAGTTCATGGCCTACGGCATCCAGACCTCCGGCTCGGACTGGATCGAATGGCGGTTGCGGGATGTCGAGACGGCGAAGGACCTGCCGGACAAGGTCGAGTGGTCCAAGTTCTCCGGCGCATCCTGGACGAAGGACAGCAAGGGTTTCGTCTACTCCCGCTTCGATACGCCGGATGAGAAGACCAAGCTGCAGTCCGCGTTGTTCTTCCAGAAGATGTTTTACCATAGGGTCGGCACCGCGCAGGCGGAGGACGTCCTGGTCTACGAGCGCAAGGATCACGACAAATGGGGCTTTGGCGGCATCGTGACCGATGACGGAAAGTTCCTGACCATCCGCGTCAGCGAGGGCACCTCACCGAAGAATCGCTTCTTTTTTCGAGCGCTGGCGGGGGCTCCCAGTGAGGGCGCGGTCGTCGAACTCCTGCCGGATGGCGATGCCGCGTGGAATTTCCTCGGGAACGACGGACCGGTGTTTTACTTCCGCACGGACAAGGACGCTCCGCGCCGCCGCGTCGTCGCCATCGACACCTCCGCTGCGAAACCGGAGCCGCGCGAGATCGTCCCGCAGGCGGACGAGGCCCTCGATTCAGCGAGCTACCTCGGAGGTCGCTTCGTCTGCTCCTATCTGAAGGACGCCAAAACGCAGGTGCGCGTTTTCGAGCGGGACGGGCGCAAGGTTGGGGAAGTTCCCTTCCCCGGTCCCGGCACCGCGACAGGTTTTGGGGGCAAACCGGATGAGGATGAGACCTTCTTTTCGTTCACCAGCTTCACCACTCCACAGACGATCTATCGCTACGACGTGAAGTCAGGCCAGTCCGCGGTGGTTTTCAAACCGAAGGTCGATTTCAACCCCGAGGACTACACGACCGAGCAGGTTTTCGTGACGAGCAAGGATGGCACGAAGGTGCCCATGTTCATCAGCTACAAGAAGGGCCTGAAGAAAGATACGGCGAATCGAACGTATCTCTACGCCTACGGCGGGTTCGGCATTTCGATCACGCCGACGTTCTCTCCCCAGAATCTCGTGTGGATGGAAATGGGTGGAATCTACGCCGTCGCAAACTTGCGCGGCGGCGGCGAGTACGGGGAGGCGTGGCACGAGGCCGGCACGAAGAAGAAGAAGCAGAACGTCTTCGATGACTTCATCGCCTCCGCCGAGTGGCTCATCGCAAACAAGTACACTTCGACTCCCCGTCTGGCGATTGGCGGCGGGAGCAACGGGGGCCTGCTCGTCGGCGCTTGCATGACCCAGCGGCCCGAGCTCTTCGGAGCCGCGCTGCCAGCCGTCGGAGTCATGGACATGCTGCGATTCCAGAAGTTCACCATCGGGTGGGCGTGGACGAGCGATTACGGCTCGGCGGAAGATCCCGACATGTTCCCCGCGCTCCGCGCGTACTCTCCGTACCACAACCTCAAGGCCGGGGTCCGCTATCCCGCGACGATGGTTACCACCTCGGACCATGATGACCGGGTCGTGCCCGCTCACAGCTACAAGTTCGCCGCCGCTCTCCAGGCCGCGCAGGTCGGGACCTCGCCGACGCTCATCCGGATTGAAACCAAGAGTGGTCACGGTGCCGGGCGCCCGATCTCGAAGATCATTGAGGAATCCGCCGACCGCTGGGCGTTTTTGCTCCGCACTCTCCAGGCGCCCGCGAAGTAGGTCGGGAATCAGATCCTGAGAGCGAAGGACGCGGAGCCGCCCGGCAAGTGCAGGGCAGCTTCTTCGTTTTGCGGTTGACCTTCCGGGTCTGATTTTCAATAACGATGCAGCCACCGTGGTGAGGCAATCCCGCCCGTTTTCTGCCTTCCCCGGTCCGGCGTCGCTCCCATCCTCTCTCGCAACCATGATCACTCCCCGTCAGTCGAATTTCCAGTCACCACCCCGGCTCGCTGGGGGGTTGGTGCGGACGTCATCGGTTCGCGTGTCCGCGAGGCGCGGAATCGTCTTCGCCGCGTCGCTCGCGCTGGCGGCCTCCGCGGTCGCCGCGCCTGCGGTGCCGGCGAATCTGGGCCACGGTCTGGATGTCCTCGTGCGCGCGCAGCTCGCGCAACGCTCGACCGCCGCGGCACGTTCCGTGAGCCAGGGCGCCGCGGTGGCGCAGGACCCTCTTCTCGACGCCCTTCTGCTTCAGGCGGGTCAGTACCTGACCAGTGCGGTCCAGAAAGACGATGGCCGGATCCTGATCTCCGTTCTCCTCAACGGCGACCTGTCGCTGAACGATGTGCGCCTTGCGCTCGAAGCATCCGGGAAATTCGAAATGACGGCCTCCACCGATTCCTGGCGCCAAGGTGTCCTCGAGGGGTGGATTCCGCTTGAGAACGTCCCCGCGATCGCCCTGGCGAAAGGCGTCAACGCTGTTCGCTTGTGCCTCAAGCCCGTTTACGCCGAGAAGGCGCGGGCGGCCGGTGGGACCGACAATTATCCTGGCGTCGGCGTGGGCTCCGTCACCCAGCAGGGGCTCGTCCAGCATCGGGCGGATCAGGTGCGGCAGGACGGCACTGGAATCACCATCGGCGTCCTCTCGGACAGCTATAACACGCTCTCCTCGGGAACCGATCACGCTCTGCAGAACGTCGCGAGCGGTGATCTGCCGGGCGTGGGCAATCCCCTCGGGAACACGATGCCGGTTGTCGTGGTGCAGGATCAGGCCGGCGGAACGGATGAGGGTCGCGCGATGCTGCAGGTCATTCACGATATGGCCCCCAAGGCGCGTCTGGGTTTCGGCACTTCGGGGAACAGTCAGCTGAACATGGCGGAAAATATTCGCTCCCTCGGGGCGCGCCCCGGGGCGCCGCGGACGGTCCCCGGGTTCAAGGCGGATATCATCGTCGACGACATCATCTTCCTCGATGAAGGAATGTTCTCGGACAGTCTTATCGCTCAGGCAGTGAATGACGTGACCGGAGCGGGCATCCACTATTTCTCCTCGGCCGGGAATCAGCCGTCCTCGCAGGGATACTCGTCGGACTTCCGCCTCGTCGCGCCGAATCTCGGCACGGCGCTCGTCGGCACGAACCTGAATTTCACCGGCGTGAATCCGGCGCTGTATGCCGGCGGATTCCATAACTTCCGCACCGATGGCACGCAGGACATCGCCCAGGACATCCGGCGGGAAACTGGCACGGGCACCAGCACCGCGAACATTGTCTTTCAGTGGGACGACCCGTTCGACGTGATTGTTCCCGGCACTCAGACGTCGAACCAGTCCGCCAACCATCCCGGTGGGAGTACGGTTCTCAGCTTCACCGTTCCGTTCACCGCGGGCGTGCCCAGCCGGCTGTTCGTCGTGGCGGACGCCGGCTCGAGTTTCGACGCGATCGTGACGCTGCGTGATCCGGCCAACACCGTTATCTTGAACCAACAGGACACCGGGACGGACGAGACGTTCTTCTTCACGCCTGCGGCAACCGGGAACTACACCGTTCAGGTCGCCAGCTTCGCCAGCACCACAGGTGGTTTCTCCGTGCAGACGTTCGCCAACAGCACTCCCGGGGTCACCACCGATTTCAACCTGCTCTTCTTTAATAAAGCCACCGGCGCATTCCTCGGCTCGATCGCGAGCGATAACGTCGCGAACAACGGACCGGTCGAATTCGGGAGCCTGCCGTTTCCCAACGACGCCGCGAACTACACCACGATCCAGATGGTGATCTCACGCGCCGCGTCGCCGAACCCGCGCGCCACCCGTCTGCGCTATTCGCTGTTCGACTCCTCGGCGTCGGCCAGTCCCTCGGAGTACTTCGCTTCGAACTACTCGATGACCTACGGCCACAGCTGCGCCCTCGATGGGCACGGAGTGGCCGCCTACAGTCCGTTCCGGCCGTATATCCCGGAGGACTTTACCTCTCCCGGGCCCATGATCGCGGTGTTCGATGCGGCGGGGAACCGCCTGGCGAATCCGCAGGTCAGGCAGAAGCCCGATCTGGCCGCGATGGACGGCGCGAACACGACCTTTTTCGTCGGCGACACGTCGCGCGACCCCGACTCGTTCCCAAATTTCTTCGGAACGAGCTGCGCCGCGCCGAACGCCGCCGCTTGCGCGGCACTCGTCCTGCAGGCGAAGGGCGGACCGGGTGCTCTCACGGTCCGTCAGATGAAGGCGATCCTGCAGTCGACGACCTTCAAGCATGATCTTGATCCGCACTTCGCGAGTGGCTCCGCGCGGACGACGGGAGGCAAGATCGTTCTCACGTTTTCGGGCGATAACAGCTTCGCGGCGCAGGAGGACACCGCGGGAGCGACCGTCTCCTACTTCGGCGCGGGCGCGGTCGCGAGCCTCAGCATCAACCTCCAAAACGCGAACCCAAAGGGTGGCAATTATCTCGGACGCTACCCGGGTCTCGTCTTTGATCGCCGCCCCCGGGCGAACACGAACCCGGCCGTCAGCGGCGGTTTCATCTTCACGCTGGGCACGCTCATCGGACTCTCTCCGGCGAATATCACCGCGACGTATCCCCTCGCGAGCCAGGCGCCCTCGCCCTCGACAGTCGATCACTTCTATCAGCTCGATCTCGCCTTTTCCGAAGGGACGTTCACCGGCGGCCGCTCGTTCTCTTTCGGCGCCGATCGCGATGAGCAGCGCTCGGCCTTCAGTCCTCCAAACGGCACCACCCGGGATGGCGGCAGCGCCGATCTCCTCAGCGACGGCGTGGAAATCCCCAGCGGTCTCGTCCGCGTCGGCCGGGCCACATTCTCGGGCACGATGGCCGATGGATCGACGTTCAGCGGGGTGATCGTCAATCGCATTGGTCGCGGCTACACTCCGCTCGATGGGTTTGGCTTCATCAATGTCGAGGACGCGGTCAATGCCCCCGTCCCGGCGCCGTAACCGCCGCGAGATCCATCCCTCAAGGGCGCCGGGAGCAATCCCGTGCGCCCTTTCTTTTTTGCCGGAATCGGCCTTGTCGTTTCGCGAGAATTCGCAAGATTCCGCTCCCTTGTTTCTGCCATTCCCCCGGGTGGCATGTCCCCGACCCGACTCCCATGTTGAATTTCGACCTCACACCCGAGCAGAAGGAAATCCACCGCCTCGCCCGCCAGTTTACCGCCGAACAGATTATCCCTCGCGCCGCCGAGTGGGATCGGACGGAGACCTTCCCGAAGGACATGGTGAAGGCGGCAGCCGACATCGGCCTGCTGAATATCGGGATTCCGGAGGATTGTGGTGGCCTCGGTCTCGGTGTGATCGAAGAGGTCCTGATCGGCGAAGAGCTCGGCTACGGCTGCATGGGGTTCGACACGATCATTCTCGCCTCGGATCTCGCCGTCACGCCCATCAAAATCGCGGGCACGCCGGAGCAGAAACAGCGTTTTCTCCCCCCGCTCGTCACCGGTCTCGGCGCGTTCTGTCTGAGCGAAGCGGACAACGGATCCGACGCGGCAGCGATGAAGACGAAGGCCGAGTTCGTGGGCGACGAGATCGTCGTCACCGGAACCAAAATGTGGATTACAAACGGTGGCGTTTGCGAGATCTACGTCGTCCTTTGCCGGACCGACGAAGCTTCGGGGGCCAAGGGAACCGTCTGTGTCGTCATCCCGGCCGGCACCCCCGGGGTCTCGCACAACAAGCTTCACGGGAAAATGGGCCAGCGCTGCAGCTACACGGCGGAGGTGATCTTCGAGAACGTCCGCGTCCCGCGCGCGAACATGCTGGGAGGCGTGGGAGACGGCTTCAAGATTGCGATGCGCACGCTTGATCGCACCCGCATCACGGTCGCCGCCGGCTCGGTGGGTGTCGCCCGGCGCGCCATCGATGAGAGCGTGAAGTACGCCAAGACGCGGCACGCGTTCGGCAAACCCATCTCGGAACTTCAGGCCATCCAGTTCAAGCTCGCCGATATGAAAATGGGCCACGACACAAGTCGGCTTCAGACGCTTTACGCGGCTTGGCTCGTCGACACAAATCAGCCCCACGCGCAGGCCAGCGCCATCGCGAAATGCCGCGCGTCCGATGTCGCGTTTGCCGCGGCGGCGGAAGCGATTCAGATTCACGGCGGTTACGGCTACATGAACGACTTCCCCGTCGAAAAGCTGCTGCGCGACGTGAAGCTCAACATGATCTACGAGGGCACGAACGAGATCCAGCGTGTCGTTGTCGGACGCTCGCTCTTCCGGTGATCGAACCATCCCAACGTTCTCCCAACCCATGAAAATCTGCACCGTTCTCAAGCAAGTTCCCGACGCCGAGGCCAGCATCCGCACGGCGGGCGACCGGGTCGATCTCACCGGCGTCACGTTCGTCATGGACGGGATGGATGAATACGGCGTCGAGGAAGCCATCCGGCTTCGCGAGGCGGGGCATCAGGCGGAAATCTTCACCCTCGCCCTCGGGCCGAAGCGCTTCGAGGAGGCGATTCGTACGTCCCTCGCGCTCGGTTCGGATCGCGCCATCCACATCGAAACAACGGATGTCCTCGATGTCGTCACGCAGGCCCGGGTGCTCGCGGCGGCCGTGCGCCAGGAAGGAGCCGATCTGGTTCTTGTCGGCGGCAAACAGGCCGATTGGGACAGCTCCGCTTTCGGGCCCGCGCTGGCTGAGGCGCTGGGCTGGCCGCATCTCGACTGGACCACCCGCCTCGCGATCACCGGCACCGCGGTTGAGGCCACGCATGATACGGACGCGGGCACGGAAACCGTGCGATTCTCGCTTCCGGCGGTGATCACGACGCAGCAGGGACTGAATGAGCCGCGCTATCCCACGCTCCCGAACATCATGAAGGCGAAGCGCAAGGAACTGCGCAAAGCCGTTCCCGCAGATTATCAGGCTCCCGCGCCGCTCACGCAGGTTGGCGGCGAGGTGATCCAGGTGAAGGCCCGCCTGAACAAGCTCTTTACCGGAGAGGCCGTGGAAACCGCCGCCCAGCTCGTCGGCGCCCTTCGCGATGAGGCGAAGGTGATCTGAGCCGATCCGCGCCCGCTGCGCGTCCGATCATTTCAAATTTCGAATCTCAATCTCCCGTCTCGTCCCTTTCCCGCCCATGATCCTCCTCGTTCCCGAACACGTCGCCGGCAAACTTCGCCCCAGCGCCCGTGAGCTTGTTGCCGCCGCCCGCACCCTTTCCGCGCTCGGCGAATGCCAGGCGCTCCTCCTCGGGCCCGGCGCATCGGCCGCCGCCGTGGAGCTCGCCGCTTTCGGCGTGACCGCGCATCATTGCGAAGACGCCGGCTACGAGCCCTTCAAGGCGGATGTTTGGACCTCCGCCGTCGCCGCCGCCGCCACGCAGATCGGGGCGAAGGCGGTGATCGTGCCTGCCACGCGAGGCGGGCTGAGCTACGGACCCCGCGTCGCCGTCCGCTTGAACGCCGGGCTGCTCGAGGACGTCATCGAAGTGGAGACTGATGGCACGACGGTCGGCGCGAAGCGCTTCTCGTATCTTTCGCGCGTCACCGAGAGTGTTCGCTCCGCGGGGCTCCCGGTCGTGATCAGCGTCAAGGTGAACGTCCTCGCTCCGGCCGAACCTTCCGGCACGCCGGGCAGCGTCAGCGCGATCGTTCTGCCCATCGATCCCGCCACGCAGCGCATCGAGATTGTCTCGCAGTCGAAGGCGTCGACCGGGGGAGTCGCCCTCGACGAAGCCACTATCGTCGTCACCGGCGGCCGCGGCGTCGGCAGCCCGGAAGGGTTTACCCGTCTGGTTGAGCCTCTGGCCGGCTGCCTCAACGCGGCCGTGGGCGCCACGCGCGCCGTCGTCGATGCGGGCTGGCGCCCCTATTCGGATCAGGTCGGCCAAACGGGGAAGAGCGTCGCTCCGAACGTCTATGTCGCCCTCGCCGTGAGCGGCGCGGTCCAGCATTTGTCCGGCATGAACCGCTCGAAGGTCATCGTCGCGATCAACAAGGACAAGGACGCCCCCATCTTCAAAGTGGCAGACTACGGGATCGTCGGCGACGTGAACGAAGTCGTCCCCGAGTTGCTCAAGGTGCTCGGTAAGCAGTAATCCGTTATCAGCAATCAGCAATCAGTCAGTCTCCGAGAGCGCGCGTCTTCGGGCGTTCGGAAACGGCGCCTCTTGGTCCCGGCTTTTTCGCTTCCCCGCATCGACCGCGGATCGCCGGCCAGGGATCACCGATTGCCGCTTCCGATCACGGACCGCTGACCGCAAAGCTCGGGAAGCGGGTCCGTAACTCGTCCTCGGCCTTCTTCGCCTCGGCGGTTTTGCCGGCTTTTCGATAGGCTTCAACCGCGAGGGAGAGGGCGCGCGGCGTGAGGTCGGGATCGTCGTAGAGCACCGCGACACTCATGAAAGCCTTGGCGGCTTCGAGGGCATCGCCCTTCGCCAGTGCGATCTGACCCATCAACAAACGGGCTTCCGCATTCAGCCGTCCTTCGGCCTGCAGGTTCAGCGCCTGGTCGGCGCTCTTTTGGGCCTCGACGAAATTCCCCTGCCCGACGAAGGCCTCACCCACGGCCAGATAGCCCTGGGCCTGCGCCGCCGCGAGCACCGGCTTGGTGGCGAGGTATTTCTCGGCGGCCGCTTTCGCTCCCGGCCAGTCCTTCAGAAACAGCCGGCAGCGGGCGACGAGCAACCAGGCGTCCGCGCTCGTGTTTTGCGGGCTGTCCGCGGCTGCGGCAAGGTAGGGCTCGGCGCGATCGTATTTCCGGGTCTCAAAGAGATACGAGCCGAGATAATTCAGCACCTGGGCGGGAATCGCCGGCTGGATCCCCGCCTTCATGTACTCGCCAGTCCGCGCTTCGAGGGGTCCCTTGTCCTCGGCGTTGAAATAACTCAGGATCAGGAACAGCCAGGCCTTGTTCTTGTATTCCGCATCGGCCATCGCCGCGGTCAGGGACGGGACGGCATCCTTGTAATTCTTGGCCTCGAAGGCCGTGCGCCCCACCCAGAAATTTGCCACGCCGGCGCTGGAGGACTGGGGGAATTCGCGCAGCAGGATCTTGAAGGTTTCCACCATGCCCTTCGGATCCTCGACCTGGCCCAGCAACAGTGCCTTCTGGCGCAGGGCGAGCTCCCTTTCCTTCGCCTTCGGAAAATCGGAAAGCAGCGCGTTGAAATCCTGCAGGGCCGCCGGAAAATTCCGGAATTGCTGATACGCCAGACCCCGCTGAGCCAGCGCCTTCGGGGCCAGGGCGCTGTCGGGATACGCGCGCAGGAACCGGCTGAAAGCTTCGATTACCTTGTCGGGCAGTTTCAGCTGCGCGAAGCAATACCCCACGCGATAAGCCGCCTCGGCTCGGTACTTCGGTTCGATGTAGCTCGATTCCTGCACCTGGAGGTACGCTCCCGCCGCTTCCGGATACTTTTCCTTCTTGAAAAGGACCTCCGCCTTGATGAGCCGCACCTTGTCCGCCCGCTCGGGCTCAGGGTTCGACGCGAGGAATTTCTCCGCGGCCGCCTCCAGCTTCGGATCGCTCGACGCATAGAGCGTGACCACGCGCTGGTAGGCGACATCAGCCGCCTGCGGAGACTTGGGAAACTCTTTGAGCAGCTGGTCATACAGCGCCAGCGCGTCCTGCGGCTGACCGACTTGCCGGAGCGAATTTGCCGAAAGGAGCATGGCCTCGGAACGGTTCTCGGGGGTCAGCGCGGAACCGTGCGCCTGGAAGCCCGCGATGAGTTCCTTGTACTTGTTTGTCCGATAGAGAATGCGGAACTGTCCGAGACGCGCATCGCTGCGCTGGGCGGCAGTCGCTTCGCCGTTTGGCCAGTCGATCACCATCTGCAGATTTCGGAGGGCGGCGTCCCACTGCAGGAGGTCGGCCGCGATCACGCCCGCCTTGAGATGGCCTTCCACCCGCAGCGATTCCTTCGAGGCATCGCGTGCGAGCGCCTCGAACTGCCGGAACGATTCGCTTCGCCTTCCGTCCGTGTAGGCCTGGCGCGCGAGCGAGAGCCGCGCGTAATCCCGGTAGGGATTCTCGCCGGAAATCTCGACGATTCGCTCATAGATTTCCCGCGTCTCGATACGCCGGTCCAGATTTTCCAGGCACAGCGCGGCGTAATACAGCGACGCCAGCTTCACGTCACTGGCCTTGGCGAGCAGGGCGGACCTTTGAAAGAGCGGCAGCGAGGAACGAAAATCCTTTTCGTTGTAGTGGATCACCGCCAGCCGGTAGTGGGCGGGACCGAGAAAGTCGCCTCGCTCGCCCGCTTCCACGATGAGATTGCGGAACGCGGTGGTGGCAGCGGGCATCCGGTTGAGATTCCGATAGCATTCCCCCAGGCGATAAAAGGCCGGTTGCCGCTCCGCTGCGCCCGGCGAGAGCGACAGAAACTTCTCGTACTCCGCCGCCGCCTGCGCCCACTGCTTGCGCGCAAAAAAATTGTTGGCGAGTTCGAACTGGACCGTTTCCGGGGTGGCCGTTTCCCCGGCCGCGCCCGGCGAAATGCGGATGGTCGTGCCGTCATCCGCCCCGGCTGCTGCCGCCGGACCCGGCTCGGCCGGTCGCTTCATCTGAGGAGTGATCGGGGTGGGCGTCGGTCGCCGGCCACCCGGCGCGGTCCCGCCCTCAAGCGCCCGACTGATCGGGTCGTCCGGGGAAAAATAATCTTCGCCGGGCCGCGGGCCCACGCGCTCCGCGGGTCGCACCGGCACCCCGTCCTCGGTGATTTCTGCCTTCGGCGCGGGCGTCACGCGCTGCGCCCGGCGCACCGTCGGGGCCGGCGCGGCCTCCGGAACGGGAGTCGGCGTGACGCGGCGCCAGGGAAACTGGGCCGGGGCGAGCGGGGCGACCGCCAGCAGCAGCGCGAGCGTGCCGAGCCGGGCGGGGTGGCGGGAGCGCCCGGGGGAACGGGGGAGGCGGCGGACAGACGTCATGGCGTGGCGGGCGCAGGCTTGGCGGTGGCGAAGGCGACGTTCCAGATGTTCGCGCTTCGGCAGACGTCCAGCACCTCCACGATGTAGCGATAGTTCACCGATTCGTCACCCCGCAGGATCACGGCCTGATCCGGATAGATCCCGGAGATTTGCAGGAGCTTGGCCCGGAGCTGGTCGGCCGAAAGCGTCTGCCGGTTGAGGATGATGGCACCGTCCGGCTTCACGTTGATGATCAGCTCCTGCAGATTCCGGCGCGTTTCCTTCCCCTCCTTTGCCGCCGGGACCTTCACATCGAGCGCCAGCTCCTCCTTGGAAAAGTTGTATGTGACGATGAAAAAAATCAGCAGGCACGCGAAGATGTCCACCATCGGGGTGATCTGAAAACCCGGGGGCGGCGCGACGGTGGAGATGCGGAAACGCATGGCGGAAAGGGCGGGAAACGGGCAGCCAGCTGCGGCCTAGAATTCCTCCATCAGCATCGGGTCGCGCACCTCGCCGCGGCGCGGAGCGGGACCGCGCGACGGCGTGTAACTCATCGAAAAAGTCGCGAAGAATTGGGTGGTCGCAGCTTCGAGTTCGGCCGTGAGGCGGCCGGCCCGGGTCCGGAAGAGCGCGTAAGCGCTGAAGGCCATGATGCCCACCATCAGACCAGCCGCGGTGCAGACGAGCGCTTCTGAAACTCCGTTCGCGAGCATGAGCGGCTTCGAGCCGGCGACGTCCGCCGCGAGCGCGCCGAAGGACTTGATCATGCCGGAGACGGTTCCGAGTAGCCCGATCATCGGCGCGATCGCCCCGAGATCCGCGAGGTAGCTCACCCGCTGGTTCAACGCCGAGGCTTGCCGGATTCCTTCTGACTCGGCAATCTCTCTGATGGCCTCGATCGGCGCGTTCGGGTTCTTCGTCGAGAAATCGAGCGTTCGCTGCACCACCCGGGCGAGGGATTCCCCGGCGCGGTTCGCATCGGAGAGAAGGCCAAGGTAATCCCGCTTCCGCAGGCGAGCCTCGATCGTGTGGAGAAATCCGGCGGTGACCACGCCGCCTTTCCGCACGCTGAAGAGGAAAAACAGGATCAGCAGCACCGTGAACACCGAGAGCGCGGCGAGCGGGATCATGAAGATCCCGCCGGACGAGAGGATGTCCCAGGCCGTGTACGTTCTCTGCGCGGCCTCCGCCGCGGTACCGGTGGGGATGGGAAAGACCGGCGAAGGCTTGGGGCCGCCTTGGGCGAGCAGTGCAGCGGAGCTGCCGAGGAACGCTGTGACGGCGGCGAGACCGGAGGGGATTTTCATGCGGGCGTGACGAGAATACCGGGCGCGCTCCGCTGCGCAACCACCGCGCGAGTGCGGGACGCCCGCGTGGTGGGTTAGACGGGAGGCAGGTGGTTTTGCTCAATGCCGCCGCTTTTGACCCGCGCCGGGGAGCGCACCTCACATCACTTCTGGGTCTCGGCCTTCCAGTCCATCGCCATGCGGATGCGCGCGCGTCCGCTCGGGTGATCGAAGAAAAACATCTCCTCGAGCGGACCGGGATCGAGCTTTCGATACACGCCAAGCTTCAACGCCACCTGGGCAAATCCGTCCGGCTCGCGCGAGACGTTCAGGCCGAACGCATCGGCCTCGCGCTCCGCCACGCGGATGGTCGATTTTAGGACGGGCGTCAGGAGGAAGAAGTAGGTCGAGAAGAGCAGGATGATGAGCGGGAACCCGGCGGGATCGGCGATCCCCCGCACTCCCCACTTCGCGCCCCAGCGCGCCACGATCCCCTGAAAGAGGGCCGCGCAGAGGCCGAACGCGCCCGCGAGAATCACTCCGAAGGTGACGAGAAACTTCCCGATGTGGTTCAGCACGTAGTGCCCCATCTCGTGGGCCATCACCATCCGGATCTCCGGGAGCGAGCACTGGTTGAGCAGATTGTCGTTCAGAGCGATCCGCGTCGTCCCGAGGAATCCCGCCACGTTCGCGCTCACGCGCTTCGTCTGCCGCGACGCGTCGAATTGCATGACGTCATTCACCGGGATCTGGTTCGCCTTCGCCATCGTCAGGATCGGATCGCGCACGCTGGCGTCGGTCAGCGGCTTGTACTCGTTGAAGAGCGGATCAAGGAATACCGGCTGCAGGAGCAGCAAGAAAACCATGAGCCCCACGCTCACGGCCGTCCCCCAGACCCACCACGTCTTCGTGGCGACGCGAAACACCCCGTAGAGGAACGCCAGCGCGATGGGAGTACCCAGGAGGCCCACGCCCAGGCCGATGAGTTGCTCGCCGAACCACGGCCCGAATGTCTGGGTCGCCATGCCGTATTGATGCTCCCGGAAGTAGCCTTCGTAGACGGTCAGCGGAAACCTCAGAAGCGACGTCAGCAGCACGTAGCCCGCCGCGTAGATCATCACCTGGAGCGGCCGGAAGCGGGTCGTGCGTTCCGCAAAATCCCGCAACCGCGCGGATAGACCCGCCGCGAGCAGCAGCAGCGAGATCCCCGCGCCCAGCAGATAATTCCAGAGGATCAGCCAGTAGGTTCCTTCGAAGTAGACGTCCGACTTCGCCCGCTTCTCGGCCGGGACGGACTCCAGGTAGGCGCGCGTCGCGGCGGCCGCGTCGAAGGCAGCCCCCGTGACGGCCGCCGCGGGCGGCGGCGTGGACGCGGGTGGGACCGCGCGGGCGGCTGGAAGGGCGCCGAAGCCGGTGAGCAGGAGGAACGCAAGCGCCGCGAGACGCGGGCGGAAGAGGAAATGTGGAACGCTCGCCATGGCCCATCGAACGGAATCCGCGGCTCGCTGGCAAGCCGGCGCAGGTCAATGCGCAAGAAGGGCTCGGAAATTTCAGATTTCCGATTTAACCCCGGCCGTCTCGCGTTGACCGCTGCGCTCCGCGACGTGGACCATTTCGGCGACGTACTTTTCCGGTTCCTCGAACTGCAGCCAGTGCCCCGAGCGTTCGAACCAGACCCAACGCTTCCCCGCTGGCGCCTCCAGCTGGGCAAAGAAACGCTCGGCCACGAGTGGAGAGAGCAGGACGTCGTGCCGGCCCTGCAGGAGGGTGACGGGCACCTCCAGCCGCGAGACGACCGGGAAGAGATTCACCTCATGCAGGCGCTGGCGAAAGAAGGCGCGCACCCACCGGCCGAAGCCGAGGGCGATCCGGAACAGGTCGCGCCACCGGTAAGCCGGGGAGCTCCACGCGAGCTCGAGAAAGCGGCCGGGCGGCACGGGCTGGAACCGACCGCGCGCCATCGTTCGCGCCGCCCGGTCAAGAAGCTGATACTGCCGGTAGGTCTTATAGGGCGCGGCGCGGAACTTCTCCAGGTCGCGCAGGACGGTCGCGTCTCCCGCCTCTCGCGCACGCTGCAACGCCAGGAGGTACCGCTCTTCTTCGGAGGCCATGAGGCTGCTGATCTGCCCGACGCCGGTATAGGAATGGAAGCAGGCGGGAAACCGGGCCACGGCCAGCGTCGCCGCCACCGTTCCCCATGAATGGGCGAGCAGATGCACGCGTTTCGCACCACGCTCCCGCCGGAGCCACCCGACGAGTTCCATCAAATCGCTCACGACTTCTTCGATCCCGAGAGGGGTGGCCCGCCAGCGGACAGATCTTCCGCTCTCGCGCTGATCCCAATGCACCACGATGAACCGCGACTCGAGCGCCGAATGCGCGTGCCCGAAGGGCATCGCGGGATAGCCGGGTCCCCCATGCACGATCAGCAGGACGGGGTTTTCCGCCTCGTGCCCGCGGAGCTGCACCCACTGTTCGTGCCCGCCCAGCCGCAGCGGCATCAGGAGGTCGATCCCGCTGGGCGGGGAGTGCGTCCGCTGACGCGCCCGCTCCTGCGCCCGCCGCCGCGCCCACCGGAGCAGGGACATCGCCCCTGTCAGAGCGAGAAGTACGCCGGCCGCTCCAGCCATCAGCGGGTGCATGGTTCGGCGAGAACGGACTCGGCAGTCCCGTTCGAAATGGCCCGCCCGGCCTGATCCCGGAGGCGCTCCCCGTAAATCGCCGACCAGCGACCCTGATTCATGGCACACATGGGCACCGTCTCCCATTCTCCGGTGGCCCGGTTGAGGATCGACCCCTTGAAGACGCAGGCGTCGAGGCGGGCCTTGACCACGGGATCGCGGTCCGCCTGTGCCACTTGGGCGGCATCCATGAAGTTGTGCGTGCCGATGTTGATGGTGTGAGCGCGGCCAGCCACAAGATCGCGCAGATGTCCGCCCGGCAGAATTCCGTGCCGGACGAGCGCGAGCACGCGGGCGGCCGCCCGCAGCGCGAGCCCCGGGGACCGCGCCAGCGCCCCCGCGAGGCGCCAGGGCAGCAGGCTGGAACCGCCCGTCCCGACCGGATCCGCGTCCGTCGTCATGGTGGAGATCCCGCCGAACGCGGTCACCAGCTCGACCAGCAGAGCCTTCGATTTCTCATCCGTGGGCAGCAGGGGGACGCAGCGTCCGGTCCGGCGGGACATGAGCAGCGTGGTGCCCTGATTGCAGTCTGGGTGGCCGCCGATGTAAGCATGGCCATCGAGGCTTTGACCCACGCCCTCGCAGATCGCCTCCCAGACCCGCTGTGGCGTTACGGGCTGCTGGGAGAACACCGTGCGGCCCGTATCCGCCTCCGGCAGGAAACTGAGATTTCGCCAGATGTGAGTGCGTTCCGGCTCGGCCAGGAACCACCGAACCAGGTCCGGAATCGAAGCAATGTTCCGCTCCGTCACGGTGCAGTTATGCGCCAGCTCCAGCGGTAAGCCCGTCTCGCGCCGCATCGCTACGGCCAGGGCGGTGAAGCTCTCCCGCACGGGGTGGAGGTCGGCCTCGGATTTTATCCGGCCGATCGGAAAACCATGCCGGCCCGCCTGCGTCATGTCCACGTGCACGGCGATCTGCCGTAGACCGCCTTCGATCAGAAGTCGGCGCAGGAACGCGGGTTGCTCGATCAGCGTCTGGCCATGTGTCATCAACATCGGCACGAGCCCCACCGCCACGGTGTGGCGCACGATTTCCACCAGCTCATCGGGCCGGCCCGCGCGCCAATAGGCATCGGCCACATCGCCGCCCGTGATCTGCAGTCCTCCGCCGGGTCCCTGCGCCCGCCGGCTCGCCTCGATCTGCGCCTTCACATCGACAAGCGCCGGAATGGGCACTTCATTCGCGTTCTTCGGCAGATAGCAATGGGTGCAATGAAACGAACAAAAGCTGGCCCCGGTGATGAACCCGCAGTGGGTGAGATGTCGACCACTGAGCTGGTGCGGGGTCTGCAGCTCGGCCGGGAGCGACTCCCAGCGCGCTTTCAGGAGGGCCGATTTTTCCGGCGCAATGGGCTGGCGGAAGGCGTGCCAGCGGGCCTGCCAGCGGAGGGGGAGATTCTTCATGAGAAGCGGGATGGATACAGGGCGGGGAGATGCCCGAAATGGGAGCGACTGGGCGGGCGATTATTCCCCCCAAACCGTCCTCCGTTAATCGCCTGGGGGGTCGGCGCAACATGACGCCGCTGGGAAGGCGCGCCCGGCTGGGAACGTTTTTTCAACCGCCCGGAAGGCTGGCGCTCTGCGCCCATCTCCTCGCCCGCTACGGCATACCGCGGGTGGTCGAGTGGCACCTGCACGGTCGGGAGCAGACGGAAATGGCCGGCCCCTGCCTCCTGGCCTTCAATCATATCAGCCACTTCGATCCCATGGTTCTGAGCGGCGCGATCCGGCGCAAGGTCGAGTGGATGACGTCGGCCGAGTTCTATGCGTGCCCTCTCATGGCCGCTTGCTGGCGCGCGATTGGCAGCATTCCCATCGATCGCAGCCGACGCGATGCGGCGGGCACCAAACAAGCCTTGCGCCGCCTGCAGGACGGAGCCGCCGTGGGGGTGTTTCCAGAGGCCGGGATCCGCACGGGATCCGCTTCGGTGCTGGAGGGTGCGCCTCTCCGGAGCGGAGCCACCCGCCTTGCCGCGCTGGCCCGCGCCCCGATCGTGCCGGGTGTCATCCTCGGCTCGGACCGCCTCTACCGCACCGCCCGCTGGTTCAGCTTCCGGCGGACGCCGGTGTGGTTGGCTTTCGGCCCGCCACTCTCGCCCGGTGCCGAAGCGGAAGACTTGGGTCGCGCCTTGCGCTCTCTCTATCGCGACTTGCGCGCGCGCTACGATTTGCAGCCAGAGGATCTCCCCGCCACGCCGCAGCGCCGCAAGGGCCGCGAACCGGGAATTTCGGAAATCTGAAAGCTGAAAGGTGAGAATCTCGTTGCGGCGAAACGGCTTGCTTTCGCGGCACTTCCCCCGCTTAATCGCGCGGCTCGAATCCGGGCGGACCTGGTGGTCCTGCCTGGCGCCGGGTCGAGCCGTCCGCGGCCGTCGTGGACCATCTGTTCCTGCTCCCTTTTCCGCCTCAGATCTCCCGCGCGGCTCATCCGACCGAACCACATGAAGACGACCTCCTCCGCTTCCTTACGCTCCGTCCGCGTTTCCCGCCCGCTCCGCCGCCTCAGCCCCGTCCTGTTTCTCTTTCGCGTGCTCTTGGGCTCGATGCTGGCCTTCGCCTCGACCGCCTGGGGCACTTCGCTTTTGATCGAAGACTTCAACTACCCCGCGGGGCAACTGCTGACGGCGAATGGGTGGACGGCGAGCAGCGGAGCAGGCACGAACGCGATCACCGTGACCGCGCCCGGCTTGACCTACTCCGGGTACGCTTCGTCTGGCGTGGGGAATGCGGTCAGTCTCACGACGAGCGGCGAGGACGATGGACGGTCCTTTGCGACGACGACGACCGGCAGCGTTTACGCGGCGGCGATGGTCACGGTGAGTGCGGCGCAGACCGGGGGCGACTATTTCTTCCACTTCACCTCCGGCAGCTCCTTCTTCGCGCGTCTCTACGTCAAGAAGGATTCGGCCAGTGCCTCCTTCGCCTTCGGAATCTCGAAGACGAATGACGTCGCTGCGGCGGTCAGCTACACGCCGTTCTCCTACACGATCGGGACGACCTATCTGGTCGTCATCAAATACACGTTCAACCCCTCAACCGCCGACGACAGCGCTTCGCTTTTTATCAATCCCGTTCCGGGCGCGGCCGAACCGGCCCCGACCGTTGGCCCCTTCACCTCTGCGCTCACGGACGCGACCAGCCTGACAGGCATCGCCCTCCGTCAGGGCACCGGGAGCTCCGCCCCCACCGTCCGCGTCGACGGCATTCGCGTCGCCACGACTTTCACGGAAGCCGCCTCGACCCCGACGTCCCCGCCGACCGTCACCTCCGCGGCGGCCACGAGCGTCGGCACGACCACGGCGACGCTGAACGGCAATGTCACCTCGGACGGCAACGCGACGATCTCCGATCGCGGCTTCGTCTACAAGACGAGCGCGGGCGCGACCATCGCCGATAACAAGACCGCCGTCGCCGGGACCACCGGAGCCTACACGCTGAGCCCCACGCTCGCGGTCAATACCCAATACTTCTTCGCCGCCTACGCGATCAACTCCGCCGGCACGACGCTTTCGACGCCCGAGCTCAACTTCTGGACTCTGGCCAACGTCCCCACCGCGCCCACGGTCATCAATCCGACGAACACGACGCTCGATGTCGCGATCGGAGCCGGCGACGGCAATCCCGCGACGACCACGTACGCGATCCACGAAACGACCGGAAATCTCTTCGTTCAAGCCGGCGGCGCGCTCGGCCCCGCCCCGGTTTTCCAGACCGCGGCCACTTGGGGCACCAAGACGGTCACCGGACTCGCGTCCGGCGCGACCTTCACCTTTGAGGTCGAGGCTCGAAACGGTGCCGCCGTCACGACGACGTTTGGGACGAGCACGAACGGCACAACGAACAACCCGACCGCTCCCGCGATCGTCACCAGTGGCACGCTCTCGCCCTTCGTCTCGGATTTCGGCACGCCGTCGGTCGAGCAGTCGTTCACCGCGTCCGGCACGAACCTGACCGGCGACATCGTCGTCACCGCTCCGGGCAGCTTCGAAGTCTCCCTGGTATCCGGTGGCACCTACACGGCCAGCCTGAATCTCTCTCCCTCGAGCGGCACGGTGCCGAATACGTCGATCTTCGTCCGTCTCTCTGGCAGTGCCGCTGTCGGCACGCCGTCGGGAAATGTGACGCTCACCAGCCCGGGCGCCACGCCGGGTTCGGTCGCCGCGACCGGCACGGTCCGCCCGCTGGCTCCCTCCACGCAGGCGACGGGCGCGGTGGTTTTGGGCACGGCGACGACCACCGCCACGGTTTCCTGGACGCGCGGAAATGGCGCAAATGTTCTCGTGGTCATGAAGGCGGGCAGCGCGGTTTCCGGAGCGCCGGTGAACAGCACGGCCTATGTGGCCGACCCCGCTTTCGGCAACGGAGCGCAGATCGGGACCGGAAACTTCGTCGTCTACTCCGGCTCCGGCACGTCGGTGCCCGTCACGGCCCTCGCGGCGGGCACGGCCTACTTCGTTGCGGTCTATGAGTTCAACGGCACCGGCTCCAACGTGACCTACAATCTGGGCGCGCCCGCGACCGCGAACGGCATCACCGTGCCGCCTGCACCAGGCACGCCCACGTTCTCCCTGGTCACGCCGAGCAGCTTTACCGCTACCTGGGCGGCCTCGACGGGAGCCGTGGATTACCGGCTTGATGTCGCGACGGACATTGGCTTCACGACCTTTGTCTCTGGCTATAATGATCTCACGGTGAGCGGAACGAGTCAGTCGGTCACCGGCCTCACCGCACTGACGCAGTATTTCGCCCGCGTCCGCGCGGTGAATGCCGCGGGGACGAGCGCGAACAGCGGGATCCGCAATGGCACAACCGCGGGCCCGACCATCGCGTCCTTCGCGCCCCTGACCGGGCCCGTCGGTACCTCGGTGATCCTCACCGGGTCGAATCTGACCGGCGCGACGGCCGTCGCGTTTAACGGCACGCCGGCCGCGAGCTTCACCGTCGATTCGGCCACGCAGATCACCGCCGTGGTCGCGTCCGGGAGCACGAGCGGCCCGGTCTCCGCCACCGTCGCCGGTGCCACTGGGACGAGCACCGGCTCCTTCACCGTGACCGCGCCCGTGCTCGCAGGCTGGGATTTCCAGACCACCACGAGCGGGGGAACGGCCGTACTCGTAGCGCCGGCGACTCCGCTCGCCTACGCGGCAAACATTGGCACCGGCAATCTTTACCTCGACGGGACCAATGGCTCCAGCACCTGGGTTGCGGCCACGAGCGGGAATGAGGTGACGGGTTTCGGCGGCACGGCGGTCAATGCCGGGCCAGGGTTCTCGACCTCGACGACTTCACCCTCGTCGCTCGCTCTCGTCGGCGGCGCCGCTTCGGGCGGTGGCTTCCTCGCGAACGGCAAGGCCATCGTTTTCAAGGTGAACATGACCAGTCAGAAGGACCTGACGATCCTCTACGCGACGCAGAAATCCGGTGCGACCGGATTCACCACCCAGACGTGGGCGTACAGCGCCGATGGGACGACCTTTACCGACTTCTCCGCGCAATCGACCCTCCCCGCGAGCTTTGGCACGATCGCGCTCCCGGCCGTCCCCGCGTTGAACAACGTCGCGACGGCCTACGTGCGGCTGACCGTCACCGGAGCGACGGGCGCGTCCGGCAACAACCGCTTCGATAACGTCCAGTTCACCGCCACCCCGGTGATCACGCCGACGCTCGGGACCTTCACCGTTCCGGCCAAGGTGGTCGGGGACGCGCCCTTCCCGCTCACGCCGCCCAGCAGCAACAGCTCGGGCTCGTTTAGCTACGCGAGCAGCGATCCCTCCGTGGCCACGATCAGCGGCGCAACGGTCACGGTCGTTGGCGTGGGCAGCTCCATCATCACCGCCACCCAGGCGCCTTCGGCCGATGGCACCTACGGCACGGCCAGCGCGACGGCGACGCTCGTCGTCACCATGGGCACGCCCATCACGCCGACGCTCGGCACCTTCACGGTGCCCGGGGCGGTCTATGGGGATGCCCCGTTCACGCTCACGCCTCCCTCGAGCGACAGCCCGGGCAGCTTCAGCTACCAGAGCAGTGATCCAACCGTCGCCACCGTCAGCGGCAGCACGCTGACCGTCGTTGGCGTCGGCACGTCCACGATCACGGCGAATCAAGCCGCCACCACCGGCTACACCAGTGCCGCCACCACGGCGAGCTTCGTCGTGAGCGCGAAGCCGCTCAGCGTTGTCGCGAACGGCCAGGTGAAGGCGAAGGGCCAGCCGGATCCCATCTTCACCTACTCCGCGGGTGCGCTGGTCGGTTCAGATACCTTCTCCGGCTCCCTGAGCCGCGTCGCGGGCGAAAACCCGGGCCTCTACAGCATCACGCTCGGCTCGCTCTCGGCGGGCCCGAATTACTCGATCAGCTTCACCGGCGCCACCCTCGTCATCACCGGACCCACCCCCGGCAACGACGCCGTGTCGAAGCCGCGACTCACCGCGCCCGTGACCATTCCCGTGGCGACGCTCCTTGGGAACGACAGCCGGATCGATGCAGCCGGCACGGTGCAAAATAACGGCCTCAGCGTCACGGCAGTCGCTTCCGGCCCGACGAACACCGTCACCCTCAGCGGCGGGAGTGTGCACTTCACCGCGGATGGCACGTCCTCGGTGGACACGTTCACCTACACCGTGAGCGACGGCTCCACCACCGCGACGGCCACCGTCACCGTGACGCTCGATCTGAACGCCGCCCCACTCGCGTTGAAGGTCGCGACGAAGGGAGTTGCGACGTTCGACGGCACGAACACGAGCATCACCGTGAACTTCACCGGCACGCCGAGTCAGACGTTCAACGTCCAATACACGACGAACCTCGCTCCCGCGGGGACGTGGATCGGCGGCACGCTCGTGGACAGTCCCGCGAACGGGACGTTCTCGGTGATCTTCACCGCCGCCGGCGATCAGACAGCCCTCTGGAACACGCAGATGTTCTACCGCGCCACGCAGTAGCCGCTCCGGGGCTGGTCCGATGAATCGGGGACCGGCGCGGGCCTGCCCGCGCCCGCCGGGAGATTCGCGCAATCCTTCGAAGGTCCCCCGGCCCACCCGGCGGGTCGCGGAACCTTCCGAAGGTTCGTGGATCGTAAAAAGGGTTCGCGGAACCCTTTTTTAGGTTCGTGGAACCCTCTGGAGGTTCCGCGTCCCTTCCGAAGGGGCAGGGAACCTTCCGAAGGTTCGCCAACTCTTCTGACGGTTCGCTGATCCTTCAAAGGGTTCGCGGATCGTCGAGACGGTTCGCGGATCCTCAAAAGGGTTCGCGGAACCCTTTTTTAGGTTCGCTGGACCCTTTGGCGGTTCGCGGACCCGTCCGAAGGATCAACGAACCCTCTGAAGGATCGCGGAACCTTCGGAAGGGAGCGCGGACCGGCAGTCGTTGCGTCGGATCTGTCTTCGGAATGCCGAACCTCCTGGCGACGGGCGTCTTGCAGGAGACTTCGGCGGCAAGGCGCGACATTCGGATGGCGCGCATTCGGCGCGCCGCCGCCGGGAATTGATGTCTGGGTCGGTTGGCGGACCGCTATCTCGCCACCCGCGCCCGCCGCCGCCTGGTCCACGTCGCGGTCAGGGCGAGCGCGGCGAACGCGCCGGCGGCGATGGTCGCCGGTTCGGGCGCGGCGGCGACGTTGCCGTAGATATCCATGGTCGTATCAGCGCCTCGAAAATCCGTGATGCTCACCCCGGGGAGGATCTCGTACGCATTGTTCCCGCCCGTTCCGAAGTGCTGCAGCATGAAGCTCTGGTAGCCGTTGGGCGAGAAGTTCAGGATCGGGGCGATTCCGACAAAGTACGTTCCCGCCGGGAGCGAGATATTCACGGGAATCGTGTAGACCACCGAGAGCGTGTTGTAGGCGTTAAACGGGGCCGAGATCACGCTGCCGGTGGGCACCATGACCGTGGTGACGTCGCCCTGCAGCGCCGAACCGGAGGCCACCACGGCGGCGATGGAGGTGAAAATACTGATCCGAAAGCCCGAGATGCTCGCGAGCGCGGCCCCGCTGAAGTTGGAGGTGAAGGCAGCATCGATCCGCGTGAGCGTCGCGGTGCTGGCGAGGGTGAAGTCGTCGACCATCATGCCGTTGCTGGAGCTGAACGCCGGCTCGAAGATCTGGGCATTGCCCGAAGAGACGCTCGTCAACGCAGGATCGAGCTGGTGCAGCAAAAGCTGCTGGGCGTCCGTCCGTGGGGCGGCGGTGACGGAGAGGGCGAGGGCCAGGATGGCGCCGGCGAGGCGCGCGCTTGAGGAGACGGGGATCATGTCCAGTGGGGTAGGACTCGGATCATCGCCGGGTTCCCAGCGGGCACCCGCATTCTGTGACGAGCGCGCGGAATTCTGTGACGAGCGCAGCCTGGCGCCTGAAACTAGAGGTCAGAGCGCCGCCCGCAGCCGCGCGGCTTCGACGGCCGGGGTGCTGCCGAACAGGCGCTTGAACTCGCGGCTGAACTGCGAGGCGCTGGCGTAGCCCACCCGGCTCGCGGCGGGACTGGCGCCCACGCCTTCGTGCACCATGAGGAGGCGGGCCTTGTGCAGGCGGATGGTCTTCACGTAGTCGAGCGGCGGGGTGGAGGTGGCTGCTTTGAACTTGAGGTGGAAGTTCGAGACGCTCATCCCCGCGTGCCGCGCCAGATCTTCGACGCGCAACGCTTGCGCGTAATCCGCGTGGATCCGCCGCAGGGCGCGCGCGATCTGGCCGAAGTGCCCATCCTGCGCGGCGAGGGCGCGCAGGGTCGCGCTGCGCTCGCCACGGAGAACGCGATAGGTGATCTCCCGGACGAGCCCGGGACCGAGGATGCGGGCGTCCGCCTCCGAGGCCAGGCACGCCGCGAGCCGGGTGGCCGCGTCGCGCAGTCCGGCATCCAGCGGCGTGGCGTAAATGCCGCGCGGAACCTCCGCGGTGGGAACGCCCGGGATGGCGCCGTGCATGGCCACCAGCAGGTCGGCCACGAGCGCGGGCTCGACGCGAATGGAGAGACCGAGCATCGGCTCTTCCACGCTGGCCTCGACCTCGCACTCGAAAGGCAGCGGCACGGACAACACGAGGTAGTGCTCGGCGTCGTAGGTAAAGACTTCGCTTCCGAGGTAACCGCGCTTCCGTCCCTGCGCGACGATGACGATGCTGGGGTCGTAGACGATCGGTGCCCGGGGGGTACTTCGCGTGGCGCGCATGAAGCGCACGCCCTCGAGCCGCGATTCGCTGAGGCCCTGGCCGCGGGCGAGTCGGCCGATGATCTCCGCGAGGGAATCACCCGGGGAAGGAATGGGATCGGCTGAGGGCATCATCGCGAGGATCGTGTTACGATTCCCCCGCATTGTCAGGTGCTCGCGGCGGTGCGGAGAGAATCAGGCAAGACTCCCGGAGGATCAGGGCTGGAGCTCCGCCGGGGCATTTGCATGGTTCGAGTCGTGAAACCCACTCCCTTTCCGCAACGAAAACTCGGCTCCAGCGACCTGCACGTCTCCGCCCTCGGGCTCGGCTGCATGGGCATGAGCGAGTTCTACGATCCTGCCAGCCAGGACGACGCCGAATCCATCCGCGTGATCCACCGCTTCCTCGACGCAGGCGGAAACTTCCTCGACACCGCTGACATGTACGGAGTCGGCCGGAACGAGGAACTCGTCGGCCGCGCCATCGCCGGTCGGCGGGACGACGTCATCCTCGCCACGAAATTCGCCAACGTCCGCGGGCCAAAAGGCGAGTTCCTCGGGGTGCGCGGGGACGCTGCGTATGTCCGCGAGTCCTGCGACGCCAGCCTGCGCCGGCTGGGCGTCGATGTGATCGACCTTTACTATCAACACCGGGTCGATCCGAAGGTGCCGATCGAGGAAACGATCGGCGCGATGGCCGAGCTCGTGTGCGCCGGAAAGGTCCGGTATCTCGGGATGTCCGAGGCCGCGCCCGGCACCATCCGGCGGGCCGCGGCCGTTCATCCCATCGCGGCGCTCCAGACGGAGTATTCGCTCTGGAGCCGTGAGCCCGAGGACGAAATCCTGCCGACCGTGCGCGAACTCGGCATCGGATTCGTCGCCTACAGCCCGCTGGGACGCGGTTTCCTCACCGGGCAGTTTAAGAGCATCGATGATTTGCCCGCCGACGACTACCGCCGCCACGCCCCTCGCTTTCAAGGCGAGAACTTCGCGAAGAACCTCGCCCTCGTTCGGGAGATCGAGGCGCTGGCGTACGCGCGCGGGTGCACGCCGGGTCAGTTCGCGCTCGCCTGGGTGCTGGCCCAGGGTCAGGACCTCATTCCCATCCCGGGAACCAAGCGCGCGGCCTACTTGGATGAGAATCTCGCTGCGGCCACGATCGAGCTCACGCCCGCGGAGTTGGCCCGGATCAACGAGTTGCTCCCCGCCGGCAGCAGCGCCGGCGAGCGGTATCCGGCGCAGTCCATGCAGGCGGTGAATCGGTGAGGCTGCAACGCGAAGACCGCGGGGGCGCCCGGATCTTTGGTTCGTTTTGACGAACTTTTTTCGGTTCCTAGCGTCCCGCCCATGAGCATCTCCTCCGAGGTGGGCGCGATCCAGCGCGCCTCACGCCCGCCGGGCGGGACGCGGTCACGGCGCGCTCGCCGATCGACGCGGACCGCGTTCGCTCGCTGCTCGCCGAACTCGCGGCGGAAGAGCGCCGGCAGGTCGTGACCGGTCTGGCCCTGCTGGCCGGGGCCGCCCGGAAGTTCCGCGAACGGACCGCCGGAATGAAGGAGGGGAAATGAAGACGGCGTTGCTGATGGTCGCCTGGACGATCGGAGCGCTCGTCGCGCTGGGTTTGCTCGCGTGGCTCGCGGGCAGCGCCCTCCCGGCGGAACACGTTTCCGAGGCGAAACGTCTGCTGCCCGCGCCAGCGGAGCGGGTCGCGCATTTGATCCGGGACGTGGAGGCGCAGCCGCGCTGGCGAACGGGGGTCACTGGAATTGAGGTGCTCCAGCGCGGGGAGGGGAGCTGGCGGTATCGGGAGTCGGGCAAGAACGGCGTCATCACCTTCGCTGTTTCGGAACTGGACCCCGGGAAGCGCTTCGAGAGCCGGATCGATGACGAAACCCTTCCGTTTGGCGGGCGGTGGATCATCACCCTGCACCCTGAGGGCGGCGCCACCCGCCTGAGGATTCGCGAGGAAGGCATCGTCCGGCCACCACTCTTCCGGTTCTTGAGCCGCTTTGTCTTCGGACACGGCACGACTATCCGCTCCTACCTCGACGACGCCGCCCGCGCGGCGGAAGGGAGGTAGTGGAATGGAACGTCGGGTCCGCTCGCACACGGCGTGAAACTTGCATCCGCAGTCGCGGGTCACGTCGAATGACGGACGCGAGGAATTCATGCCATTTCGCCCGCCGCCTCTCGAGACCCCGCCGACGCCCGCCATCATCCACGTGAAGGATCTCTTCACGCATTCCCGTTCCATTCGGGGGAACGTGCGGATCGCGGAGGAGCCAGACATCTTCTGGCCCGAGCGGAGCGCGGATATTGGGGATTTTCCGTGCTCCAGTCGCTACGAAGGCTTCATCGAATACCCGGCGATTTCCGCCCGCTGCGAAGTGCGGATGGTCCGCGTGCTGGGCCGCAAGAACGCGCGCTTTCTGCGCTTCGAGACGATGATCTGAGTTCGAGCGGCTGGGCTCGCGGCGTTTGCGCGAGCCCTCGACCGAGCGCGAGCGTTGGCGTTGTGCATCTCGCGGCCGAGCTCACGATTTTGCTGGGAGGGAACGATCAAGGGACAGGTTCAGACCTGTCCCATTTTTGCGTCCATGCCTCCTCTATTTCCTATTTGCGGTAGTCTTCGGCCGGCGACGGATCACCCAGCCCAGAAATGCAAGGGACAGAGCCCCGCGAAGGACGGCGAGCACGAGCGCGGCGTCCACGAGCGCGGCTCTGGCTACTGGAGTCCCACCGGGCAAATCTAGGGGAAGCCGCATTGGACTTTCCGAATGCAGAAGAATTAACAAGATCATGAACAGGAGCACCTTGCCACCCGAGGCATAACACCCGCACCGCGAGAGTTTCGGCGAGAGCGCGGAGCGCGGAGCCCGCCGGCCGGGCGCTTACGCAACACGGCGCCGGACGATGGCGCGCCGCCTCCCGGACCGATCCGGTAGCCAACAGCCCTACGCCTTCGCCATGAACGATCGGATCCGCTCGAGCGCATCGAGGATCTGGAACCCGACGACCTCGCGCGGCG
>JBBQFQ010000012.1:0-104701 GCA_038322235.1 Chthoniobacterales bacterium
GTGGCTTGAACGAACACTTGCTACTCAATAAATGGGTGTAGGAGCGAAAACAAGGGATAAACGGCCGCAGACGCATGTTTTACTTGCTACATTTATGAACATTTACTCTGGCGAGGCTCAAAAACGTCGGAAGTTAGGTTAGTCGGTGCGACTTGAAGTCTGGTTGAAGGTTTCGTGCGCGGCGAAGTGGAAAACAGCGGAACGGATTCCTGAGAGATCCCTGCGCCCGTGAGGACGACGATGCGGTGCGGAGAGATCATGCGGGCGGCGGCTTTGGCGGAAAGCGAAGATTTATCACCCACAAACTTCCCAGCGCTTCGCGATAAGGAAGATAGAAATCGGTCTGGCGGCCGTCGATAGTGGTCACCCGCAGCCCCAGAGTCATCGAGGACGGGACCCGCAGCGCGAGAACCGCCGTCACATCAGCCCACCACGCGCTCCGTGTCCAACAGGAACCGCTCATCGTGATCCGCTCCTCATCGAGGTCGGTCCAGCAAAGGAGATAAAAACAGAAGGCATAGATTCCCGCCGCCTCGAACGCGGCGAGGATCCCGAAGAACCACCACCCCTCCGGGGTCTCCCGCTGCGGTGCGGCCCCCGCCAAAACCCCACCACAAAAGGTAGGCGAAGAAGGGGATGCCAGCGAGAAACATGAGACGGGTGAAGCGATCCATCGACCAGCCGGAGTAGGCGCGGATCTCTGGGAGAGTACCATCGGTTTCCATCGATCTCGATCTGGGAACCAAACGCTTTCGGCCGTCAATCCTCCGGCGGGCGGGCAACTCTTCATTGAACCTTTGCGGCGCGCGGGCCGAATCCCCTCGACTGTATTTCTTCCTTCCACGAACTTCCCGCCGCAATTCCCCGGCTGGCGCAGCGTGGGATGCTTGGCATTCTCCTCGCGTCGCTCCGCTTCCCCCTTTCCCCCGATCCCATCCCCCCATGATTCAATCTGCTCCTCACGATCGTTCCGATCTCGCCGACCTCGCGCGGCAGGCCATGGTCGAGCGCGGACTCGAGCCCGACTTCTCGCCCGCGGTCACCGCTCAACTGGCCGCGATCCCCGGAGCCGCCCGCGAAACCGGCGCGGAGATTCGCGACCTGACGAAACTGCTCTGGTGCTCGATCGACAACGATGAGTCCCGGGACCTCGACCAGCTCTCCGTCTGTGAGGATCTGGGCGAAGGTCGCGTGAAGCTCATGGTCGCGATCGCCGACGTGGACGCGATTGTGAAACGCGGCACGCCGATCGATGCGCACGCGCGGGCGAACACGACCTCGGTCTACACGTCGGCGCGCATTTTTCCGATGCTCCCCGAGCGGCTTTCCACGGATCTGACGTCGCTCAACGCGCATGAGGATCGCCTCGCGGTCGTGACGGAGATGGTCTTCGATGCGGAGGGAACCCTGGTCTCGAGCGCGATCTACCGAGCCCTCGTCCGCAACCAGGCCAAGCTCGCCTACGATTCCGTCTCGGCCTGGCTGGAGGCGCGGGCCACGATCCCGGCCGCGGCGGGCGCGGTCCCCGGGATGGATGCGCAGCTCCGGACGCAGGATGCGGTCGCGCAGAAACTGCGGCACCGCCGGCACGAAAACGGCGCGCTGGATCTGGAGACGATCCAGTCCAAAGCGGTGTTCGAAGGCGACAAGGTCGTCAGCCTTCGGCAGGAGCGGCAGAATCGGGCGCGTCAGCTGATCGAGGATCTGATGATCGCCACCAACGGCGTCACCGCCCGCTTCCTCGATACCCGCGGGTTCAGTTCGCTGCGGCGGGTGGTCCGCAGTCCCGAGCGCTGGCAGCGCATCGTGGACGTCGCGAAGGAACAGGGCACGACGCTTCCATCCGAGCCGGATGCAAAGGCGCTGGAAGCCTTTTTGATTCAGCGGCGGCAGGCGGATCCGCTCCGCTTTCCTGACCTCTCCCTCGTGATCGTGAAACTCATGGGGGCGGGCGAGTATGCGATGGAGCGTCCGGGTCAGACTCCGACGGGACACTTCGGGCTCGCCGTCGCCGATTATGCGCATTCCACGGCGCCGAACCGACGATTCCCCGATTTGATCGCCGCCCGCCTCGTGAAGGCCGCGCTGGCGGGTCAGCCCTCGCCCTATTCCGATCCCGAGCTGGAAGAACTGGCGCAGCGTTGCACCACGCAGGAGGACGCGGCGACCAAGGTGGAGAGGCAAATCCGGAAATCCGCGGCCGCGCTTCTGCTGCAGGGTCAGATCGGCCAGACCTTCGATGCGCTCGTCACCGGCGCCTCGAACAAGGGCGTTTGGGTCCGCCTGCTGACGACCCCGGTGGAAGGCCGGCTGGTGCGCGGCGAAGCGGGGCCAAAGGTCGGCGAGAAGCTGCGGGTCAAGCTGCTCGGCGCCGACGTTCGGCGGGGCTTCATCGACTTCGCCCGAGTGCCCTGAAAGCGCGCGGAGCGAGCGTCCGCTCAGGCGAAATGCTGCTTGAGCGGGGCCGGGAGGCTGGCCGTCTCGATCGTCTCGCGACGGAGCGTGCGCATGTAGTCGAGGACGGAGTCACAACAAGCGCGCACGGCCGCGCGGTGGGAGCGCCGGAGGAGCTCGGTGATCTGCTGGCGGGTGATCAGGTTGTTGGCCATATCACCCAGACATCGCATCAGCCCGCCGCGTTGGACGCATTTGATTCGCGGTCTGTCATATGGAGGTGAGGCGGCTTCCGCCCGTTCAACCTCGGCCGTCCGCGCGCGTCACCGTCACCTCGGGCCGGTACATGATCCGGACGAGCAGATCGCCTCGGCCGCCGCGGGGCCTCGGCATTCCCTCCCGCGGAAGGCAGACGATCTCCCCGCGCGCGATGCCGGCCGGGATCGGAACGCGGAGGGGGCCGCCGGTGGCGCTCTGGATCATTTCGGATCCGCCCTGCGCGGCGCGGCGGGCGCTGATGCGCAGATCGCAACGGAGATCCGAGCCCCGGACTTTGAAGCGAAAGCCCGGGAGCGCCCGGAGGCGGACCGCCACATGGCCTCCCTCAAACGGCGCGTCCCGCGGGAGCCGGAAGCGCGTTCCTGGGGCGGTTTCCTCCGGAACGACGAGCGAATACGTCTCCGGACCCTCAGGATTCGCCGGGTCATTCACCCGAATCTCGAGCGTGGTGCCGCGGAGAAACTCCTCGATCCGGAGGCGGGTTTCGTGGGCGATGTTGCGCTCAATTTTCGCGGCGCGCGTCCGCGGGGGCGGCTGCACGTCGCCAGTCGGATCGCGATCGGAGAGTTCCGCGTCGTAGGCGCGGCGCCGCGCCGGATCGATGAGGATCTCATACGCGGCGTTCAGCGCCTGGGCGCGCGCGACCGCGTCGGGAGCGCCCGCGTGGACATCCGGATGATGCCGCTTCACCAGCACCCGGAAAGCGGAGCGCACCTGCGCCGGCGTGCACCTCTGGTGGAGTCCGAGGGTGGCGTAGTGATCCGGATCGTTGGGTTCCAAGGCGCGGAGCGTACCGCGTCGCAGCGTCTCCGCCAGTCAGCGCGATTCCTTTCCGCACGGCGCTCCGCGGCGCCCTCCGGGTTGCGTCAGAGGCGTTTGCCTGACTCCGATGCTGCGATGAGCGCTGCGAGTCGCTTCTGGCGGGTCACCTCCTGCCGGGCGGAGAGCAACCACCACGTGACTCTTTGCCGATAGGAAGGCGCTTGGGCGTTGAAAAATTTCCAGGCGGTCGCGTTCGCCCGGAATTGCTTTCGGGACGACGCGTCCAGTTCCGCGGCCTTGGTCTGCTCGTAGGCGTAAATCCCGGACTTCGCCTCCGTTCGCGCCGCGAAGGCCGCGAGTCCGGCCGGCTGCATCCGTCCCTCGGAGGTGAGGACGGCGACGCGGGCGATGTTCACCGCGCTCCACGTGCTCTTCGCTTTCCGCGCGGTAAAGCGGATCGAGTAGCGCGAGGCATCGACGTTTCGACGCACGGCATCGATCCAGCCCACGCAGAGCGCTTCATCCACAGATTCCGGCCAGGTGATGCTGGGAGTGCCCGAACCCTTCTTGTGGAAGCCGACGAGCAGCTCCTTCGCGGAAGCGTGATGCTTACAGAGCCACGTCCGAAACTCCGCGGGTGTGGCGAAAAATGTGGGAGGCTGGGCCGGCGCAAGCATCGGAACGGAAACTCCCTCAACGTGCCGCCGTCTGCTTCTCTCCGCCAGTGCGGCGGACGGACACCGCGATCACAAAGCAAGTCTTCCGCTCCGCGTTCGGTTCGATCGTGAGCGTGGAGGTCCACGGTGCGCCCGCTTCATCGGTGAACTTCCAGCCGCGGCGGACTCCGGCTCCGGCGGGGGCCTCGGCGGCGACCCAATTCTTCGGGAGCACATCGGTTGCGCGGGCGAGGAGGAGGTCGGCCGTCAGCGTAGCCTCCTCGAGTTCGTAGCGCTCGACCCATTGGTCGCGATCACCAGCGCGCTCGAGCAACTTGGTGCGCGTGCCCGTCGGGAGATCGAGCCGGAACCGGCCTCGCCCCGCCGCCGCGCGGAGAAAGCGATCCGCGAAACCTCCGCGGGCAAAGCCAGACTCCGGCCGCCAGTCGTACTCCATGTTCAAAGCGACGGAGCGCGCGGTGGCCTGACCTTCGAAGCGCTCGACCATGTGCAGCGAGCCGTCGATCCCGGAGGAAAGTCCGGCCGTGGTGATGATGCGTCCGTTGTCGCAGAAGCGTTTGTCGTCGACCACGCGGACTTTCGGGAAACCCGTTCGGAGCGCCCCCAACGCGCCATAAAAGGTCGTCGCCTCGAGGCCATCGAGCAGCCCGGCATTCGCGAGCCAGAACGCGCCGTTGCAGACGGAAAGCAGACACTCCGCCTTGGCCCCACGGTCGAGGATCCAGCGGATCGCCGGGTGGCTGCGCTCCATCTTGTCCGCCACATTTCCACCGGGGAGGACGATGAGATCCGGCGCGGGCGCGTCGGCAAAGGAAAACTCTGGGATCACGGTCATGCCCATGTTCGTCTTCAATGGCTTGGTGCTTTCGGCCACGGTGTAGACTTCGTATCCCGCCTGACCGAGGACTTCATAGGGCCCGGTATAGTCGATGATTTGAACGCCGGGAAAAATCAGGATCGCCACGCGGCGGCGCTTCTCGAGCGCGCGCGGTTTCAGGAATTGAGCCGGGTCCGCCTTCGCCTCCGCGAGGCAGGATTCAGTGCCCGCGAGAAAGATCCGGCCTTCGTGGACGACGAAGAGGGCGGGATTTCCGGGCATCTCGGGCCCCATCGCGCAGCCACCCTCAAGCTGCACCGCGAAGCTGGCCGGCGTGGCGTCGAAACGCTGCTTGTTCTCGGTGGTGCCGAAGAGATACCGGAAGCGGCCAAACTCGGAGAAGATGTCCGCTCGGCCCGGCTTTTGGGCGCCGGCGATCAGTGCGACGGGGTCGAGACCGGTGAGCACGACGGGTTTGAGCTCGGCGGCCGGGAGGATGGCGGTCAGCGCCAGGAGGAGGCTGCCGAGGAGAAGGAAGAGACGGGTGGTTTTCATGTGGGGCGGGCGGAGGTTTCGCGGTGGGCGCGCGGCGGATTTTTTTTGGTGGAGCGCGGACGGGCCGGCTCTGGAGCTGGGAGGGAAAAACGGGGGCCGAAGCGCTCGCGGTAGAGGGAAGGGGGGAGGTGGAACCGACGCTCGAAGGCGCGGCGGAAAACGTCGGCGCTGGCGTACCCGAGCGAACTCGCGATGTGGTCGATCGTGGCGTGGCCGTTCGTGAGGCGCTGGCGCGCCTCGCCCAGGCGGAGTTCCTCGATGTGCGCGGCCGGCGTGCGCCCGAAGGTTTCCTTAAAGAGACGTCCAAAATGGCGCGGCGAGACGCACGCGCGGGCCGCGAGGGCGTCGAGCGAGAGGTCGCCGTCGAGATGATTCACCATCCAGCCCGCGAGGTCGGCGAAGCGCCCGGTCGCGCTGATCTGAAATTTAAGCGGTTCGGAAAATTGTTCCTGGCCTCCCTCCCGCTTGAGGTAGACCACCAGCTCCCGCGCCACCGCGAGGGCGACGCTGGGTCCGCAGTCCTCCTCGATCAGCGCGAGCGTGAGGTCGATGCCGGCGGTGATGCCGGCCGACGAATAGTAGGAGCCGTCGCGAACGAACAGCGCGTTCGGATCCACGCGCAGCGCGGGAAATTTCTCCGCGAGATCGCGCGTGAAGCGCCAGTGCGTGGCGACCCGCCGTCCATCGAGCAAACCGGCGGCCGCGAGCGCGTAGATGCCGGTGCAGACGGTGGCGACGCGCCGCGTCCGGGGGGCGACCTCGCGTAGCCACGGCACGACCAGATCCTGCGTCGCCTTCGTCCGGAGTCGCGCCCCGCCGGGGATGATCAGCGTGTCGAAAGGCGGAGCATCGGCAAAACTCGCGTGCGGCTGCAGGACGAGCCCGGCGTCGGTCGTGATGGGCCGGCGGCTTGGCGCGATCACCATCACTTCATAATAGCGAGGCTCCGGCTGTCCCGGCGGAGCCTCGAACGCGCCGGCCGCATTGAACGCATCCATCGGCCCGATGAGGTCCAGCGCGACGACGCCGTCGTAGGCGACAAATCCGATCCGTCGGCGGGCCGGTTGAGCGGGGTGATGCATGGCGGCCTTCATAGCGATTTCCGCCGCTGGCCGAAAGGACCGAGATCCGACGATTCACGCCATCCGCGCCCGACGGGACGCCGCCCGCCGCGGATCGTCGCTTGCTCCGCCTTCCGCGCGTGTTACGCGTCCGCCCATCATGAGCCGCACTCCCAAGAAGATCGTCGTCGCCTACTCCGGCGGACTCGACACCTCGGTCATCCTTCTCTGGCTGAAGGAAACGTACGACGCTGAGGTGATCGCGTTCTGCGCGGACATCGGCCAGGAGGAGGAGCTCCGCGGACTCAACCAGAAGGCGAAACGCACCGGCGCCTCGAAGGTCTACATCGACAATCTTCAGGAGGAATTCGCGCGTGATTTCATCTATCCGATGATGGCGGCGGGCGCGATCTACGAGGGTCAGTATTTCCTCGGAACGAGCATCGCGCGCCCGCTGATCGCGAAGCGCATGGTGGAGATCGCGCGCGCCGAGAACGCCGACGCCATCGCCCACGGTGCGACGGGCAAGGGCAACGACCAGGTCCGATTTGAACTCACGGCCGCCGCGCTGGCGCCGGAGTTGGAGGTCATCGCGCCCTGGCGGAATGAGGCCTTTCGCGCGGAGTTTCCCGGTCGGGCGGAAATGATCGCCTGGTGCGAAAAGAAGGGGATCAACGTCGAGGCGAGCGCGAAGAAGCCCTACTCGATGGACCGAAACCTTCTGCACATTTCCTTCGAGGCCGGCATCCTCGAGGATCCCTGGTTCGATGCCTTCGCGCCGAAGAACAAGGAGATGTTCAAGCTCTCGGTGGCGCCCGAGGACGCGCCCGACAAGGCTGAGTACGTCACGCTGGATTTCGAGCGCGGTCTCTGCACCGCGGTGAACGGGAAGATTCTCCCGCCCCTCGGAGTGATGAAGTCGCTCAACCGGCTCGGCGGCAAACACGGCGTCGGCCGCGTGGACATGGTCGAAAACCGCTTTGTCGGGATGAAGTCCCGCGGCGTCTACGAGACTCCCGGGGGCGCCATCCTCCACTTCGCCCACCGCCAGATGGAGAGCCTCACGATGGACCGCGAGGTCATGCACCTGCGCGACTCCCTCGTCCCCAAATACGCAGAGCTCGTCTACAACGGCTTCTGGTTTTCCCCCGAGCGCGAAATGCTCCAGACCCTCGTGACGGAATCGCAGAAGAATGTCACGGGCACCGTGCGGGTGAAGCTCTACAAGGGTGGGCTCTACGCCGGCGGGCGGAAGTCCCCGGTGAGCTTGTACAATCCGCACATCGCCACGATGGAAGCCGATCCGACGAAGGCCTACAACCAGAGCGACGCCACGGGCTTCATCGCCCTCAATGCCCTCCGCCTCAAGGTCGGCGCGCGCGTCCACGGCTCGTGAGAGCCGCCGCGCGTCCCACGTCTCAGCGCCGCCCCCTGCGGGTCAGAGCGAGGACAATCAGCACGAGGAGAACCAGTCCCAGGCCACCGCTCGGATAGTAACCCCAGCCGCCGCTGTAGGGCCAGGTCGGGAGGGCGCCGAGGAGGAGAAGCACGAGGAGGACCAGAAGGATGGTGGGCATGAGAGGTGGTGGGATTGCAGCGGTTCGCGGTGATCTTGAGCGGCGGATGTGCGTCGCGTCAAACACCTTCGAGTCTCGGTCGAAATTCCGCCTCCTCCCGCCCGCGATCGGTCAGACGGCCCAAGCTTGCCAGGCAGGCGTCGAAATGCGCTCGTAGCTGCCAGCCTACGCGATTCGGGGCGGCCGCAAACGCCGAGTCTCCGATCAAAGTTCTCCGCTCTCTCTCGCTTTTGCCCTCGCCAGCACGCACCCCGCCTTTCCCGCCCCCATGAGTTCTTCCCCCGTCCCTCCGGTTTCCATCGAAACCGAAAACGCCACCCCGCTCGCCCTGTCCCAAGGAGGGGGGATCGGCGGCCATCCCAGCGGCCTCACCACGCTCTTCTTCACCGAGATGTGGGAACGTTTTTCTTTCTACGGCATGCGGGCGCTGCTCATCCTCTTCATGGTGAAGACCGCGGCCGAGGGCGGGCTCGGCTTCGAGACAAAAAGCGCCGCCGGCATCTACGGCACCTACACGATGAGCGTGTATCTGCTCTCGATCCTCGGCGGTTTCATCGCCGATAATTTCATCGGCGCCCGCCGCGCCGTCCTCGTCGGTGGCATCACCATCGCCACCGGCCACTTCACGATGGCCCTCGGCAACCTCACGGCGTTCTACGCCGGCCTCGTCCTCATCGCGATCGGCACCGGCCTCCTCAAACCCAACATCTCCACGATGGTCGGCAGCCTCTACGGCCCGACCGACGAACGCCGTGACGCCGGTTTCTCGATCTTCTACATGGGCATCAACATCGGTGCCTTCCTCTCTCCGCTGGTCACTGGCTACCTCGCCCAGAGCGAAGGTTGGAAAATCCGCCTCACCTCGTGGGGCCTGAATCCCCTCTATAGCTGGCATTGGGGCTTCGGCGCCGCCGGCGTGGGCATGACCCTCGGCCTCATCGTTTACATCATCCAACGCGAACGCCTCGCCCACGTCGGCGCCCCCCCGGCTCCTGAGCCCGACGGTCGCCGCCCCTGGGGCAAACTGGGTCTCGTCGCCGTCGCCTCCCTCGCCCTGATCGCCGCGATGAATGCCTGCGACACTTACCCGAAGATCGTCTACGCGCTCTTCGCGCTCCAGATTGCCGCGATTCTCTTCTTCGGCTTCCGGCCCGACGAGGAAAGCAAACGGCTGGCGGCCATTCTGGTCTTCTTTTTCGCCGCCGAAATTTTCTGGGCCATCTTCGAACAGACCGGTTCCTCCATCTCCCTTTTCGCCGACAAGCTCACCGAAAACGTCGCCTTCGGCCAGCCCTTCCCATCCTCGTGGTGGCAATCGGTCAACTCGATCTGGGTCATCCTCCTCGCCCCCGTGTTCGCCTACCTCTGGATCGCCCTCGGCTCGAGGCAGCCGTCCAGCCCGATGAAGTTCGCCCTCGGCCTCCTCTTCGTGAGTCTCTCCTTCGTCGTGATGGTTCCCGCCGCGAAACTCACGGCCAGCGGCAAGGTCGGCCCGCTCTGGCTCGTCGCGGTTTTCTTCCTGCAGACGGTCGGCGAAATGCTCCTCAGCCCCGTCGGCCTTTCGACGATGACGAAGCTCGCGCCCAAGCGTCTCCTCGGCCTCGTGATGGGCATCTGGTTCCTCGCCGCCGCGCTCGGAAACAAACTCGCCGGCGTCCTCGCGGGAGAATTCAAGAGCGAAGGCGCCGGCCAGCTCGCCGACTTCTTCCTCCAGCAGGCGATGATCGTCGGCGGCTGCACGCTCGCCCTCTTCGCCCTCGTACCCTGGATGAAAAAACTCATGGGCGACGTGCGCTAAGTTGCGGCTCCGTCCGCCGGCACGAACCCCTTCGCCAGCGCCCTCGCGGTGGCCTACTTCCTCGCCCCGGAGGTGCGCCCCGTGCGTTGCTTGGTCGTCCGGTCCGGCTGCGGCTCGCGGCGGAGCGCGAGACAGACATTTCGACAGAGGCCGATGAAGACCCCTTCCGCGAGCGTGGGGGGACGATGAGTCGGGACGGTCGCGGTCCAGCGGCGGATCGGGAGCGCGGGCCGGAGGGGGAGCGCGCGGAGTGAACCCTCGGCAAGTTCCCGCGCGGCGACCCAGGGCGCTTCGACCGTCACGCCGAGGCCGAGCTTCACCATCTCCTTGATCACCGCGAGGTCCTCGAGTTGAAATTCGCCGGCCGACTCCGCGTTTCGCGGCTGGAGGCCGTTCTCCGCCGCATCCAGCGGCAGGATCCAGGGCTCCGCCTTCAGCTCCGCCGGTCGCGTCACGAGGCGGCTCGCGAGCAGGCAGGGCCGGTCCGTGAACAACAGGCGTGAGGTGAACCCCGCACGCTCCGGCGGCTGGAGGCCAAGCAGGAGATCCATCCCACCGGCCGCCAGCGTCCCGGGGCCATCGAGCGGCGGGCACGAGAGCACCGCGACGCGCGTGGCCGGAAAGGATTCGCGGAATTCCCGGAGAACCGTGGGAAGCACGAACTGCGCGAGGGTACGAGAGCAGCCCACGCGGAGCCGGGCGGGGGCGGAGGATTCGTCGCTGGCGGCATCGGCTCGGGCCCGCGCCATGAGCGCAAAGATCTCCGCGGCCTGCTCGCGGAGGCGTTCTCCAGCGCGCGTGAGGGTGGACTTTTTGCCCTGCTTGTAAAAAAGGCGACACCCCAGATCCCGCTCGAGGGCCTGGATCGCGTGGGTCAGGGCCGATTGCGTCAGGTGCAATTGCGCCGCGGCCGGACGATATCCGCCGGCCTGCGCGACGGTGGCGAACGCCCGCAACTGGCGTGAATCCAAGGGCAGGCTCTTTGATGAATCCATTTCATCGATAGCATGAAAAGGATTCCTCCCGCGCAAGAGCGGAGTTTGCGGGGTCGCGGCACGGCGAACGCTAGGGGAACGTTCATGGCGAAGGGAAATGTGGGCAGCAACGGCAGGGGAACGGTGAAGCTGGGCTTCATTGCGCTCACCGACTGTGCGCCGCTCGCCGTCGCGTCCGCGTTGGGCTATTTCGCGGCGGAAGGCCTGCGCGTGGAGCTCTCCCGCGAGGCCGGCTGGGCCACGATCCGGGAGAAGCTGCTTTACGGGGAACTCGACGGCGCCCATGCGGTCGCCGGCCTCGCGATCGCCCTGCGGCTGGGGCTCGACTGCGCCCCCGCGGATGTCTGCACGGCCTTCTTCCTGAATGCGAACGGCAACGCCATCACGCTCTCGCGGCGGCTTTGGAACGCCGGCGTGCACGCCACCGGCGATCTCCGCGCCGCCATCCGCGCGAACCAGCCCCGCAAGTTCGTCTTCGGCGTCGTCTCGCTGCATTCGTCCCACCACTTCCTCATGCGGCTCTGGCTGCAGCAGGCGGGAGTGGATCCCGATCACGACGTCCGCTTGGCTGTGATCCCGCCCGCGCTGGTGGCGGACGCGCTCGAGGAGGGGTTGATCGACGGGTATTGCGTCGGCGAGCCATGGAATTCCGCCGCGATCCTCGGCGGGTTCGGCTGGTGCGTGGCCACGAGCCACGATCTCGCTCCGGGCCATCCGGAAAAGGCGCTCCTCATGCGCGGGGAATTCGCGGAGGATCGCGCCGCCGAGCACGCCGCGCTGCAGCGGGCGCTCATCCGGGCCGGCCGGTGGTGCGATGAGGCGGCGAATCGCCCGGATCTCGCGGCGCTGCTCTCGGGCCCGGAGTATCTCGATACCACGGTCGAAACGCTGCGCCATTCGCTGGTCGGGCCGTTCGCGACCGGCACCGGGAAGTCACTTCCCGCCGCGTCGCTCCATCGCTTCAGCGGCGGCGCGCTGCATTTGCCCGACTCCGCAAAGCGCGACTGGCTCGCCGCGCAGTTCACGGCCCATCGGCTCTGGAAGGGCACGCCGCCCGCGCGGCAACGCGCCGTGCTCCAGGCCGCTTTCCGGCCGGATCTCCACGCCGAACCCGCCTGCCCGCCCGCACCTCCTTCGCTGCTCCTCGCGGCCTGAACCACCCGCCAATCCACGCTTCCCATGCACCCGCCCGATCCGCTCCCGCATCCGACCCTCTCGCGCCGCCAGTTCCTTTCCCGGACCGCCAAAGGAATCACCGCGGGTGCGCTGCTCTCCGCCCTGCCGCGCGGCTGGGTGGGCTCGCTTTACGCGGCGAATGACGCGCCGGAGGTCACGGAGATGAAATTCGGCATCATCGCGCTGACCGATTGCGCGCCGCTCGTGATTGCGCACGAACGCGGGTTCTTCAAAGAGTTCGGGATCAATTCCACCATCGCCAAGCAGGCGAACTGGGCCGCCGTCCGCGATGCCCTCTCGAACGGCGACATTCAGGGTACGCACATGCTCTTCGGCATGCCGATCGCGTCGACGATGGGCCTGCTCGGCTCGCCGAAAAAGCCGATGGTCATTCCCTGGCTGCTGAACCGGAACGGCCAGGCCATCTCCTTGAAGATGGAGCTGAAGGGCAAAGTGGCGGCGGACCCGAAGGCGCTGAAGCCGTTCGTCGACGAAGCGAAGGCCAAGGGCGCGCCGCTGAGCTTCGCGATGACCTTCCCGCCGGGGACGCACGCCATGTGGATGCGGTATTACCTCGCCGCAGGAGGCATCAATCCGGACACGGACGTCTCCCTCATCACGATCCCACCCGCGCAGATGGTGGCGAACATGAAAGTCGGCAAGATGGATGGCTTTTGCGTCGGCGAGCCGTGGAACGCCCGCTCCATCGCCGATGGCATCGGTTTCACCAGCGTCACGACGCAGGACATGTGGAAGGATCATCCGGAAAAGGCCTGCGCGTTTCTCGCGGAGTTCGCGGAGAAGAATCCGAAGACGGTGAAGGCGGTTCTGAAGGCTCTCCGCAAGGCGAGCGACTGGCTCGATACGCCCGCCAACCGCCCCGAGGCGGCGAAGACGGTCAGCGCCGCGACCTACATCAACTGCCCACCGCAGATCATCGAGGGCCGGATGCGCGGGGAGATCGACTACGGCGACGGCCGGACCAAGCCGCATGACGAGCACCTCATGATCTTCGCGGCGCGGAACTGCAATTATCCGCAGCCCAAGTACGCCAAATGGTGGCTCTCCCAGTTCCGGCGCTGGGGCATGGTCGAAGGCGCGCCGGACTACGAGGGGATCACGAAGCAGGTCATGCGGCCGGATTTGTACGAGGAGGCGATGAAGGAGGTGGGTTACGCGCACGCCGGCATCAACAGTGCGGTCGAGACGATGTTCGACGGCGCGCAGTTCAACCCCGCCGATCCCGAGGGCTATGCCGCCTCGTTCGCCGTGAAAAACCTCAAGGGCTGAGGCGTTCCCGCCATGAACGAACGCGCCTTCCGCCTCGACTGGCTGCTGCTCCCGCTCCTCGGAGCCGCGGCGGTCCTTGTCCTGTGGTATTTCTCCGCCCACACCTGGTCGAAGGAACTGCCTGATCCGTTGAAGACGTGGGAGGCCAGCAAGCTCTACATCCTGGAGCCGTTCGCCAAGCGCGGGGAGCTGGATCAGGGGATCCTCCGGTTCACCTGGATCTCGCTCGTCCTCGTGGCGAAGGGCTACGCGCTCGCCCTCATCCTCGGCACGCCGCTCGGTTTCGTGCTCGGGCTGTCGAAGACGTTCGCAAAATGCTTCGATCCGATCATCCAGGTCCTGCGACCGGTGTCGCCGCTGGCGTGGCTGCCGCTCGGGCTGGTGCTCTTCTCCGGCGCGAAGGGTCAGACGTCCGAGCTCGCGGCGCTGTTCACCATCGCGATCTGCTCGATGTGGCCCACGGTGCTGAACACCGCCGTCGGCGTCCGCAGCGTGCCGCAGGATTACCTGAACGTCGCGAAAGTGCTGAAGCTCTCGCGGGCGAAGACGCTCTTCAAAGTGCTGCTGCCCGCCACGCTGCCCTACATGTTCACGGGCTTTCGCCTCAGCCTCGGGATCGCCTGGCTGGTGATCGTCGCCGCGGAAATGCTCACGGGCCGGCCGGGGGTCGGTGGCTTCCTCTGGCAGGAGTACAACAGCCTGATCTACGAGCACATCATCCTCTCGATCCTCACGATCGGCCTCGTGGGCTTTGTCCTCGATCGCCTCATGAGCGTGGTGGAATCCCGCTTCCGGACCGCCTGATCCCGCCATGGCCTTCCTCGAATTTCACGCGGTCTCGAAGGGCTTCGGCGCGAAAGGCTCGCGCAGCGAGATCCTCACGGACGTGAATCTCTCCGTCGAACGGGGCGAGTTCGTCGCGATCGTCGGCTACTCCGGCAGCGGCAAGACGACCCTGATGTCGCTGCTCGCCGGGTTGCTCCAGGCGGATCACGGCACCGCCTTGCTCGATGGGCGCCCGATCGCCGGCCCCGGGCCGGATCGCGGCATCGTCTTCCAGAATTACTCGCTGCTCCCCTGGCTCACGGTGCGGGAGAACATCGCTCTGGCGGTCGACGCGGTCTTTCCGGCCTGGAGCGCCGCCAAGCGGGCGGAGCACGTCGGGAAATACATCGGGATGGTGAATCTCACGCCCGCGACGGACAAACGCCCCTCCGAGCTTTCCGGCGGCATGCGGCAGCGCGTCTCGGTGGCTCGCGCGCTGGCGATGAATCCGCAGGTCCTCCTGCTCGATGAACCCCTCTCCGCGCTCGATGCGCTGACGCGCGCCACGCTCCAGGACGAGATCATGCGGATCTGGTCGGAGGACCGAAAGACGGTGGTGCTCGTGACGAACGATCCGGACGAGGCCCTGCTCCTCGCGGATCGCGTCATCCCGCTCACGGCCGGACCACAGGCGACGCTGGGGCCGTCGATCGTGGTCGACGTGCCGCGCCCGCGGAGTCGGGAGGCGCTCCAGCACGACCCGCGCTTCAAGCGGCTGCGATCCCGGATCGTGGACTACCTGCTCGAGTCCGGGGAACGCCGGAAACAGACGCTCACGCGCACGCTCGTGCTGCCTGACATTGAACCCGAGGACATCACGCACAAGCCGCGGCGTCCCTGGATGCTCGGTGCGCGCCAGCCGGTGCGCCGCCGGGAAATCAAACGGGAGGAAGTCGAAGTCTGATGTCTGCCCAAGCCTTTCTCCAGATTCACGCCCTGACGAAAACCTATCCCGCGCCGGGCGGGGCCAGGGGCCGCATCGACGTGGTGAAGAACGCCGGCTTCGAGATCGCCAAGGGCGAGTTCGTCACCGTGATCGGACACTCCGGCTGCGGGAAATCCACGGTGCTCATGATGGTCGCGGGTCTGACGCCGATCGACGGCGGCAGCATCATTCTCGCGGGCCGCGAGCTCTCGGGTCCGGGGCCGGATCGCGGGATCGTCTTTCAGTCGCCGTCGCTCCTCCCGTGGCTCACCGCGTTTGAGAACGTGATGCTCGGCATCAATCAGGTCTTCTACCCCGCCAGCCGGGTCGAGCGCCGCCAGATCGCGGAGTATTACCTCTCGCTCGTCGGACTCGCGGATGCGATGGACAAGCGCCCTGGCGAGCTCTCGCAGGGGATGCGCCAGCGCGTGGGGATCGCGCGGGCGTTTGCGCTGTCGCCGAAGATGCTGCTGCTGGATGAGCCCTTCGGGATGCTCGATTCGCTCACGCGTTACGAACTCCAGGATGTCCTGCTCGCGCTCTGGCGGAAAAATCGGATCACCGCGATGATGGTGACGCATGACGTCGATGAAGCGCTCTACCTGAGCGATCGCGTCATCATGATGACGAACGGCCCGGAGGCCGAGGTGGGCGACATCATGGAGATCAACTTCCCGCGGCCGCGCGTGCGCCGCGAGATCATGGAACGGCCCGACTATCACGAGCGCCGCGCGTACCTCATCGACTTCCTCGAGCACAAGTCGCACCTCAAAGGCGACCTGCGCCCGCTCGTGAACCGGCCTGCGGCCGATGCCTCCCGGATCGTCCAGTTCTCCGCTGCCGCATGAACGCCCCGCCGGTCCTGCCGTCCACGGCGCCCTTCGATGCCGCGCAGCGGGCGTGGCTCAACGGCTATCTCGCCGGACTCTTCGCGGCCGGCGGAACGCCCCCGCCGGCCGCCAGTGAACCAACCGTGGCGCGCCGGACGCTAACGATCCTCTTCGGGACGCAGACGGGTTCCTCCGCGGCGCTCGCCCGGCGCTTTGCCCGCGCGCTCTCGCCGGAAACGTTCACCGCCCGCGCGGTCGGGATGGATGAATTCGCGACGCTCGATTTCTCCCGCGATCCGGACGTTCTCCTCATCACGAGCACCTACGGCGACGGCGAGATGCCAGAGAATGCGCACGCCTTCTGGGCGCACTTGAATGGACCCGCGGCGCCCCGCCTGACCGGCGTGCGCTTTGCCGTCCTGGCGCTCGGGGATCGGAACTACCCGCAGTTCTGTCAGGCGGGGATCGATTTCGACCGCCGCTTCGCCGAACTCGGCGCGACGCGAGTGCTCCCGCGGGTCGACTGCGACGTGGATTACGACGTGCCGGCTTCGGCCTGGCTCGAGGCCGCGAAAGCGGCGTTTGCCGGGACGCCAGCGACGTCATCGGAGATCGCGCAGGTCGCCGCGGACGGCGAGCGCCTGCTCGCGCACGACGCGGCGCCGGCGTTTTCGCGGAAGCATCCCTATCCGGCCCGCCTGCTCGTGAATCGGCCCTTGAGCGGCGCAGGATCGGAGAAGGAGACGCGTCATTTCGAGCTGGCGCTCGGGGAATCCGGGCTGGCCTACGAAGCCGGCGATGCCCTTGGAGTTTGGCCGACGAATTGTCCCGAGCTCGTCCAGGAGGTGCTCGACCGGCTCGAATTCGACGGCGAGGAGGAAGTCGGGCTGGCCGATGGCTCGCGTGGCTCGCTGCGTCGCGCGCTCAGCCGGGACCTCGACCTGCGCAAGCCGGGTGAGGACCTTCTGCGCTTCGCGGCCCACGAAGGCGGAGACACCGAACTCGCGGCCCTCCTCGCGCCCGAGCAGCGTCCGGCCCTCCAAAAAATGCTCTGGGGGCGCGAGGTCATCGATTTCCTCAGCGACGCGCGCGGCAAGACGGCGGCGCCGGATTTCGCGGCGATGCTCCGAAAGATCCAGCCCCGGCTCTACTCGATCGCCTCCAGCCCGAAGGTGCATCCCGGAGAAGTGCATCTCACCGTTTCCGTCGTGCGGCACGAGAGCCACGGCCGGATGCGGAAGGGCGTCTGCTCGACTTTCCTGGCGGATCGCGCCGCGTCGGCCGCGGTGCCGGTCTTCGTGCAGACCTCCCACGGCTTTCGCCTCCCGGCGGATGGCGCGCGACCGATCATCATGGTGGGTCCGGGGACAGGCATCGCGCCGTTCCGCGCGTTCCTCGAGGAGCGCGGGGTGACGGGCGCGACGGGCGGCAACTGGCTCTTCTTCGGCGAGCAGCGGGCGTCCGTGGATTTCTTGTATCAGGACGAGCTCGAGACGATGCGCGCGGACGGCCATCTCACGAGGCTCGAGACCGCCTTCTCGCGCGATCAGGCGGAGAAGATCTACGTCCAGCACCGTCTCCTCGAAGCGGGCCGCGAGCTCTGGGCGTGGTTGCAGGAAGGGGCGCATTTTTACGTCTGCGGAGATGCGTCGCGCATGGCGAAGGATGTGGACGCCGCGTTGCACCAAATCGTCGAGCGCGAGGGTGGGCTCAGCGCCGACGGTGCCGCGGAGTTCGTCACCCAGCTCAAGAAGGAAAAGCGCTACCAGCGCGACGTGTACTGATCCGCCGATGCCTTCCGCCCCCACCACTCGAACGCTGCCGCTGCCCACGCCTCTGACCGAGGAGCAGGGACATTATCTCGACGGTTTTTTCGCCGGGATCGCGCAGCGCGGGGCGACTTTCGCGATCGCGGCGGCGCCTGCTCCGGTCGCTCTGGTGGAGGAGGAGCTGACCCCGGAGGAGCGGATCAAGCGCGTGGAGCATCCGCTCGATTCTTTCCACCAGCTCGTGGATGCCGCCGCGGCGGACGCGGCGCCGTCCAAGGTGCAGATCTTCCGCTTCAAGTGGAACGGGCTCTTTTACCTGACGCCCGTGGAGGGCGCGTACATGGCGCGCCTGCGCATTCCGGCCGGGCAGATCCGCAGCCACCAGCTGCGGGAACTCGCGGCGATCACCGACGAACTCACGACGGGCTACGTCCAGGTGACCACGCGGGCAAACCTGCAGATCCGCCTCATCGCGCCGAAGGATACGCCCGAGGTCCTGCGCCGCATCCAGGCGATCGGTTTGCACACGCGCGGAGCCGGCGCGGATAACATCCGGAATCTGACGGCGACCCCGACCTTCGGGATCGATCCGGATGAGCTGATCGACGTGTCGCCCTTCGTGCTCGAGCTCGGCCATTTCATCCTCCAGCACCGCGAGTTTTACGATCTGCCGCGCAAATTCAACATCGCCTTCGACGGTGGCGGGGTCGTGGGCGCGGTTGAGGACACGAACGACATCGGCGTGCGCGCGGTCCGAGTTGGGGCGAATGCGGATGGGGTTGCGCCCGGGATCTATTTTCGGATCGCACTGGGCGGCGCGACCGGACACAAGGCCTTCGCGCGGGACGCGGGCATCCTCGTTTCTCCCGCGGAGATCGTGCGGGTCTGCGCGGCGCTCTTGCGCGTGTTCATCGCGAAGGGAAACCGCACTGATCGCAAACGCGCGCGCCTGAAGCATCTGCTGGAGGCGCTGTCCATCCCGGCGTTTTTGGCCGAGGCGGAGAAGCTCCTCTCCACCCCGCTGCTGCGCTCCGAGTGCGAACGCGATGCGCGCGGCGCCGAGCGGGCGCACAGCCACGTCGGCGTTCTGGCGCAGCGTCAGCCCGGCCTGGTCTGCCTCGGCATCACCCTGCCCGCCGGACAGCTCACGAGCGCCCAGATGCGGACGCTCGCCGCGCTGGCCGAGCGCCACGGCTCCGGCGAGCTGCGCCTCACGGTCTGGCAGAATGTGCTGCTCCCGAATGTTCCCGAGGCCGAGGCCACGGCGGTTGCGGCGCAGCTTCGGCCCGTCGGACTGGATATCCGCCAGTCGAACGTCGCGAGCGGGATCATCGCCTGCACCGGCAGTCGCTACTGCAAGTTTGCCCAATCCGACACCAAGGCCCACGCGCTCGCGCTCGGCGCGTTTCTGGAGGAGCACATCACGCTCGACGAACCCGTGAACATTCATTTCACCGGCTGCCCGCATTCGTGTGCCCAGCACTACATGGGCGATATCGGTCTGCTCGGGATGAAGGCGAACGTGGAGGGCGAGAACGTGGATGCCTACTCGGTCTTTGTCGGCGGCGGCTTCGGGACGCATCAGGCGGTCGGGCGCGCGCTCTGGACGGCGGTGCCGTTCGAGGAACTGAGGGGCCGTCTGCTCCATCTCCTGCGCGTCTTCCTCGCGCACCGCGCCCCGGGCGAGCGGTTCCAGGCGTTCACCCAGCGCCACGATCTCGCGGCGCTCCTTTCCCTCGTGCCCGTGGCCTAGCCATGCCGACGCTCGTCGAGGAACTGCTGGCCGAGCAGCGTTTGCTGACGCCGGTCGCGGAGTTCGCGCGGCGGCATCAAGAGCTGACGCATCGGCCCGACCTCGCACCGCACTACGAGCGGCTCATTCCGCTCAGTGCCCCCGCGCGTGGCGAGCAGTACGCGTTCGAAGTCGATCTGGATCTCTGCACCGGTTGCAAGGCCTGCGTCACCGCCTGCCACAACCTGAACGGGCTTTCGCCCGGCGAGACCTGGCGGGAAGTGGGGGTCATCCTCGCGGATGAGCCCGCGGTCTCGCGCTTCGTCACGAGCGCCTGTCATCATTGCGCCGATCCCGGCTGCGCCAACGGCTGTCCCGTCCTCGCCTACGATAAGGACCCGCACACCGGCATCGTCCGACATCTCGATGATCAGTGCATCGGCTGCCAGTACTGCATCCTGAAGTGTCCGTACGACGTCCCGAAGTACCACGAGGTCCTCGGGATCGTGCGGAAATGCGACCTCTGCCATTCGCGGCTTTCCGTCGGAGAGGCGCCCGCCTGCGTGCAGGCTTGTCCGAATGAGGCGATCGGCATCGTCAATGTGACGCTCGGCGATGTCATGCGGGAATCGCTCCCGGTCAGCGTGCCGGCGCGGACACTCACCGGCGCGACGACGCGCTATCTCGGGGCGGAAGCGCTCCCCGCCAGCGCCCGCGCCGCCGATGCCGCCACCCTGCGTCCGGAACCCGCGCACTGGCCGCTGGTGCTGATGCTCGTGCTCACGCAGCTCGCGCTCGGGGTGCTCTCCTGGCGTCCGTCCGCCGGCGCGATTGGGTTCGCGCTGGGCGCTCTGCTGGCCGGCCTCGTCGCGAGCGTCCTGCATCTGGGCCAGCCGCTCCGCGCCTGGCGGGTCTTTCTGGGGCTCCGCCGATCTTGGCTGAGCCGGGAGGTGATCGCGTTCGGCGCGTTCGCGGGCGCGACCAGTCTCTGGGTGACGTCGGCGTTCGGACTTTCGCTCCCTGCCTTCGTGGTGGCGGTCCTCCCGGCGGTCGCGCTGGCGAGCGGCGCGCTCGGTCTCGCGTGTTCGATCATGGTCTACGCGGATGTACCGCGTCCGAGCTGGCGTTTCCCGCGCACGGCCCCGCGCTTCCTCGGGACGGTGCTGAGCCTTGGCAGCGCGGCGGTCTGGGCGATCGACGGTGCGCCCGCCGCGCGGGTCGCGCTCATCGCGACCTCCTTGGCCCTGCTGGCCGCGGAGGGCTTCTGGCTGCGCGATGCGGAGCGCGCCGCCGATCCGCTGCTCCGGAAATCCGCCCGGCTTCTGGTGGGTCCGCTCCGCGACCCGCTCGGGGTGCGCCTGCTGCTCGCGGGCGTGGGCGGAGTGCTCCTGCCGCTGCTCGAAGACCGCGTCGGCTGGATCGCTTTCGCGCTGGTGCTGGGCGCGGAGATCCTCGGCCGCGCCCTCTTTTTCGTTTCCGCGGTTGCCCCGCGCATGCCCGGGAATGCCGCGCCCGCGCGACGCCGGCGTCACTCCTGATGCCCATGCCCAATCCTTCGCCCCTTCGTCAGCGCGTGCGCCAGCGCGCCGCGCAGCTCGTGCGCGCCTGGGATGGTCCGATGACGCGCGATCTCGTGCAGCGGCCGGGCGCCTTCGGTCTCGGTCGCGTCCCCGAGCGCTTGACTCCGGATGCGACCACGCAGCTCACGTGCGGTTATTGCTCCACCGGTTGCTCGCTGACGGCGCATCTCCGCGAGGGCTCCGCCGTGAATCTCTCGGCGGATCCGCTTTACCCGGTGAATCTCGGCATGGCGTGTCCCAAGGGCTGGGAGGCGCTCGCGCCGCTCGATGCCCCCGATCGCGCGACCCGGCCCCTGCTGCGCGGTCCGGATGGCGTGCTGCGACCGGTCGACTGGGACACAGCGATGGGTGCATTCGTCGGGCGCTTCAAGGCGATTCAGGCCGCGCACGGGCTCGCCAGCGTGGCGTTTATCAGCACGGGCCAGATCGTGACGGAGGAGATGGCCTTTCTCGGTGCGCTCGCGAAATTTGGGATGGGAATGGTGCACGGCGACGGCAACACGCGGCAATGCATGGCGACGGCGGCCAGCGCGTACAAGCACTCGTTTGGCTTCGATGCGCCGCCGGGCTGCTACGCGGATTTCGAAGAGTCGGATGCGATCATCCTGCTCGGCTCGAATCTCTGCATCGCTCATCCCATCATGTGGCAGCGCGTGCTGCGGAATCGGCGAAGTCCCGAGATCGTGGTGATCGATCCGCGCCGGACCGAAACCGCGCAGTGCGCCACGCAGCACGTCGCCCTCGCGCCGAAGAGCGATCTGACGCTCCTCTTCGGCCTCGCGCATCTGCTGGTGCGGGCCGGTTGGGTGAAGCGGGACTACATCGCGGCGCACACCACGGGATTCGCCGCGTTCGAGGAATTCGTCGGGGCTTATGCGCCCGAGCGCGTCTCCCGCGAGACGGGCGTGAGCGTCGCCGAGCTCGAGCGGCTCGCCCACACGATCGGCACGCGCGAGCGCGTCTCGTTCTGGTGGACGATGGGCATCAACCAGAGCCACGAGGGCGTGCGGACCGCCCAGGCCATCATCAATCTGGCGTTGATGACGGGAAACATCGGGCGTCCGGGGACGGGCGCGAATTCGATCACGGGACAGTGCAACGCGATGGGCTCGCGGTTGTTCTCCAACACGGTGTCGCTCTTCGGCGGCCGCTCGTTCACCGATCCGGCGGATCGGGCGGACGTCGCGCGAATTCTGGAGATCGAGGAGGCGCGCATCCCCACCGAAAACTCCCTCGCCTATGATCAGATCCTCGCCGGAATCGATGACGGCACGATCCGCGGGCTTTGGATCATCGCGACCAATCCGGCGCATTCGTGGATCCACCAGAGCGAAGCGCGCGCGCGGCTGCGGAAGCTCGACTTTCTCGTCGTACAGGATCTCTACGCCGACACCGAGACCGCGCGCGAAGCCCATCTCGTGCTGCCGGCCGCGGGCTGGGGCGAGAAGGACGGCACCTTCATCAACTCCGAGCGCCGTCTCGGCGTCGTGCGAAAGATCCGGCGCGCTCCGGGCGAGGCCCTCGCGGATTTCCACATCTTCCAACTCGTCGCGCACCACTGGGGCTGCGGGGATTTATTCCGCGCCTGGCGATCGCCGGCGGACGTATTCGAAATCATGAAGCGCCTGTCGGCGGGACGTCCGTGCGACCTCAGCGGGATCCACGACTACGCGCAGCTCGATCTCGCCGGCGGATTGCAGTGGCCGGTGCCGGAAGGAGCATCGGCGCCCGCGGCGGAGCGACGTCTGTTCGCGGATGGAGTTTTTTACACTCCCGACGGCCGGGCCCGGTTCGTCTGCGAGGAGTCGCGTCCGGCCCCGGAAATGCCCGACGCGGATTTTCCGTTCTGGCTGCTGAGCGGCCGCGGGACGAGCGCGCAGTGGCACACCCAAACGCGCACTGGGCGTTCCGCCGTGCTCCGAAAGCTGCATCCCGCGACGACCTATCTGGAACTGAATCCCACCGACGCGCGTCGGCTGGGCATCGCGGATGCGCAGGAGATCCGGGTGATCTCCCGCCGCGGTCGGCTGACGGCGACCGCGTGTGTCACCGCTGCGGTGGCGCCGGGGCAGGTCTTTCTCCCGATGCACTACGCCGAGACGAATCGCCTCACCTTTCCCGCGTTCGATCCGCATTCCCGGCAGCCGTCCTACAAGGCCGGTGCGGTGAGGATCGAGGCGATCTGATGCGCCGAACGCTTCACCCCTCCCGCCGGTCCCGCCACGCGCGGAGCGCCACCGCGAGGATCACGCAACCGAGCGCCCACCAGAGCGCGTGGCCGGTAAACAACCCGGCGACGTCCGAGATCCATTCCGTCTGGAACCACGCCTTCGCGACCGGGGTGTTCGCCTCCGCACCGCTGGCCGCGACGCCGACCGCGTAATCGCGGGCGACGGCGGCCAGACCCGCCGCAGCTTTCCCACCCACGGCCGCGAAACCCACCGCCCACCAGCCGAATGCGAGACTCCCCACGGCGAATAGGCCGAGTCCGATGCCCCAGAGGCTCAGGCTCAAGACGCCGATCGTGACGCCGCCGATCGCGATTGGCGCGATCGCGACCCCGCCAAAGGCCAGAAACGGACTCACCGCGATGTCGCCCAGCGCGAGCCAGCCGTAGATCGGCCGGGCGCGATAGGCATCCGAGTCCTCTCCACCCCAGGACGCCGCGACCAGCGGGAGGCCGACGAATCTCCCCTTTGACTCGAAGCGGCGCGGCACGCGCAGGCGTTTGCCCTGGGCCGCCCGCATCCGCCCGTAGGCTTCATCGCCGGTGTTCGTCGCGAGCCGAATGCCCTGGACGTCGCGGGCGAGCCGGCGGCACGCGAAGAAGATTCCACCCAGCAACACGGCGGTCCACGCGCAGGTTCCGAGCACGATCGCCGCGGCGGAAGGCGCGGCGAGTCGGCCCACGAAAATCATCACGGCGGCCAGGCCGAGACTCAGCGCGAGACAGAAGGCCGCGATCCCGCGGGCGGCGCGGAGAATCCGGGCGCGCTCCTCCGGTGAGCGCGCCGTCGAGGCCGCGATCTGGGTGCCAAACCACGCGCAGACGAGTCCGATGAGCGGGCCGACCAACACGCCGAGGCCGAGTTTCGCGAGCATTCCCTTTCCGGCCGCGGCCGCGCTGCTGCCCCCGCCCGAGCCGACGTACCCCACCGTGGCCGCCTCGCTTCCCACGGTGATGCCCAGCGTCAGCGCGGCACTGGCGCTCGAGGCCGCTGCCAGCGGCAGGGCCACCATGACGGCGAGGGTGAAGGCGGACCCCGGTTTCGTGCGGGTGAGGGTCGACTCCACAAGCGCCGTCATTTCGTCCCGGAGCATCGCCCGACCGCGCGACAGGCGCTGGCGCACGGCCTCCTCGGAGAGTTCCAGCGCGCTGGCCACCTCGGTGATGGATTGCTGCTGCCGGTAGAAGAGCACCATCGGTTCGCGGCTCGTCTCCGGCAGCCGCTCCAGCGCCCGCCAGAGTAGGACCGCCTCTTCCTGCGAGACCGCGTGTTCCGCCGGATCCGCCTCCGGCGCGGCGGCGTCCGGGACGGCGTCGAGCGACTCCGCCGGTCCGCCTCGCCGCTGCTCGCGGCGGAAGGCATTCGCCGCGAGATTCCGGACGATCCCGCAGAGCCACGCCCGCAGCTTGGCCGGCTCACGCAAATCGCCGAGCCGCTGCCAGGCCGTCACAAACGTTTCCTGCGCGAGGTCCTCCGAGCGCGCGAGGTTGCCGCAGGCGCTGTAGGCGAGCGAGCAGATCAGGGATTGGTATCGCTCGACGATCCGCCCGAAGGCATCGTGATCGCCGGCGCGCGATTGCTGCCAGAGTTGGTCATCTGGAATCGTTTCCAGCGGGGGCATGGGTGTAGTCATCGTCCCTCTGTGGCCACGAGCGACCGAAACGTGACGGGAAAGATGTTCGTGGAACAGATCGACCTGCGCTCCGTCCGGTACGGCTGAGCTCCCGCGCGGCCCAAACTCCCCCGCAACATCCGCATCGCCATCACCCCGTAACCGAACTCGCTCCAGGCGAAGGCGATTCACCTGGCCGTGAGACGGCCATTCCTTAAAACGGGAGGGGCGCGGGAATCACTCGTGCGGAGGAAGGATGGGGTGCGACGCGGGAGTGTAAGCGGAGTTTGGGCCGAGCGGGAGCTCAGCCGTACCGGAGCCGGACCGGGAGCCGCTCCCCCGATCCGTTCTCGATCAGCGATGGCGCAGCACATCCAGCGCCGTCCGCATGGCCGCCAGGCGTGACTCCACCCCGAGCTTGGCGAGGATATGTTCGACGTGCTTCTCGATGGTGCGCGGCGATGCCCCGAGGATGCCGGCGATTTCGCCGTTTGTCTTGCCCTCCGCCAGCCAAAAGAGCACATCCGCCTCGCGCGGGGAGACGCCGAGCGTGCGCAGGCTGCCGCGCGCGGGAGCCGCCTCGTCCAAGACGATCATTTCCAGATCGCTCCGCCCGGGCTCCTGGAGGCGCCGTACGTGAAGCGGACTCCGGGAATCGCAAAGCCCCGCGGGCAGCTGACCGGCGACTCGGTGCGGCCAGTGCTTGGTCATCAGGATCTCGGCCAGCCGGGTGGCGAAGATGATTCGACCGCAGGAGTCCACCACCAGCACGGCGCCGTCGAGCGAACGACTGAGCTGGGCCTCCGCGTCGATGCGCAGCGCCAGCTCCTCCTCCAGCGCGCGCTGCGTGGACCGGAGACCGAGATGCGTCCACACGTGCGCGAGCACCTCGGCCTTGTGCACGGGTCTGGTGATGTAGTCGTCCGCGCCGACGTCGAACGCGCGGATCTTCTCCGTGGGCTCGGTCAGCCCGGTCATGAAAATCACCGGCGTAGAAATCCACCGCGGCTCCGATTTGATTCGGACGCAGACGGCGTAGCCATCAAGCCCCGGCATGACCGCGTCGAGAAAAACGAGATCTGGAGTCATCCGCTCCATCTGGTCGAGCGCCGCCGCACCGCTCTCCGCGAGACGGAGATCGTAGCCCGCTCCGTCCAGCGCATCGACGAGGAGGCAAAGGTTCGCTGGGGTGTCATCCACCAGCAGGATCGTTTGCGTTGCTTTCACGAGGGAATGGCGGTTTCGCGGGCACACGCCCCGCATCCTCGGCGGATTCTTCCGAGCGGGGGGACTCTCCAACACGACCGCCTCGTCGGAGCAGCGCGGAAGGATGGCGCGGATCGGCTTACCATGGCAAGCCGCCGTTGGTGCCATTCGGTGGACCGCGCCGGCTAGTGTCGTAGCCAGTTGAACCGCCCTGGCTCGCCGTGACCCCCACGGTCTGCGCGAAGGCGCTGGCCACGACGAACGCGCCGGTCCTCCCGCGACCGCCCCGCGGAGCTAGACCGTCACGATCGGTGGCGTGGGAGCAGCCCGGTCGCGCGGAGGGCGCTATCCGCGACGGCGGAGAAGTCTCCGCCCGACCAGCGCGCCGAGCAGCGCTCCGGCCGCCAAAGTGCCTGGCTCCGGCACCGCGGCGACCGTATTGACGGAAAAATTGTCGAGTTGCATCCCGCCGTTGGCAGCGGTGTTTAGATCGATGAAGACGACTCGATTCAAAGTCGCGGTCTGCACCCGCCAGAGCACCGAGGGGGACGTCACGGTGCTACCGCCGAAGGGTGTGATCGAGACCGTCATGGTTCCCGGCCCGATGTCCAGCGCGACCAGAACCTGATACCACACGCCCGAGCTCAACGTCATAAGGCTCTGGTTCGCCCCCACGGAGTTCTCGTAACCGAATGTCCCGCCGCTATCCATGTTGAATCGATTCGACGCGGAGGCGGAGTCGTCGATCTGGACGGTCCACGCGCTCCCGGTCAGGCTCGTCATCTGGAAGTCCCAGCGCGCGTAGATCGTAGTGAGCGTTTGCGAGGCGAAGCTCTGAATAATGTTGGGCGAAAATGCCGTGGTCGCCCCGTCGGTGAAACCGAGGGAGTTTGCGCCGGCCCCGTATACATTGGTGAAGGGGCTGGTGACGCCGCTTTGCAAAGTGAGCGGTCCATCGCCCTGCGTGTAAGCCCATCCAGTCGGATTTCCCCCCGTGAACGACTCGAAGGAACCATTCGTTAAGAGCTCGGTGGCGTGTGTTTCCACCCGACCGAACGCGACGAGCGTGCAGAGCACGATCAGCCGCACCGAATGGGAGCGAATGCGTGTGGCGGCGAGCGTTTTCATAGATCGGCTGGGCGGGGATTACTGCGATTGCTTTTAAAGAATGCCCGCCCGCCCACCCGCGCGTCTATACGTAGATCCACGTATTTTATGACCGGGCTGGGCGCGGGAAGCAGTGGCCAAGCGGCGATGGCTGGGCGGGTAAGGGGCGAATTTTCGGACCCCGTCCGACGAAGTGGCGGCGGCGTCTGCTCGTCTTTACTTCAGGGCTCAGGACCACCGCGAACCGAGTCGCCCATCACCTCGGGTCGGTACTTGCCACGGGGTTCGTCGACCATCGACAATCGGGCATGGCCCGAACAGACCTCATGCGCGATGCGCAATTCGCACCGGTGTTGCTGGCGATCGAACGGAAAATCCATGCGCTGGATCGAGCGGCAGCCGGTGCAAACATCGCGCTCACGGACTCGCCGGTTCGCTCCGCGCTGATCAAGGCAATGAAACGCAAGCGCGGGGAAAGCCCAGCCATCCCATCTGAGAGCGCACGGGACCGGCTGCTGGCAGGATTGATCGCAGACTTGGAGACGATGCACGCCCACGGAATTCGGGCCTATGTGCCGGGTGCTCCCGGGGAAGCGGTCAAACCCCTGCCTGGCCGCCTGCCGACTGCGAAATGGTGCGATGCCCTGGCAACGATCGAAAATTCCATCAGGATCCGGACCGGTGGTCCCGGCTCCCGGGGATACCTCGATTACCTCGTCGAATTCCTGCTCGAGGTGGAGCGTCGGACGTCGATCAATCCTGGCACGCAATCAGTTCCGCCCGGACCGAAATCATCCACTGGAACTTGGATTCGACGCAGAAACCTGGCATCCAACGCACGGAGTTGAGTTTCACCGCCGCAAGATCGAATCCAACGCCGGGACTTGGAATCTGACGGAAGTGCTGGGAAGGCGAGGTAGTAACTCAGCACCCAACGCGGGGACTTGGGAGCAACCGGAAGCACTTGGAATCCAACGCGCAAACTTGGAATTCAACGCGCAAACTTGGAATCCAACGCGCAAACTTGGAATCCAACGGGAAAACCTGGAATCCAACGCGAAAACTTGGAATCCAACGGAAAAACTTGGAATCCAACGGAAAAGCTCGGAATCCAACGCCGGAACGCGCGCTGAATCGCCGGGCGATGCCAGCCCTCCGGCGGAGGCACGCCACTCAGTAATACTGCCGGATGTACCCGTAGGCTTTGTCGAAGAGTTCCTGATCGGTGTGCAGGCGGACCTTCAGCAGCGCCCGTCGGAGCGCCTGTTTCACTTCTCGTTCGCCTTGCGCGGTCGCCTGCCACCCGTCGAAGCGCACCTGCTTCACGATGGAGTCGATGTCCGCCACGATCCGCTCGACGATGACGTGGGTGTGCTTGCTCTACACTTCGTCGAAAAGCTCGGTGAGCGCCGCCAGCGCGCGATCCTGCTCTCCGTCGGATCGGTCGATTTCTCGGCTTCCACCGTGTCTCTCGCGATCTCCAGAATGCCTTTCAGAAACTCCAGGCTGTTGAGCAGCCCCTGCTCGTGCTTCTCCCGGATCTTCTCCAGCCGCTCTCGCAGCTCCTTGAATTTCGGATTCCCGGCGTGCTTCCGCGGCCGCGCGATCAGCTTGATTTCCACTTCCTGCGCTTTGTTCCCCGGGTGGGTGTCCTTCAAGATCGCGTCCAGCACATCCGCATCGAGCACCAGCTTGTCGATGTCGTCCCGTTCGGCTTCGACGTGCACGTTCTGGTTGATGAACCGCAGCGCGTAGATCGCCTCGTCCGCCCGGTTCGGCTGCGCCGCGATCTCCGGGTTCAGCGCGATGAGCGCCTCCCGCAGCCACCGCTCCACGATTACTTCGTGCTCCCGCGACCGGTGACTCCAACGCGATGGATCGCTGGAGAGCCTCATCCACCGCCCAGAGGATTTCCGCGATGCGGCGCTGCTGGTCGAGCGGCGGGAGGTCGAACTGCTCAAGCTTGAGCGTGGTCCAGTTGATGGTGGGCGAGAGCGAACCGACAGAAATCTCCACGGCGCGGTTCATGAAGCGGTCGCTCATCATGAGGTAGGGCAGGAACTCCGGCAGCACCTGGTCCGGCATGGCCCGCACGACCATGGCATGAGCCGAGCAGATGCCGTCCACCTCCGCCACGGCCAGCGCGGCCCAGTCGAGGTTGGGCGTGAACCGCTCCAGCATTCGCATTTCCTTCGTCATGGCTCGCTCGCGGAAGTCTTTGCTGTCGTGAACAGTTTACGGGCGCCGGAAAGCTTCGCGAGATCATCGTCCAGCGTGTAGAGCGGCAGGGACCCTCGCGCGCGGCTGTCGAGAAGGATCATGCGATCAATCGGCCCCGCGCCTTTACTGCCGCTGCGGAGCGCCTCCAAGGCGGACGGGCCGTCGAGCGGTTCCACGAGGCCGCTGGTGAGCACAGCCAGCAGAGCCTGCCGGGACTCGGCTTTGGTCATCTCGTAATACTTGATGAGGGTGATGTAGGCTTCCCCGATGACGATGTTGTGAGCGACGATGCGCAGGCCGGGATGTTGGTCGAGCAGGTGATTGAGAGTGTCCGCGGTCTGCTGAAACAGCGGCGCGGGATCACCCGAAGCCAGCCGCATCAGGACATTCGTATCAACGGCGCAAATCTGCATATTCGTCGGCCGTGATCGAGTCGCGGATGGATTCCAGATTTGGGACGGAGCCGCGATTTCGCCGGATGAAGGCTGCGCCAGTGCCGAGCCGGTCAGAGCGAATGCGCTGGCGGGCCGGAGAAGTGGTGATGGCTTCGATGTCGTGAGTGAGGAAGATTTTGAGCGTCACATGGCGGTCGGGGCGCAGGCGTTTCTCCTTCTGCAGGCGACCGACCACGATGCCGGGATGAAGCTGTTGTTTTGTGGCAAAGGCCCCGATCGCCGCCGCCGTGAAGGAGGCCGTCGAAGTGACGAACTGCTTCCAATCGCCGTCGGAAATCAGACGCTGCCCGGCCCAGTGATTCGCCTCCACTTCACGCGGGCTTTGGGAGCCGTCGTATTCCAGAAACTCGTGGGAACGACCGTGGAGAAGGATGTGGGCGCTCTCGTGGAAGAGATCGAACCAGAAGAGATCATTCGTCTTGTGACGCAAGCCGTGGAGGATGACCGCGGTGTTCCGTCCCTTGATCCAGCGGGTGAAGGCGTGGACGCCCATGCCGGGAAGGGTATCGAGGAAAACCAAGGCGACGCCGGCTTGACGGTAAAGCTCTTCGAGTTGCCGGGCCACCGCGATGGGTGACTCGGTGGCGAGCGCGCGGGCTTTTTCGACGGCTTCCTTGAAGCGAGCGACATCGTATTCCACGGGTGCCATGCCGCGGGCAATCGTCATGCCCCGCTGAATCCAGGCTGTGGTTTCGGGCCGATGCTCTTTCACCGCGGCAGCGCGCCGGTAGGCACCTTGGTTGAGCGTGCTCAGGTGGGTGGCTTCCCACTCGGCCACGCCCGCGACTCCAAAGAAGGCGAGCAAGCGCTCGATCTTTTCGTCAATCTTCCGCGTGGCCGCGACCCAACCGAGGGAGGTAATGCGCGCGTAGTCGAACTGCTGGACCCACGTGACGAGCTTTGAGTCAGGCGCGGCGACTTCGGCTTTCTGGAGCTGCTGCCGGTAATGAGCTTCGAGGTTATTCCAGAAGGCGGCTGGCGTGCCCGTGACGCGTTCGAGCTTCACCGCGGTCTCGGAGGTAACGGGCTGCTGGCCTTTGAAGATGCGGTTGAGCGATTGGACGGTGAGGCCGAGACGACGGGCAAAATCGCGCTGGGTAAAGCCGAGGGTCTCCATCGTCTCCTCCAGCGTCGCTCCGGGCGCGACGGCGTAGTCTGGCTGAAATGAGAATTTGCGGATGGCTTTCATCGGGGAGGGATTAGTGGGGGCCGGCAACGTCCCCAACTTCGATCTCGGTCACGTTTTCCGAATCAAGTCCGCCATCGGGTCTCCGTGGAACAGGATCATTGGCTGGGATCAAAATGAGGCGATAAGGATGGTCGAGATCGACACTGAGCTGGCCGGCGCGGTTGCCGGGCGGAAGAATACGAGCATTCCGGGGGCCGTCAAAAAAGATTCACACACGATGTTCACCTTTCATTCGCCGACTCTACCGAAAGAGAGCGGTGAGAGAGTCACGAACTTGTCGCGAACTTTGCTGCTAGGTCGCGAGGGCAGCGGCGAGCGTGGGGGCAGCGGGTTTTGCCGTGCCGTCTGCCGCGAGTCCCGAGGAGTCGATAGACATTGGGATGCTGAGATTCCCGTCTTTCGCGCGGATTTATCTGGAACGCCTGACCGACATTGCTCACCACCCGGCGCGCATCCCGCCCGTGGCAGGACTCGGGAACCTGGAAGCGATAATTCTCCGGGAAATGGGCGGCCTCCTCATCGCCGGCGAACTCCGCCAGCGCGGCGGCGTGTTCCTCGTCGTGAACATCCGAAGCCGCTTGAAAAACAGCAGCGGAAAGACGTACGACTTGAAGTCCGCCGCATCCACCGGCCCCTTCAGAATCGAGGCAGCTTTCCAAAGATGGGATGCGAGCTGGGAAAGCGTGATCATGGCGACGCGCAATCCGTCGTTCTTCGAATGATGGACATCGGGCAGCCAATCACCGGCCGGACGGAGGCGGATGGAAGAAGGAAACGACGCGCTGGGCGGACTGGGCGGTGCCGGTGCAGCGGAGGCGCCAAAATCCCCGGCCACTTCCAGGTGCTGCCGACCACCGACTCGGCCCGGCATTCTCCCGAGATCCGGGCGACGAGCGAGGAAATGCGGCTCCGTGTGAAGGCTCGGTGAGGATGGGGAGAAAGGGCGCCGGGTGGGGCGGAAAGCGAGCGATCGACAGATTTTTCCACCCAAACGAATATTTTACCGGACGGGTTCAGAAAAACGCGTCATACTGAACTCGTCACTTCGGTGGCACTCACGCCCCGGTTATCCCTTTGGAGAGCCGGGGCACCAACAACAAAACCAAGCAGAAAAACCAGTACATTCGATACCTCGAATCCACATAACCCTACGGCGTCCATCGCCTCCGCCTCGGCGGATGTCACCTCAAACAACCTCAACAACCAACCCTCCGTCTCGGGATCCGCGCCTTCACCGGCGGCGAATCTGAGCGGAGTCAGCGAAGTCGTTCCGACCTTCGGGCTCACGCCTGAATTTCTGGATGCGCTCCGGGCCCTCAACGGGCAACTGGAGCAGTCCGTCGACCCGCTGACGCCTATCCCGACCGCCGAACGCCGCCGCTACCGCGTGCAGGCGAATGGCGACCGGGAGCACACCCAGCAAATCCGCGACCTGGCCGCCCAACGGCCGGGGAGGGTGCCGCTGGAAGCGCAGAGTGAAACCCTCGATGCCCTCCTGGCTGTCCGCGACCGCGGTGCAGCCGAGGCGGAACGTCTCCGGGCTTCGCTCGTCCGCATCGAAGATGCGGTGACGCTGGCCGCCCGCGAAATCGCGGGACGCGTCAGCTCCGCCCGGGCAGGACTGAAGGCTCAGAGCCGCTATACGAGCTCTGACCTGAAGGCCCAGCTCAAGCGGGCCGGAAACCGCTTCGGCGGGCGGAAGCGCAAGCCCGCCGCCGCCGCGAATCCGGCACCTCCGGCGCCCACCCCGGCGCCGACCCCGCCCGCGGGGAAGTAGCGGGGAAACGCTGATCAGCGTCATCTGATCGAAGAGGGGTGGCTCCAGTCACCCGGGTCGCCAGACCCAACCCCGGTCGGGAGGCGGAAAACCCGGCCACGCGAAACGCCAAACATGAAAATCACCCGCTGACGGGCACCTCCTCGGAGGTGCCCGTCTTTTCGTTTGGGGGTGTGAGGCGTCAGGTGAAAGCGGAGGGGAGGGAATGCGGAGAGGACGCGAAGCGGAATCGTGGATTGCGTGGTGGGGAGGCGGTCTGCGCCCGGATCACCGCGCGGGGGCGGATCGGCGGAAGGGATCTTGTGCCTCCGGCAAGGGAGGCGCAGCAGGCACAGATCTGAATGGCACCAGCTGGCATCGAGTCCGGCCGCCCCTGCTGGGGCTCGATGGCCCTCGGCGACTACCGGCGGCTGACGCCACCGGCTCATTTCGGGTCCCCTTCCAGGGCAGAGCGGGCGTGCCCCCTCCCGCATGAGTCGTCCCCCGCGCCTTCACTGCGCCCGCGCTCGATAAAACCGTTTCGCGGGGACGGGCGACTGCGCGGCGGTGAAGGTGAAGGTGCCATTCGCGTCGGCGGTGACGGTGATGGGCTGTTGGCTGGCGTTCAGCAACGGCTGGAAGCCGACCGCGAGCGAGTCGCTGAACTCGATGGCGTAGCTCAGCCCCGGAACCCCGGAATAGGTGCCGGAGAAGCTGCCGCCCGCATTCAGCAGGACAATCCCGGTGGCCTGAGGCGGAAAGAGCGGAGCATCGACGCTGACATTGATGGTCCCAGTCGATCGGCGACCAGCGCTGTTCCGCACGACGTAGTTGAAGGAGTCCGTTCCAGTGAACTGAGCGTTCGGCAGCGAATAGGTGACATTCCCCCCACCGAGGCTCGCGGATCCGCCCTGCGTGCCAGCCGGCCCGGCGGAAAGGAGCGTGAGCGCGAGATTGTTTGGGTCCGAGCAGGCGGCGAGGATCGTCGCGCCAGCGGTGACCAGCGAGCGACCCTGCGAGACGGAGAGATTCAACGTGCCGGCCGCCGGATTCGTCCCGCTGAGGAAAATGCCGGCGTCCGCGCCGATGTCGGCCGGGGTCAGCGAGCTGCGGAGATCGCCGTCGAAGTCCTCCGTGACGTTCGCGAGCGCGAGGCCGTTGCCCTCGGCCACCGTGGCCAGCGTGGGATTGAGGTGGAGGTCGACGGTGGACGCATCGCCCGCGGGCAGGACAAATTTCGGATCGGACTGGTAGCTGTGGGTATCAGTCGCGGCGGCCGTCTGCCACGCGGCCAGGCTCGCCAGATTCGCCCCGCCAACCTGTCCGAGCACGCCGCCGGGGCCGGAAGCGAGGAAGACGTTGTAATCGCTCGTGAAGAAGCTCGGGGAGCTGATGCGGATGGCGTAGTGCGTGCCGGTGCCGGTCCCGTTGCTGCGGGCATTGACGAAGATGTTGTTCAACAACGTCCGGTCATTGTTCAGTTCGTCGCTCTCGAAGGCGTAGCTCAGGCCGGAATCGGTCACGCCGGTCCCGCCGACGTACACGCTGTTGTGATAAAACAGGTCATTGATCCCCGTCGTGTGATTGATGCCCCGCACGGAGACGCCCGCGGCATTGCTGCCGCCCGCCGGATTGAGGCCGAGCCGGATGAAGTTGTTCCGGTAGAGCCCGGTGCCGCCATTGATGAGCATCCCGCTCATCACGCCGCCAGCGGGCATGTCGTTGAAGGAGTGGATGAAGTTTCGCTCGATCGTGGTGGTGCCACTTCCGCTGATGATCGAGAGGCCGTTCAGGCGGGAACCGGTTGCGGACGAGGCGAGACCGAGCTGCCGGATGATATTCTTCCCGATCAGGTTGCTCCCGCTTCCGCCGCGGAAGAGCAGGCCGGTGACGGTGGTGGCCGCCGCCGTCGTCGGATTCGTGAGATTGAAGACGAGGTTCTGCGTGACGGAGTGGTCGCGCGCCGGGTTGTCCACGAAGAGTCCCACCACCGAGGCGCCGGTCGTGACGGCCGTGCCGGCGGCGGAAAGATTTTGCACGGTGTTCCCGGTGAAGACGGCCGCGACGTCGGACACGATCCCCCAAGCCTGGGAACCGGTGGAGCCGGAATTGTTGAGGAGGGGCCCGCTGGTCGAGCCGATGAGATTCGAAGAAGCCGCGAAGGCAAGATTCGCCGTGGTCGACATGCGCATGCCCGCGAGGAGGCTGGTCGTCGTGTTGGAGGCCGGGACGGTCAGAGTCAGGCCGGCGATGGTGTTATTGCTCGCGGTGAAATCGAAGGTATCGGCCGCATTCGAGAAGATCCCGTACATGTGCACCCCGCTGGTGCTGGTGGTGCTGAAGAGGAGGGACCCGGCGGTGGCGGGGTCGCCGATGATGTTGCTGTTCACATCGGCGTTGCCCGGATCGAGTCGGATGCCAATGAACGGACTCGCGCCTAAAGTGCCCGCGGAAGCGACGCCGGTGAGACTGACGTTCGCGATCGTGTTACCCGCGATCGTGCTGAGCGTCCCGCTGGCGAGACCGCTGAAGAGGATGCCGGTGAATTTTCCCTGCGACCCGGAAAGTGCGTAAGTGCCGGTCTGCGCGCTGGAAGCGAACCCGATCAGGTTGTCCGTAATGCTGAACCCCTGCGCGCCGACAACCGCGGCGCTCGATTGAATCTGGATGGCTGCGTGCGTCGCCGTGGTGGCGGTGAAGACGCGGGCCGCCGTCTGGAAAAAGCGGTTTCCCGTGATCGTCCAGGCGGTGCAGCCCGCGTTGATGTAGATCGCCGCGCTGATCTCGGAGGGGTTGAAGTAGTCGAAAAGATTGTTGTTTTGAATGACGTTCCCGCTGTTCCCGGCGGCAAGCGTCGTCGTCGAGCCGCTGCCGTGAATGTGCTTGGTCGGCAGGTTGGCCCCAACCGGGCCGAAGTTGCAGTTCGAGATGGTGTTATTGTCATTTCCGCCGCCGGTGGCGGGGTCGGTGCTGAGGATCACGGTCCCGCCGAGCGACGTGATCGGGCCGGAGAAGGAGCCGCGCAGGGTCGCATTCGTGATGAGGTTGCTCGACGCCCCGTTCTCGAAGCGGATCGTGCCGGTCCCGCCCGTGACGGCGGTGCTGAGGTTCTGGACCGTGAGCGAATTCCCGACCGTGTTCAGTCCATCGATCGTCACATTGGTCGCGCCGGTGAAACGCAGGACGGCATTGCCGGAGACCGTCCCGCTGATCGTGCGGGCCGCGCCGCCGGAAGGTCGGATGACGACGGACGAGTAAGCGGCACTCCCGCCGCTCGCCGTGAGTTGGGCCGTGGTTTCGGTGGTGTTTGCGGTGAGGTTCAGCGCGATCGCGCCCGTGTGCGTACCGGCGTTGATCGCGGCAAAGGCGGCGCCGACCGTCGCGTAGGTCGCGGCGGTCGTTCCTCCGGTCGCGGTCAGGCTGACCTGGGCCGAGACGGCGCCGCCGAAAAGCGCGAGACCGGCGGCGGAAGGGAGAAGCAGACGGCGAAGAGACATGAGGAGGAAGGCAGCGGTGAGGAGGGAAACCCGCAGGGGGGTGGCGTATCAGGTGCGGTCGCGATGCCAAGGATATTATCGGCGCAGATGCTTGCGCACCGGCGATGGGAAGTGATCCCGAGGAGTGGCAGCCGCCGTTTGCGCTGGGCGCGGCAAGGGGTAAGGCGACGGCACGCATGACTCTCGGAGAATTTCTCGCTGCCGTCGGGCGGCATCCGCTCATCGCGCTCGCCTACTTTCTCGGCCTGCCTCTCCTGACATATTTGCTGGGCAGCGTGCTGCGGGAGCGGGCGGGAAACGCGCCGTGGAAGTACGGCTACGCGGTCCTGGTCTATGCGGCCTGCGTGCCGGGGATGCTGGCGACGACGCTGGGATTGTACCAATTCCTCTTCGGGGCCCGGAATATCCTCGAGGTGAATCTCACCTCCGAGGTGCTGCCGATCATCTCCACCGCGCTGACGCTCGCCGCGATCGCCCAGCACGTCTCCTTCGATGCGATCCCGGGATTTGACCGGCTCTCCGGCCTGCTGGCGATGCTCGCCGGCGTGTTCGTCGGGCTCTACCTGCTCGATAAATTGCACATCATCGCGCTGCTCGCGTTGCCGGTGATCCTGGTGCCGATCGTCGTGATCGGAATCGTGCTCCTGGTCCGTCTGGGACTGCGGAAGCTCACCAAATCGGGCGGAGCAGAAGCGGGACCGATCAGACGTTGAAGCGGAATTCGACGACGTCGCCGTCGTGCATGACGTATTCCTTGCCTTCGACCCGGAGCCGGCCGGCTTCGCGCGCCTTCGCGAAGGAACCGAGGCGGACGAGGTCGTCGTAGGCCGTCACTTCGGCGGCGATGAAGCCACGCTCGAAATCGGAGTGGATGACCCCCGCGGCGGCCGGAGCTTTGTCCCCGCGGCGGATCGTCCAGGCGCGCGTTTCCTTTTCGCCGGTGGTCAGATAGGTCTGCAATCCGAGGAGGTGATAGACCGCGCGGATCAGCGAGCTCACGCCGCTGCCTTCCTCGCCGACGCCCAGCTCCTTCAGGTAGCCCGTTGCCTCCGCTTCGCTGAGATCGACCAGTTCACTCTCGATCTGGGCACTGATGACGACGGCTTCCGTGTCGAGGTGCGATTTTACGTACTCGCGCACCGCGGCGACGTGACGCCCGGCCGGAGTGGTCGCGTCGGTCTTGCCATCGGCGAAGGAGACGAGGTCCGCCTCTGCGACATTGCAGGCAAATATCGTGGGCTTGCCGGAAAGGAGGAAGAACGTCCGCAGCATCTTCTTCTCGTCGTCCGTGCCGTCGAGCAACAGCGCCGGCCGGCCGGAGTCGAGATGCGGAATCAGCCGGTCCAGCAGCACGATCTCGGCCTGCGCCGCCTTGTCGCCCGACTTCGCCGACTTCGCCTGGCGGTCGCGGCGCTTCTGCGCGGAAGTCAGATCGGCGAGGATCAGCTCCGTATTGACCACCTCGATATCGCGCACGGGGTCGACGGTGCCGTTGACGTGATGGATGTCCGCGTCCTCGAAGCAGCGCACGACCTGAACGATCGCATCGACCTCGCGGATGTGGCTGAGGAACTGATTCCCGAGGCCCTCGCCGGCGCTGGCGCCGCGGACGAGACCGGCGATGTCGACGAAGTTGATCGCGGCGGGGATGACCTTCTGGGAGCCAGAGATCTTGCTCAGGACGGCGAGTCGGAAGTCGGGCACCGTCACGACGCCGACGTTCGGATCGATCGTGCAGAAGGGGTAATTCGCTGCCTGCGCCTTGCGGGTGCGGGTGACGGCGTTGAAGAGGGTGGACTTGCCGACATTGGGCAGTCCGACGATTCCGGCGCTAAGCATAAGATGGTCAAACCGCGGAAGCGCGGGGGCAGGAATGGACGGCGGATCGGGGAAACTGCAACAAAAACAAGGAGCGACGACCGGGGAGGATGGCGGACGCCGCGGATGAGCGGGAATCCCGCTCTACGCGAAGAACTCGCTCGCGGCGCGCTCGAGCGGGGGCGGCAGGGCGAGGCGGGCGACGAGTTGATCCCAGCTCTCGTGGCCGCTGAGGATTTCGATTTCGAGGCGGACGAAGTAGGCGGGGAGATCGGTGGCAAGCGGGGAGGGGAAGCGGACCGCATCCTTCTCGGTGGCCACGAGCAGAGCGGCGCCCGCCTCCCGGGCGCGGCGGTCCGCCCCGAGGAGTTCGTGGGTGCGGAAGCGGTGGTGATCGGGGAAGACGCTCTCGTGAACGATCTCCGCGCCGAGTTCGCGGAGCAGGCGGTGGAAGCTCTCCGGGCGGGCGATGCCGCTCAACGCCCCGATCTTCTTTCCCCGGAGAAACTCGAGTTCGAGCCGCTCGCCGCTGAGGGAGACGACGTGCGTGAGGCGATGCGCGCATTCCACGATCTCGGCCCGCTGGTTATGCCGGCGGATCTCGCTGATGAGCTCGGAATTGTCGCTTCCATCCGATTTGGTGATGAAGATGTGGCTGGCCCGCCGAAGGTTTCGCGGGGGCTCGCGCAGCGTGCCGCGCGGAAGCATGTAGCCGTTCCCGAAGGGCGACTGGCGGTCCACGAGCACGATGTCGATGCGGTGCTTGAGATGGAGGTATTGGAGACCGTCATCGAGGACCAGGGTGTCGGCCTGGAATTCATCGAGCGCCAAGCGCCCGCTGCGGACCCGATCCTTGTCGGTGAGCACCACCACGCCGGGCAGATTGCGGGCGAGCATGAAGGGTTCGTCCCCGGCTTCGCGGGAATCGAGCAGCACGTTCTTTCCATCGCTCACCACGCGGGTGCCGCCGCGATACGGTTTGCCCGCGAGTCGCATCTTCAGCCGCTCGAAGAAGGGCGGTCGCTCGCTGCGATACCCGCGTGAGAGGATGGCCACGCGCCGGCCCGCCGCGTGGAGCGCGCGGGCAAACTTCTCGGTCACCGGGGTCTTGCCGGTGCCGCCCGCGGTGAGGTTGCCGATGCTGATCACGAGCACGCCGAGCGTGCTCTCGCGCAGAATGCGCGAGCGATAGAGCCAGAGGCGCAGCTGCACGATGCCTTTGAAGGGGAGGGACAGAACCCGGAGGAGCGCTCGGAGCATTGCGGCGCCCGGACCGCGGCGACGGTCCTCGATGACGTCGATGACGAATTGTTCGATTCTCTCCGTGGCCTGGCTCATCGGCGCGCGAGGCTGGATTTCACGGCTCGACGAGCACGCCGCGGTTGTCGGCCCGCGTGATGATGGCCCGCGCTCCGGCCGACGCGGCGGCCGTGAGCATCGCCTGGGCGACGCGGTGGGGGGCGCGCAGGGTGAGACAGCAGATCGTGGAACCGGAGCCGCTGAGAAACCCGCCGAGTGCGCCCGCCGCCTCCCCCGCGGCGATCACGGCCGGCAGGATGGGAATGAGCGGCAGGCGATGGGGTTGATGAAAGGCGTCATCCGTAAACATGCCGCGGAGCGCGGCATAGCGCTTCGCGGTGAACGCGGCCGCCAGCCGGGCGGCGCGTCCGGCGCTGCGCACGGCGGCGAGGCGGTCGACCTGCTCCGGCAGGAGGCGGCGCGCCTCCGTGGTGCGGATTTCGAAATCCGGGACGAGGAGGACGAAGTGCAGCGACGGACTGACCGTGGCTCGAAGCGGTTCCGCCCCTGCCCCATCGCAGGCCGTGAACCCGCCGAACGTGGCCGGGGCGGCGTTGTCGGGGTGTCCCTCGAGCGCGGAGCAAAGCGCGAACATCGCAGGGCGGTCGAGCGGTGATCCCGCGAGCGTGTTCAGCCCTGCGATCAGGCCCAGCCGGAGGGTGACGCTGCTGCCGAGCCCGCGCGAGATGGGAACGTCCCCCGTCATCTCCCAGGCGAACGGGAACGCGCGCCCACCGGCGGCCGCGAAGAAAGCGGCTGCCGCCTCGCGCGCCATCGGATGCGACTCCGGCGCGCCGCGGCGGGCGAGTCGGCGGACGTGGACGGAATTGTAGATTTGCAGGGCGACGCCCAGGCAATCGTACCCCGGTCCGAGGTTCGAGGTGGTGCCCGGCACGCGCACCTTCGCAATTTCGCGCTTCACCATTGTTCAATGCGGTAGCCGCGGGCGCGGAGCAAGGCGAGCAATCCGTCCGATCCGCCCAGATGGGCCGCGCCCGCGAGGACGAAGTACGTCTTCCCGCTCGCGGCGAAGGCCTCGAGCCGTGGCATCCACGCCCGATTCCGCGCTCCCAGCAACCGGTCCGCCATCGCCGGGAAGTCCCGGTAGTCATCCCGCAACGTGCGGGCAACGAAATCAGGATCGCCCGTGCGCCAGGCGCGCTTCATGGCGCTCATGTTCCCCCGGTTTCCGGCCTTGGCTTGAATAAACGTGACGAGAAGGAGCGCCTCGCTCTGCCGGTCGCTGAGCCCGGTGAACGCCCGCATGGCTTCGTCGACGGTTTCGAGACTCTCGATTCGGCGCTTGTTTGCCTGCGCGCGGCTCATGAAATAGCTTTCCACGCCGGGTCCGCCCGGCCCGCCCGAGGAGAGCAGATAGACGAGATACCACGGACGGCAGCGCGCGATCTGCGCCTCGGGCACGCGCAGGCGCGCGAAGACCTGGGTGACGAATTGGTACGTTCGGGGATCGACATGCTGCCGCAGGGAATCCCCCTGGGGATACAGACCGGCCTTATTCCACCGTTCCGGCGCGTTCTTCGTGCTGTCCGGCGCGACTTCGAAGGCCAATCCCTGGGAAAGCTCGAAGGCTCGATTGAAAGCGGCCGGGAGAGGATAGTCGGTGGAATCGAGCCGGTGGATGGAACCCCCGAGCAAGAGAACTTGGCCGGACGGCGAGGTCGCCTTCCAGACGCTGGTCGCTTCCGACGCGCGCCGCTTCGCGCCACCGCCGGTCTGCGCGGAGGACGGGGCACCGGCAGGCGATGGGGCGGCTGGCAGCAGGGCTGCGGGGCCGAGCGCGGTGAGCAGGAGAAGCAAGCGGATCGCGTTCGTCATCGAGGGAGCAAATCAGACCGCCGGCACAACGTCCAACGAGCGATGCGTCTAATCGCGTCCGTCCCCTTGGCAGAAGCGCGGTCGCCTGATAGGTGCGCCTGATGAAGATCGCGACACTCCTTGCCGCTGGCGTCGGCCTGCTGACGACCAACGTCCTCCCGGCCGAGGAGCCGGACATCAACCGTCTGCTGGCGAAACTTCCCAAAGCGGAAAGTTTCGACCAACCAAAAATCGAGCAGACGCTCTCTGACGCCCGCGAACTCTCGAACGACCCGGCGGCAAAGAATCTGGCTGCCGCCATCAAAGCTCGCAATCCGGCGCGGGCGCTCGAAGCCGCGCGGAGCTTGAGCGAGAAGTATCCCCAAAACGCGGTGGCTCAGCAGGTCCGCTCGTCTGTTTGCCTTCTCACCCGGCAGTACGGAGAGGGCGTCGCAGCCGCCCGCAATGCGATTCGCTTGAATCCGGGGTTCGCCCTGGCTCATTACACCCTCGGCGCGAATCTGGCGATGGGCGGCAAGAACGCGGAGGCGATGCCGGCATTCAAACGGGCCGCCGAACTGCTGCCGAAGAACCCCGGTCCCCTCCTCGCCCTTTCCGCCTGCGCGACGCGTTTGGGGCGCAAGGACGAAGCCGCGACTTACGCCCGCCGAGCGACGGAGATCTCGCCCGCCAATGTGGGGGGCTGGATCGTCCTCGCGCGCGCGGAGGGTGCCAGGAAGCAGATGGACGCCGCGGTTCGCGCCCTGAGTCGCGCGGCGGAACTCGTGCCGGACAACGCGGATTTGCAGGCCACATTGGGGATGACCCTGATCAACCTCAAGCGGGACGGTGAGGCGATCGCACCGCTCGAGCGTGCCTTTCAGCGGAACAGCCAGAGTCTTCTCATCGCGGCGCAGCTCGGCTATTGTTATTTAAAGGCTGGGCAAGTGGACCGGTCGATCGACACCTTGAAGCGCGCCACGCGGCTGAACGCGAGCTACGGGCCAGCGTGGGATCATCTCGGCCTGGCCTATCGCAAGGCCGGCCAGTCCGCGGAATCGCTCAAGGCCTTTCGGCGGGCGACGGAGTTGATGCCGGGCAGCGCAGAGGCCTGGGGCCACTATGCGGTGGAGCTGCGCACCGCCGGCAAGGCGGAGGAAGCTGCGCGCGCCGAGCAGCGAGCCAGTTATCTCAGGCCGCAGGGCGCCGAGTCCAAACGGGCGAAATCGCGGGCTTAACCGTTGAGTTCCGCCCGCTTGCTTGTTGCCTCCGGGTCCACTCCCTCTCCACCCCCGTCATCCCCACCACTCTCTGCATGAGCTTCACCATCCCCGCCTCCCTCATCCCACCCGCCGAGCTCCGACGCGACGGCCGCCGCGTCGATCAATTGCGACAGCTCACGGTCCAACGCGGGATCGCCCCGCATGCGAGCGGATCCGTGTTGATCGGGTTTGGCAACACGCGGGTCATCTGCTCATGCATGGTGGAGGAGGGCGTGCCGCGCTGGATGAAGGAGCAGAGCGTCTCAGGCGGCTGGATCACGGCGGAGTACGCGATGCTCCCTTACTCGACGCTCGATCGGAAGCAGCGGGACAGCTCCCGAGGCAAGCTGGACGGCCGCAGCGTCGAGATTCAGCGACTGATCGGCCGATCCCTGAGAGCGGCGGTGGATCTGGATGCGCTGGGGCCGCGCACGATGTGGGTGGATTGCGATGTGCTCCAGGCAGATGGAGGCACGCGCACGGCGTCCATCACCGGCGCGTGTCTCGCCGTCGCGCTCGCCGGGAAGCGTCTGCTCGCGGAGAAACGGGTTAAAAAAATCCCGCTCAAAGGCTTGGTGGCGGCGGTCAGCGTGGGAATCGTGGACGGTCGGGCGGTGCTGGACCTGGACTATCCCGAGGACAAGGACGCGGCGGTCGACTTTAATGTCGTCCTGACCGAGGCGGGCGAATTCGTGGAGGTCCAGGGCTCGGGTGAGGAGACCACCTTCACCCAGGCACAATTCGACGCCCTGATCACGCTCGGTCGAGCCGGCGTCGCCGAGCTCGTGACGTGGCAGCGCGCCATCCTCGCGGAGTAGCGCGCCGGGCGGTGGGTCCGCCTCAGTCCAGCCGCTGGAGCGACGGAAGCCGATAGGTTTTGCGGACGAGTTGATCGATCTCGCCGGTCTGCTTCGCGTCGAGATAGATCTCCTTCGGGTGATCCTCGAACTCGATCTTGTGGAACCCGTTGATCGGCGCGGCGAGCGCCTTCGGGACATCGTCCAGACTGTTGAGCTTCACGCCGTTGATCGCGGTCACGACGAGAAAGCCGAGCTCATTGTAGCCCATGGTGGCGGGCGTTGGCATGACCTGGCTGAGAAACACGACGCGTTTCCGGTCACCCTTCACGAGCTGGGCCTGCATCAGATCATAAAGGACGAGGCGCTGGGGCGCGCCCTTGCGCCACTCATTGCCCCACTCCTTGAGGTGCTGGCGCGAGAGCTCCTGGAGGATCAGGCCACCGACGATGACGTACCGCGGAGCTGTCTCGAACGTGTACGGCATGACGGCAAAATCCTTCGCCTCCTTCTTCGTGAGCGTGACGTCGAGGGTCATCGGTTTGCCGTCGCGGACGATCTTGAACTGCACCTTGTCACCGGCCTGGTGTTTGACGGAGAGCAGGTGGCTGACGGTGATGCGTCCGTAGAGCGGGTCTTCGTAGTTCCCGTCCTGGTCAATTTTCACGTCGCCAATCGCGAGCAGTCCGTCGCCCGGTTTGAGCCCGGCGAGGGCCGCCGGACCGCCTTCCATCACTTCCGTGACGAAAATGCCGCCGTTGCCCGGGGGCAGCCCGCCATACTGCCGCAGCTGCGGATCGCGCGTGGAGGCAAAGAGGAAGCCCGCGCGCGGGAAACCGCGATATTCGCCGTCGTCACAATCCTTGAGGAAATGTGCGATCACGGGACCGGGAATGACGTCCGCCGTCTGATTCTGGGGAGAAAAGCGCAGCAGCATGCCGGCCAGCTTTCCCTCCTTGAGCACCGGGGCGGTGAAGCTGCTTTCCTTCGCCTGGAGCGACAGGTTGAGGCGGTAGAGCAGGAAGCTGGAGTCGTCGATCTGGTAGCGCGCCACCTCGATCGTGGTGATCGGCCCCGGCGTCGAGACGAGGGAATCATTCGACTCCAACTGCAGGATCGAGAGCCGGTCTCCGACGACGGCTTCGTTGGCGAAATCGAACGGTTTGAGCCCGGCCAGGAACTTCGGATCCGCGGGGGCGAGCAGCGCGAGATTCGCCTCGTGGTCGACGAAGAGGACCTTTGCTTCCATGCGCTCGCCGCTCTCGGCCTTTTCGAACTCCACGTGGCTGTAGTTCTGGATCAACTCGGCCGTGACGAGCACGCGACCCTTCGCGAGCACCGCGCCGAGACCGCGCCGGGTAAAGGGCGGCTTCTTGGCCCACGGCCGGATCAGATCGAAGGCCTGGTTCGTGGACGAGACGCGGACGACGGAGAGCTCCACCCCCTTCTCGCGCTTTGCGGGTGTCACCGGGGCGGCCGGGGCGGGTTCGAGCGGAAGCAGAACAAGGACGGCGAGTACCGGCAAGAAGCGGTGCAACATAAGTGACGATCAGAGACGAAATATGGGTCAAGGAAGACTCAGGCAGTCAACCAGTCGTTCAAAAACGGCTGCCGCTTCAGCGGATTCACTTCGACAATGCGATAGCGGGCAAGGTTCCGCTGAAAGAACGGGTCTTCATGCGTGAACGCCTCCATGGCTTCGAGGGACTCGGCCCGCGCGACCAGCATCCCGCCGGTGCGCGGAATTTGCGGGCCGGATAGCAAGAGAATGCTCCTCGCGTAACCGGAATCGAGGAAGACCCGATGGTCCGGCGTCGCCGCCTCGATCTGCTCGATCGGCGCGGTGTAGATGACTTCGATGATGTAGTGTTTCATGGGAAATCGATTCGGGCGTCAGCCGCCGCGGCGGATCAGCTTCGCGCCCTCCTTCGTATCCTTCACGTCCCAGCCCAGCGCGGCGATCTGGTCACGGAGTTCATCCCCGCGCTTCCACTCCTTCGCCGCGCGGGCCGCGACCCGTTCGCCCACGAGTGCGAGGACCTCGGGTGGCGTGGAGACGACGTCTGGATCGAGCACGAGCACGGCATTGATCCGCTTCCACCACTCGAGCGCGCCTCTGGCCTCTGCGACGGAAAAAGCGCCGGCGTCGAGCGCGCGATTGGTCTCCCGGATGGTCTCGAAGAGAACGCCGAGAGCGCCGGAGATGTTCAAGTCGTCGTCGAGAGCGGCTTCGAATCGCGCTTCGACCAAGGCGGCGGGCGTTTCCACAGTGCCCGCACCCGTCGCGTGCTCGCGGAGCCGCGCCACCCACTCGTCGATCCGCAGGAGTGCCGTGCGCGCCTCGGCGAGACCATCCAGCGTGAAGTTCAGCGGCAGCCGGTAGTTGACGCGGAGCAACGCGAACCGGATTTCGCGCCCGGTGTAGCCCTTGGTCAGCAGGTCGCGGAGCGTGTAGAAATTCCCGAGCGATTTCGACATCTTCTGCCCTTCGACCATCAGGTGGGCGGCGTGCAGCCAATACCGGACGAACGTTTTCCCGGTGCAGCATTCCGTCTGCGCGATCTCCGCTTCGTGATGCGGGAAAATGTTGTCCACCCCGCCGCAGTGAATGTCGATTTCGTCGCCAAGGAGTCCGGTGGCCATGGCGCTGCATTCGATGTGCCAGCCGGGGCGACCGCGACCCCAAGGGCTCTCCCAGCCCACGTCTCCGTCGTCGGCATCCCAGGCTTTCCAGAGGGCGAAGTCCCCGACGCTCTCCTTCTCGTACTCGTCACTGCTGACGCGCCCGCTGGGCCGCAATTCGTCGAGGTCGAGGTTGGCCAGCCGGCCATAGGCCGCAAAGCTCGAGATCCGGAAATAGACCGACTTGTCCTCGGCCTGATAGGCATTCCCGCGTTCGATCAGCGTGCCGATCATCGCGATCATCCGCGCGATGTGAACCGGCTCGGTGGCGGCGGGAAACTGATCGGCCCGCTTGATCCGCAAGGCATCGAGGTCCTCAAAGAACGCCCGCTTGTAGATCTCGGTGAACGCTCCCAGCGAGAGCCCAGCCTGCCGGGAATTGCGGATCGTCTTGTCGTCCACATCGGTGAGGTTCATCACGCGATGGACGCGATAGCCGCGCAGTTCGAGGTGCCGCTGAAGCAGATCCTCAAACATGAAAGAACGCAGGTTTCCGATGTGAGCGTAGTTGTAGACCGTCGGCCCGCACGTGTACAGCCGCACGTCGCGGCCGGCCGGATCGAGCGGCGCGAACGACTCCAATTCGCGCGACAGAGTGTTCAGGAATCGGATCCCCATTAGATATCGGGAAAGAACGCCGGCTCGGGGATTTTCTCAACCGAAGCGACCGCCATGGCGGAGATACCTTCGCCGCGTCCGAGGAATCCCATCGTCTCATTCGTGGTCGCCTTCACGCTCACGCGTTCGACCGGCAGACGCAGCACCGCCGCCAGACTGCTTCGAATCGCGGCGAGATGCGGCGCGATCTTGGGCGCCTCGGCGATCAGCGTCGCGTCCACGTTGATTGCGCGCGCGCCCTGCTCGGCGAGAATGTCGATGACGCGCGCGAGGATCTTCAGCGAGCTGATGCCCTCGATGGAGGCATCGGTGTTCGGAAAATGGATGCCGATGTCGCCAGCCGCCACGGCCCCGAGGAGAGCGTCAGCGATGGCGTGGGAGAGGACATCGGCGTCCGAATGCCCGAGCAGACCGTGGGAATGCGCGAGTTCCACGCCCCCGAGAATCAGGCGGCGCCCCTCGACGAGGCGGTGAGTGTCGTAGCCGATGCCAACAAGATTCATGCGGAGGCGCAACGTGGCCGGATTCGCCGATTTCGAAACCCCAATTTCAGAGGGTCAGTGCGTCATCTGCCCAGCGTGCGGCGGCGATTGCGGTGAGGGAGGGGTTCATCGCGACGATGGAGAATGCCTCGTTTCCGCCGCGTTCGGTGAGCCGCACCACGCCGCCCGCGGCTTCCACGAGCGGAATGCCGGCGGCCACGTCCCAGAGGCTGATGCCGGGCTCGATGTAGGCGTCGATGCGCCCGGACGCGACGTAGGCCATCGCAAGCGCCGCACTGCCCATGAACCGGCATTTTCTCGCTTCGTCGATCATGCGCAGCATGATGGGCATGGCGGCCGCCTTCGCCGCGCTGGTGCGGGAGAGACCGACGATGACAACCGAGTCGTGGAGCTCGGTCCGCGCGCTGACGTGGATGCGTTCTCCATTCAGACGCGGAACGCCGTCGGATTCATCGTAGCTCCAGAGTTCGTTGGTGTTTGGATCAAAGATGACGCCCGTCACGATCTTGGCCGCGCGTCGCATCGCGATCGAGACGCACCAGTGCGGGATGCCATAAAAGAAATTCACCGTGCCATCGAGCGGGTCCACGACCCACTGATGATCGCTCGACACATTGCCGCCGATTCCCTCCTCCCCGAAGAGCGCGTGATCCGGGAAGGCCGTGAGGATGTCCCCGAAGATCATTTCCTGCGCCTGCACGTCGAGCTCGAGCTTTATATCATGGGCGGACGCCGCGTTCACAATCAGCCGGGATCCCGCGTGGGAGCGAAGAAAACCGCCGGCCCGGCGGGCGGCAGCGGTGGCAATCTCGAGGTGCATCTGCATCGCGCAGCAACGCACGCTCCGCGGCCTTCGTCCGCACAAAAAATCACTCCCGGATTGCGTCCCGCCCCGGCGGGACTCGCCAAAAAAATCGAGGGAGGGAATCGCTTCCCTCCCTCGATCTGGATGGTTGCCGGGGGGACCCGCGCGTCATCGCGCGGGTCGGGCGCAGCTTTACGCTGCGGGAGGAGCCGGAGCGGCAGCCTTCTTCTTCGCAGGCTTCTTGACGGCCTTCTTGGCAGCCTTCTTGGCTACGGGCTTCTTCGCGGCTTTCGCCTTCGGAGCAGCCTTCTTCGCCGGGGCCTTCTTGGCCGCCGGGGTCTTCTTAGCAGCTACGGCTTTCTTGGCCGGCTTCTTTGCAGCTTTCTTTACGGGCATGAGGAATCACCCCTTTCTATCCGCAGTAGCGGAGCTGATTGCATAGAGTTGCGTGGTCGCACTCATGAGGCGGAGTAAGGGGAGAATGCACTGGGTGGTCAACTACATTTTGTATCACAGTTCCAAAATCCGGAGCAGCTGCGACGCGATGTCGCGCTTTGGTGCCAGCGGAAGGGCAATTTCTCGCCCATTGCTAAAGATCACTGTCACTTCGTTCGAGTCGCTCGCAAAGCCAGTATTCATGCGGCTCACGTCATTGCAGATGATCGCCTCGCAACCCTTGCGTGACAGTTTCTCGCGGGCGTGGACGAGCACGTTCGTGGTCTCCGCGGCAAATCCGATGACACGCAGATTTTTTTTCACGTTTTGCAGCGAAGCGAGGATGTCCCGCGTCGGAATGAGGTCGAGCGTCAGCGTTTCGCGTCCGTTCTTCTTGATTTTTTGCGCTGCGATCCGCGCCGGTTTGAAGTCCGCCACGGCCGCGCAGAGAATCGCGACATCGATGTCGCAGATGCAGGCGTGGACCGCTTCGAACATCTCATCGCTCGATCCCGTGGCGACGAAACCCGCGAGCCCGGTCGGGGGTGTCAGGGCGACGGGACCGCTGATGAGCGTGACGGAATGTCCGTTTGCGACGGCGGCCTCTGCCAGGGCATAGCCCATCTTGCCGGACGAACGGTTGCCGAGAAACCGAACGGGATCGATCGGCTCCTGTGTCGGCCCGGCGGTGATCAACACGCGCATTACGACGCGGGGCGGGGGGACAGTCGGGTGCCGAACTCGGCGACGCGCGCGATGATGCCGTCCACCGGCCAGAGACGTCCGATGCCTTCGTAGCCGCAGGCGAGCATTCCCTCCTCCGGTCCGATGAATTCCGCGCCGCGATCGCGCAGGGTCTGCACGTTCTGGCGCGTCGCCGGATGCAGCCACATCTTCCCGTTCATCGCCGGCGCGAGCAGCAGCGGCGCCGGGGTGGCGAGGGCGATCGCCGTGAGAGCGTGGCCGGCGAAGCCGTGGGCGAGTTCCGCGATGACGTGGGCCGTGGCGGGAGCGATCAGGAGCAGGTCGGCCTGGTCGGCGAGCTCGATATGACCCGGCTGCCAGCCGGGCTTCTCGTCGAAAAGATCGGACGTGACCGGCCGGCGTGAGAGAGTTTGCAGGGTGAGAGCGCCGATGAATTTCTGAGCGTCGGCCGTCATGACGACATTCACGACGTGGCCCAGTTTCGTCAGCTGGCTGGCCAGATCGGCCGCTTTGTAGGCCGCGATGGAGCCGGTGACACCGAGGACGATGTTCATGGTGGGGGGAGAATTCGTCCGCTGGAATGCCGGATCGCTCAACTCCGAACGTCACCACCCACCCGGGTGGTCGGGGTGAGGCGGATGCTGAGGTAGCGTTCCGCCTTCATGATCGCGCGAAATTTTTGGAGATCCTCCTCCATCGTCCCGCTGATGACGGTGTAGCGGTACTCTCGCCAGCGCTCCATTTCGGGGCCCGCGTTGGCGAGTCGCCGCTCGATCTGCTCGACGGTTTCGGTGCCGCGTTTCAACAGGCGTCGTTGCAGCTCCGCGAGACTCGGCGGCATGATGAAGACATCCGCCAGCGCGGCCCGGATTTCGGGATCCTGATTCTCCCGGATCGCGGCAGCGCCTTGCACATCGATATCCACGAGCACATCGATCCCGGCCCGGAGATGCCGGACGACGAGCTCCCGGAGCGTTCCGTAGAGCTGCCCGTGCACTTCTGCCGTCTCGAGAAATTCGCCGCCGGCTGCGCGTTGCTCGAACTCCTCGCGGGAAAGGAAGTGATAATCCACCCCGTGCTCCTCGCCGGCTCGCGGGGTGCGCGTCGTGCAGGAGACGCTGTAAATGAAGTCATCCTTGGGCCGCAAGTTTTCGCGCAACGTTGACTTCCCCGCTCCGCTCGGTGCGCTGAGAACGAACAGGATCCCGCTTCGAAAGAAGCCGGGGGGTTGAGCGCTCCGCGCGGGAACCGTCAGCGGGATCTCGCGCAGCGGCGGAGGCATCGGCAGGGGACTCATTCGATGTTTTGCACCTGCTCCCGCAGTTTCTCAACCTCGGCCTTGCAGGCGACCACGATCCGCGAGATCGCGAGATCATTGCATTTCACTCCGAGGGTGTTGCACTCGCGCGCCAGCTCTTGCGCGAGAAAATCCAGCGTGCGACCCACGGGCTCGGGCCGGGCGAGGAGGGACTCGAATTGCTCGATGTGTCCGCGGAGTCGCGTGATCTCCTCGCTGATATCACTCCGGTCGGCGAACAGCGCGATCTCCTTCGCCAGTCGCTCGTCGTCGGGTGGCACTTCGATGCCGGCGCGCTGGATGCGGTCGCGCAGCGCCTCGCGATGCCGATCGGCGACGGCAGGATGCTGTTCGGCGATCGTGTCTGACGCAGCGCGGAGCTGACCGAGCCGGGCGCGGAAATCCCCGGCTAGTCGCCTTCCCTCTTCTTCGCGCATGGTTGCGAGCGCTCCGAGTCCCTCGCTCAGCGCCGCTTCCACCGCGGGCCAGGCGCGCTCCGGTGCGATCGGCTCAGCGCTTGCACTCTCCCGCACGACCCCCGGTCCGCTGAGAATGGTCTCGAGGGAAACCGATCCCGCGAGTCCGAGTTCACCTTGAAGCGCCAGAAGTTCGTCGTGAAAGCGCCGGGCGGCGCCAGCGTCGATCAAAGAGGTCGAACCGGCGACCGGGCCCGTCTGGCACTGGATCGATGCCTGCACGCGGCCCCGCGCGATGCGCGAAAGAACGAGCTCGCGCACCCGCGGCTCGAGGGCGGACCACTCCCGCGGCAGGGCGACCGAAACCTCCGCGCCGCGCCGGTTGACCGCGCTAAGTTCGATCACGATTTGACGGTCCTCCCAGGCGCGGACCGCCCGGCCGTATCCGGTCATCGAGCGCAACATATCAGGCAGCGTTCCGCGCCGGATGCGCCTCCTCGCGGGCAAGCACCTGCTGCAAATCCTTGTCGCCGCGGCCAGAGAGATTCAGCAGGAGCACCTCGTCCGGCTGCATCTGGGGCGCGACCCGGATCGCGTGGGCCACGGCGTGCGCGCTTTCCAGCGCGGGAATGATGCCTTCGGTCTCCGCCAGCGTGTGAAACGCCGCGAGGGCCTCTTCATCCGTCGCGGCCGCATACGACACCCGACCCGTTTCGCGCAGATGGCTGTGCTCGGGTCCGATCGCCGCGTAATCCAGTCCGGCGGACACCGAATGGGTCAGTTCGATCTGGCCGTCCGCGTCCGAGAGGACGAAGGTCTTGGTCCCTTGGAGCACGCCGAGCCGGCCGCCGGTCGCAAACCGTGCGGCATGCCGCTGACCGGGGCCAGTGCCCTCGCCACCTGCCTCCACTCCGACCAGCCTCACGTTTGGATCCCCGAGAAAGGCGAAGAAGAGCCCGATGGCATTGCTCCCGCCCCCGACGCAGGCGATCAGCTCATCCGGCAGCCGGCCCTCGCGCTCGAGGATTTGCTCGCGCGCCTCGTCGCCGATGCACCGGTGAAAATTTCGGACCATCATCGGGTACGGATGGGGTCCGAGAGCGGAGCCGAGCAGGTAGTAGGTCGTCCGGACGTTTGTGACCCAGTCCCGCATGGCCTCGTTGATGGCTTCCTTCAACGTCGCCTGCCCGGCCGTGACGGGTACGACCTGCGCGCCCAATAACCGCATGCGCGCCACGTTGAGCGCCTGCCGCTCCATGTCGACCGCGCCCATGTAAATGATGCATTCCAGACCGAATCGTGCCGCCGCGGTCGCCGTGGCCACCCCGTGCTGACCGGCCCCGGTTTCAGCGATGATCCGGCGTTTTCCCATCCGGTGCGCGAGGAGAATCTGCCCGAGCGCGTTGTTGATCTTGTGCGCCCCGGTGTGGAGGAGGTCTTCGCGCTTGAGGTAAATCTTGGCTCCGCCGAGCCGCTGGGACAGACGCTCCGCCAGGTAGAGCGGCGTGGGCCGACCGGCGAAATCCTTCAGGAGCCGGCCGAGCTCGGTCTGAAAGGCGGGGTCACTTCGCGCCGCTTCGTAATTCGAGGTCAGCTCCCGCAGAGGGGTCATCAGCGTCTCAGGAACAAACATGCCGCCGAAACGGCCGAAGCGGCCGCGGGCGTCGGGAAGCGATTGGAGGCTGTTCATCGGTTCAACGGGAGGCGAAACCTAGCGCGCATCCGGCGGAGGGGAAGAAAAACCGCCAGCCCGGGGGAGAAGACGGTCCAGAGCCCGCCGGTGCGGAGCGGTCATCGCCAGTTCCTTGAGCGCGGTTCGTCCGACCCATCGAAGTGACGTCGAGAGTCGACGTGGTGCCCCGGCGGCGAAGACTCTCAACGTCACGCGGTGGTGGGTGAACGGGTACATCGACTCGTCCAGCGGAGCGGTCGCGGGGGTTCGCTTCAGCACGGGCAGCCGCCACAAGCCGCGGCAGCGGGGACCGTCGGATTGCTCGAGCAGCACTTCATCTGCACGGGTGATCCAGCCACAGTTTTCGGCCAGTTCGATCTGCCGCCGCCGCGCACGTTTCACTGGGAGCGCGGCCGGATCGGTCGCGGCGCACCAGTCTTTCACCGGGCAAAGGAGACACGGGGGCTCGCCGGCGCGGCAAAGGAGCGCCCCGAGCTCCATCAGGGCCGCATTGTGTTCCCGGGTCTCAGCTCCGTCGGGCGGAAGAAGGGCGGCCGCCAGATCCCAGATCCGTTTCAATCCGGCGGCCGAATCGATCGACTCCCTGAAATCATCCAGCCGGGCGAGCACGCGAGCGATGTTCGCATCCACGATTGGGACGCGGAGTCCGAACGCAAAGCTTGCCACCGCGCCCGCCGTATAGGGGCCCACTCCCGGGAGCGCCTGGATCGCTGCCAGATCCGCCGGGATCTCGCCGCCGTGGCGCTCGACGATGGTCCGGGCCGCGCGGTGGAGATGGCGGGCCCGCGCGTAGTAACCCAGCCCTTCCCAAAGCCGGAGCACCTCCGGTTCTTTCGCGGCAGCGAGCGCCGCGGCGGAGGGAAAGCGCGCCATCCAGCGTCCGAAATACGGCACAACCGTCGCCACCTGGGTCTGTTGCAGCATGAACTCGGAAACGAGGATCGCGTACGCATCCCGCGTTTTCCGCCAGGGCAGCTCGCGGGCCTGCTCCGCGAACCAAGCCCGGAGGGCCGCGCTGATCGGAGCCGACGCGGGGTGCGCGGCAGGTTTGACGGGCTGGCTGGGGGGACGGGCGACGGTCGACACGCCAAACCATTCGCCCGGCGGACCCGCCTGCGCCAGAATCCCCCTCGAAATGCCGCCCTCTTCCGCCCCTGTTTCCCACACCGCGCCGCTTTCCCGCGAGCAGGCCAGCCGTCTCCGTGATCTCCTCGCGGCCCGGGGGTGGGAATTCATCGAAAAGCCTTACGTCATCTTCGCCGCAGAAAAAAAACCGGAGAAAGTGAATGTCTCGGTCTACGAAAAAGGGCCGAAAATCCTCGTCCAAGGGAAGGGTACGTCGGAATTTGTCCGCTTCATCCTCGAGCCCGAAATCCTTGGTCAGGTGGAGCTTGGATACGAAGAGGAACTGCATCCCGAGATGTTTTCGCCGCACCTGGGAATCGACGAGAGCGGCAAGGGCGATTTTTTTGGTCCGCTGGTGGTGGCGGGTGCGTATGTCGACCCAGCGATTGCCCGGGCGTACCGCGAGGCGGGTGTCCAGGACAGCAAAGCGATCGGATCGGACACTCGCATCCGCGCGCTTGCCCGCGTCGTGCGGGAGACTCCGGGTGCCGCCTGCGAGGTGCTCGTTTTTGAACCGGCTCACTACAACGCCTTGCATGCAAAGTTCAAGAACCTGAACCGCTTGCTCGCGTGGGGCCACGGCAGGGTGATCGAAGCGTTGCTGGAGCGGAAGCCCGCGTGTCCGCGGGTTCTGGCCGATCAGTTCGCCGATCCGGCGTTGATGCGACGGGGGCTTTCGGAGCGCGGCAAGCGGATCGAATTGCAGACGCGCACCAAGGCTGAGTCCGATCCCGCCGTCGCGGCCGCTTCGATCCTGGCGCGAGAGAGTTTCATCGACTGGATGGCGGCGGCCGGTGAAAGAACGGGGAAGAAATTTCTGCGCGGCGCCTCAAAAGAAGTGAAACAATTGGGGGCCGATCTCGTTATGGAGAGTGGACCGCAAATTCTTAACCATGTCGCCAAGACGCACTTCAGAACGGCCCACGAGATCGCGCCGGATGCATTTGCTGCGCCACCGGAGCGCACGGCGTGGATCCGACGTTGAGTCCTCCGGAATCTCGTTTCTGCGAGCCCGGAGTGATTCAGTAACCCCGCCCTTCTTGCGAGTAGATGTAGTCTTCCATGCTACTTCCGTCTCATTAGTCAGAATTCCTAACGAAAAATTTGACGTCCGCGGCCTCCGCTCTCTCATTTCGGGCTTCGTTTGGCTTCGATAGCGCTCAATTCGAGGGATAAGCGAATTTCTGCAGTTCCCAGGCAAAGTTATTGCTTCAGTCATTTGATCCGCCAGTTCCGAACCGTCAGTCAGCAAACCACCACCATGGGCAATCTCACCAAACGCGACATCGTCGTACAAATCAGTAACGAAACGGGCATGGTCCAGCACCAGGTCTTCGACGTAGTGCAACGCACTCTCGATCAGATCACCGAGGCCCTTGCAAAAGGGATGGACGTCGAGCTTCGAAATTTCGGGGTGTTCCAAGTTCGCCTGAGCAAGGCGCGCGTGGGCCGCAATCCGAACGTGCCGGGAAGCAACTTCGCGATCCCGCCGCGCGCAACCGTCAAGTTCAAAAGCGGAAAGATCATGCGCCAGCGCGTTCTCGATCTTTCCGGGCAACTCAAGAAGGAAGACGAGACGACCGCCAAAAAGCGCACGCCCAAACGCGCGCTGGCGAAAGCCTGATCGGACGCCCTACCACCCAACTCCCCCACACGGGTGTCAGCTCGCGCTGACACCCGTTTTCTTTGCGCGGGCTTTCCCCGGCCGCGGTCGGAGGTAGCGTGTCAACCTCCGCGACCCGCCTCCGATGCCGACCAAACGCCACGCCCGCACGCGACCCAAGCTCACCCGGAGTGCCGCGGCGGCAGAGTCGGCGCAAGTCGGACCGGAACCGATCCAACTTCGGGGGGTCTGGCAGAACAATCTGAAGGGCTTCGACCTCGACCTTCCCACGGGCCGTCTGATAGTCGTCACCGGCCCGAGCGGGAGCGGAAAATCTTCCCTCGCATTCGACACGCTCTACGCCGAGGGGCAGCGGCGCTACGTCGAAACCTTCTCCCCGTACACGCGCCAGTTTCTCGAGCGCATGGACAAGCCGCGGGTGGACAGCATCCGCGGCATCCCTCCGGCGATCGCCATCGAACAGGCGAACCACGTCAAGAGTACCCGCTCCACCGTCGGGACGATCACGGAGATCAACGACTACCTCAAAATCATCTTCGCACGGGCGGCGCAGGCTTTTTGCCCCTCGTGCCACGGTTCGATCCAACCCGATCACGCCCGCGGGATCGTCGCGAAAGCGCTGGCCGCCCACCCAGCCGGGACGGCGGTGCTCGTCACTCTTCCCGTCGGTGTCCCGCCCGGGGAGAAGCCCGCTCCGTTTTTCGAGTTTTTGCAGGGCCAGGGCTACCTGCGCGTGTGGCTGCATGGTCGGGTGCGACGCACGGATGAGCCACCGGCGGCCGACGTGAAGTGGCTGCCCGCGCGGGTCGCAGTCGTGCAGGACCGAATCACGCTGACCGAGCAGAACCGCTCGCGGCTGACGGAGGCGGTGGAGACCGCACTCAGCTACGGGAAGGGGCGGGTGACACTCGTCGTCGCCGAGACTGGTGCGGAGACGCCCTTCAGCACCGGCTGGAATTGTCCCGTCTGCGAGATCGAGATCCGGCCTCCCACCCCCGGCCTGTTCAGCTTCAATCATCCGCTCGGCGCGTGCCCGACCTGCCGGGGGTTCGGGCGGACTCTAGGGATCGATCTCGATCGCGCCCTGCCCGACCAGACGAAGTCGATCGCGGGCGGCGTCGTGAAGCCGTTCCAAACGGGCTTCAGCCTCGAGTGTCAGCGCGATCTCCTTCGCTGCGCGAAACGCGAAGGCATCGACGCCAATGCGGGGTTCGAGACGCTTTCCGAGAGCGAGCAAGCGTGGGTCCTCTACGGCGCCTCGCGCCAGCCGCAGGCGAAGGGGCCGACGGGGGACGAACTCTGGCAGGACGGCGAATGGTATGGCGTGAAGGGATACTTCGACTGGCTTGAGTCGAAAACGTACAAGATGCACGTCCGCGTGCTGCTCAGCCGCTACCGCAGTTCCACGCCGTGTCCCTCCTGTCGGGGCGGCCGGCTCCAAGCGGCGTCCCTGAATTTTCGCCTGGGCCCGGCGGAACGCCTCCTGACGGTCCCAGAAATCTCTCTCATCCCGGTCCGGGATCTGGCCCCATTTTTCGCGGCGCTGCCGTCGCCCGCCGATGATCCCACGGCCGCGATGGTTCTCGCCGAACTCCGGGCGCGCGTTCGGTATCTCAACGACGTCGGTCTCGGCTATCTCACGCTCGATCGCGCCAGCCGAACCCTTTCCGGCGGCGAGATCGAACGCGTCAACCTGACGACGTGTCTCGGCGCCTCACTGGTGAACACGCTCTTCGTGCTCGATGAACCCAGCGTTGGCCTGCATCCGCGCGATATCGGCCGTCTCGTCGGAGTGATGAAGGGCCTGCGCGACAAGGGCAATACGATTGTCGTCGTTGAACACGAGGAGGCGGTGATCCGGGCGGCGGATCACCTCGTGGACATCGGTCCCGGTCGTGGGGAACGCGGCGGTGAACTCGTCTTCAGCGGTCCGGCGGCGAAAATGTATGCGCCGGGAGCGGGGGCGGCGGAGTCGCTGACTCGTGACTATCTCACGGGCACGAAGCGGATAGAGGTTCCGGCGAAACGACGGACGCCAAAGCACTGGCTCAGGATCCGTGGGGCGAGGGAGCACAACGTTCGGAACCTCGACGTCGACTTCCCGCTGGGCGTGCTCTGCTGCATCACGGGCGTCTCCGGCTCGGGGAAAAGCACGCTCGTGCATGACGTGCTGTATCAGAATCTGCTGCGAGCGAAGGGTCTCGACACCGGCGACGACCCGGTGGGACGCTGTCGCGAACTGACGGGTGCCCAGCATTTCGGTCCCGTGGTCATGGTGGATCAATCCCCGCTCGCCAAAACGCCGCGCTCCACTCCGGCCCTGTATTTGGGGGCGTTTGATGCGATCCGCGAACTCTTCGCCGGGACCGAGGACGCGGTTTCGGCCGGTCTCTTGGCGGGTGACTTTTCGTTTAATTCCGGCGCCGGACGCTGCGAGCGCTGCGCGGGCACGGGCTTCGAAAAGGTGGAAATGCAGTTCCTGAGCGATCTCTACCTTCGCTGCGCGGAGTGTGAGGGCCGTCGCTTCCAGCCGCACGTGCTGCGCGTGAAGTTCTGCGGTCGGAGCATCCACGAGGTGCTGCAAATGACGGTGGACGAGGCGCTGGCCTTCGTCCGAACGCAGCTCGGAGAGGCCGTTCCGGCGGAGCCCGATCGTTGGGTCGCGGAGTCCGAAGCCCCCGCCTGGTCGAAGCCGGATGCGAAGCGTCTCCGGGAGACCCTGAAGCCGCTCGCGACGCTCTCCGACGTGGGCCTCGGGTACCTCCGTCTCGGACAGCCGCTGAACACCCTTTCCGGAGGCGAAGCGCAGCGGCTCAAGCTCGTGGGCCATCTCGTCGAACGCGACCGCAATCCCGGGCAGAAGCGCGCTCTGCTGATTTTCGACGAGCCGACCACGGGACTTCACTTCGACGACGTCGCCCAGCTGCTCCGGGTTTTTCAGCGCCTGGTGGAACAGGGCGAGAGCCTGCTGGTGGTGGAGCACAATCTTGAGGTCATCAAGAGTGCAGACTACCTCGTCGATCTGGGGCCGGAGGCAGGCGATCAGGGGGGCGAGCTTGTCGCCAAGGGCACGCCGGAGGAAGTGGCGGATTGCGTCGCTTCGCGCACGGGCGCCGCGCTCCGGCCGTTTCTCAATCTCGAGCCCGCTTCCGCGGATCCTGTCGAATCCGCGCGGGTCGCCGAGGAGGCTTGGCTCGCCCCGGCGCTGGAGGCTTCGCTACCCACCAGCCGGCGTTCGGAGATCCGGATTACCGGCGCCCGGGAGCACAACCTCAAGAACATCTCGCTCTCGATCCCGCGGGAAAAGATGACCGTCATCACGGGGTTGAGCGGAAGCGGAAAGTCGACCCTCGCTTTCGACCTTCTCTTTGCCGAAGGCCAGCGCCGCTTCCTCGATTCGATGTCGCCTTATGCGCGCCAGTTCGTCGAGCAACTGGAGAAGCCCGACGTCGATCGTATCGACGGACTGCCGCCGAGTGTCGCGATCGAACAGCGCATCACCCGCGGCGGCGGAAAGTCGACCGTCGCGACGGTGACCGAGGTTTTCCATTTCCTGCGGTTGCTGTTTGCGAAACTGGGCACGCTCCATTGTCCCACCTGCCACGTGCCGGTCGTCGCGCAGAGCGCCGCGGCCATCGTGAACCAGGCGGCGACCGCCGCGCAGAAGGGGCGCACTCGGGTGCTTGCGCCGCTCGTAAAGGCGCGGAAGGGATTTCACACGGACGTCGCGGCGTGGGCCTACAAGCAGGGGTTCAAGACCCTGCTCGTGGACGGCCGTTTTCTGCCGACAGAGGGCTTTGAGAAGCTGGAGCGATTCAAGGAGCACACGATCGATGTCATCGTCGGCGAACTGACCGCGAAAGATTCACCGGAACGGATGCGCGAGGTCGTGCTGCGCGCGCTCAGCGTGGGGAAGGGCTCGGCCCGACTGCTGGACCAGAAGGGCCACTTTACGGTTCTGAGCACCGAGCGTTCGTGTCCGACGTGCGGGACGGCGTTCGACGAGCTGGACCCGCGGTTGTTCTCCTTCAATTCACCGCACGGCTGGTGCCAGGAGTGCCGGGGGTTTGGCCACATCTGGCATCAGTCGCCGGGCGGCCGGGACGATGACCAGCTCTCGGTCGCGGAGAAGGAACTCGCGGAGGAGCGCGCGGCCGAACAGGTCGAGGAAGGAGAGGAGCGCCCGTGTACCTCGTGCCATGGATCGCGCCTGAATGAGCTCGCGCGGAGCGTGCGATTAGACGGCAGCGAGACCATCGACGCCTTTGGCCGCCGGCCGGTCCGGGAGGCGATCGCGAGGCTGGCGGCATTCAACTTTCCGGGACGGCAAATCCAGATCGCCCGCGATATCCTGACGGAGATCTCCCAGCGGCTCGCCTTCATGGACGAGGTCGGTCTGGGATACCTCACGCTCGATCGCTCCGCGCGCACGCTGAGCGGTGGCGAGACCCAGCGCATTCGCCTCGCGGCCCAACTCGGCTCCAATCTGCGCGGCGTGCTTTACGTGCTCGATGAACCCACGATCGGACTTCATCCGCGCGACAACGAGAAGCTCCTCGGGACGCTCGCGGAATTGAAAGCGAAGGGAAATACGCTCGTCGTCGTGGAGCACGACGAAGAGACGATGCGCCGCGCGGATCATCTCATCGATCTCGGTCCCGGCGCCGGAGTGCATGGCGGCGAGGTGAGTGCTTCCGGGACTCTCGCGGAAGTGATGGAGGTCGGGACATCCGCCACCGCCCGCAGCCTGCGGCATCCTCTCCGGCATCCCGTTCGCGGGCGCCGGCGGGAATTGAAAGGTCCCTGGCTCGAACTCGCGGGCGCGCGGGCCAACAATCTTCAGGGGATCGACGTCCGCTTCGCCGTCGGCTGTCTGAATATCATCACGGGCATCTCGGGCTCGGGGAAAAGCTCCCTGCTGCACTCTTGTCTCCTGCCCGCGGCGACCCAGGCCGTCGTGCTCGCGAAAGCTGACGCGAAGGCTGCGTCCATCGCCGCGCGCAAGGGTGAACCCAAGCCGAGAAAGCGGCGGCTTGCCGCCGTTGTCCCTGGCGACGCCTGGACTGCGTTCAGCGGCGTGGAGCACCTCGAAGCGGTCTACGAGGTGGACCAGAGCCCGATCGGAAAGACCTCCCGCTCCACCCCCGCGACCTACGTCGGGGTCTTCGACGATATTCGTGCGCTCTTCGCCCAGCTGCCGCTCGCCCGGATGCGCGGCTACGATGCGAGCCGGTTCTCGTTCAACGTTGCCGGTGGCCGCTGCGAGACGTGCGGTGGCCACGGGCTGATCAAGCATGAGATGGCGTTCCTTCCGACGAGCCACACGCCGTGCGAGGACTGCCACGGGACGCGCTACAACGCCCAAACCAACGAGGTGCTCTACAACGGCCGGAGCATCGGTGACGTCATGAAGCTGAATCTTGAGACCGCCGCGGAGTTTTTCTCCGCGAGTCCACGGATCGCGCGGCCCTTGCGACTACTGACAGACACGGGCCTGGGCTATCTCACGCTTGGACAGTCCAGCCCCACGCTGAGCGGTGGGGAAGCGCAGCGGCTCAAGCTCGTGACGGAGCTCACCCGCGGCGTGGCCCTGGATTCCGAGGCTCGCATCCGGCGGCGGCGCGAGCCGAAATCCATCCTCTACCTTCTGGAGGAGCCAACCGTGGGGCTTCATCTGGCCGACGTGGAAAAGCTTCTCGACGTCGTGCATCGACTGGTGGATGGCGGTGCCACCGTCGTGATCATCGAACACCATCTCGACGTGATCGCCGAGGGTGACTGGATCGTCGACATCGGTCCCGAGGCTGGCCCCGCGGGCGGAGAACTCGTCGCGAGCGGGTCGCCGGAGCAAGTCGCCCGGCACCGGCAAAGCCGGATCGCGCCGTTTCTCCGGCAGGTGCTGGCTCGAAAGTGAGGGCCGGGCCAGACGCCCGCCGGGCTTTTTACGACGCCAGGATCTCCTCGACCCGCTGCATCGCGTCATCCGTGAGCTTCGGGACGGCGTCGATTGCCTTGAAATTCTCGACCACGTGGGATGCCCGGGATGCTCCCGTAATGACCGTGCTGACGTGGGGATTCTTCAGGCACCACGCGAGCGCAAAGCATGGCAGAGACAGGCCGAGCTCCGTGGCGAGGCTTCCGAGCTTCTCAACCAGCCTGCCGCGCCCCTTCTCGAGGGATTTCTCCATGCTCTTCTTGAGCCACTCGTAGTTGGGGAGGTCCACGCGTGTTCCCGAGGTCGCGGCGAGGCCGGCATGGTATTTCCCGGTGAGGAGCCCGCTCGCGAGCGGGGACCAGATCGTCGTGCCAAGCCCGATGCTTTCATAGAGCGGAGCGAAGTCGCGTTCCACTTTCTCGCGCTCGAACAGATTGTACTGCGGCTGCTCCATCTGGGGAAGCGCGACCTTCCACTCGCGCGCGAGCTTCGCCGCCTCGACGATCTGCGCGCCCGTCCATTCACTCGTGCCCCAATACAGAATTTTCCCCTGCCGGACGAGGTCTCCCATCGCGAGGACGGTTTCCTCGATCGGTGTTTCCGGGTCGGGTCGATGGCAGAAGTACAGGTCGAGATAATCGACCTGAAGTCGGCGCAGGGCCGCATGACAGGCCTCGGTAACGTGTTTCCGGGAGAGACCGTTTTGCGTCACGGCGTCGCCGCCCCAGAAAACTTTGCTCGAGACCGACCACGTCTCCCGCGCCCAGCCCGTTCGCTTCAGGATCCGGCCCATCACTTCTTCCGCCTTCCCCGCCGCGTAGGCTTCCGCGTTGTCGAAGAAATTGCAGCCCGCGTCATAAGCGGCCGTCATGCATGCCTCCGCGTCCTCCTCGCTCATCTGCTGCGCGAACGTCACCCAGGCGCCGAACGACAGGGCGCTGACCTTCAGTCCGGATTTTCCAAGTCGGCGGTATTCCATCCGGAAAGGACGGAGGTCCGGCCCGGCTGTCGAACGATTTCTGCCCTAGCTCGAACCTACGGCTTCCGCCGCAGCCAGCTCACAAGTCGCGCGATCCCCAGGCCCGCCAGGCCAGCCGACGCGAACCACGCGTTGAACACCCCCATCTGGATTCCGCCGTGCCAGGCGAACCACGTTGACCCGCCCTCCGCCCTCGCCTTCGCCACGAAAAGCGTGGCGGCAGTGAAAAGAAGGATGATGCGGAGGAGATTTCCGAGATCGAGGGCCTTCATGAGTGCCTACGGCAGGCCAACCTTTCGCCGGGCGGCACCATACAGACTCCGCTCCTCCGGCAGCATGCGAGCTGGTTCGGCGATCCGCAGATAGCGCTGGGCGTCTGCGATCTCCCCCGCCGCCGCCAGCATGACGCCGTAGTAGCCCGCGCGCGCAGGCTCGGTCAGCTGCGCCTCGGGCAGGCGCTTCATTCGCGCCACGGCCTCCTTGAACGCGCCGGCCTTGAATTCCGCAAACGCTCGCGCACAGACCACCGTGGCATCTGCGGGCTGGGACTCCGCGCGACGCCGGGCCAGAGCGCGCGCTTGGTCGGTCCGCTCCTCCAGCAGCAGGGCCATGAAGATGAAATTGTTTTGCGCCACCTCTCCACCGAGTTTGCGCTCGATCATCGAGGTGAAGACGCGCAGCAATCCGCGCGTGTCCTGAGCCTTGTCGTATTCGGAGAAGAGCGCGATGAGCGCCCGTTCCGTCTCCGGAGGATCCAGTGCGACGATGCGCCACAGCGCATCGGTCGCATCGGCCGGCCGGTTCCAGGACGACGCCAGCGCGGCAAGGTCGAGGAGGGCGCTCGGGCGGCGCGCCGCGGCGGAAATCGCCAGCCCCCACGTCGCCTTCGACTGCGCGGATTTCCCGAGGAGCTGCTCAGCCCGGGAGAGCAGGCCGAGCCGCAAAACCTCCCGCAGACCCCAGTCTTTCCCGTCGCCCGTGAGGGTCCGTTCCATCGCCTCCCAGTTCGATTGGTCCTGGTAGGCGGCGGCGACCTCAAGCGCGATCTCCGGCCGGGTGGCGTCGGCGATCGGGAGCTGCGCGGCCCAGGCGGTGGACTCGGCGATCCGCCGGTGTTTGCGCATCCATTGCAGCAGGGGCGCCGCGTTTGCGGGATCGCGCGCGGCGGCGGTCTTGAGCGTTTCAAGGTAGGACGCGGCATCGCTCGCGCCGCCTGCCTCCATGAGCGTGAGCAGCCGCAGACTGTCCTCCCAGGTCGCTTCCGGCGCGGAGGCCGCGAGGCGTCCCCATTCCACCGCCTCTGCGGTGCGGCCAGCGGTGGCGGCGAAGTCGCGCAGCGTTTGACGGGCGGGCTGCTGGAGTCTTGCCTCGCTCCCCCGCGCGGCAGCCTCAAGTTCGATGATCGCCGCCTTCCGCACCGCCTCCGTTGGGGAGTTGATCAGCGCGTTAGCTTCGTTGAAGGCGTGTTCAGGATTTGTGGGCTGGAGTTTGCGCGCCTCGGCGAAGGCCGCCGCCGCGTCTTCCCAACGTCGCTCCAAAAGCGCCGTGGCCCCGGTGAGCGCGAGGAAATCGGTTCCCCCTCGAAGCGCTCCCGGTACTTTCGCAAGCGCGGCCTTGGCGAGGTCGACCTGTCGAAAACGAACGCACGTCGCCGCCACGTCCAAAACATGCTGCGGGACGTCCGGTTCGAGCGTCATCAGTCGCGAGCGCCACGAGATCGCGTCCATCGTTCCGGCCTGCTCATACATGTCGGCCATCGCCATCGTGGCGGCGACGCTTTCCGGGTCGATCTGCAACGCCCGCTGGAGGAGAAGGAACGCGTTCCGGCCTTTGCCTGCGTTCGACTCGGCCCGGGCTTGACCGACGAGACGGTCCGGCGCGCGCCGGAGATAGAATTGCCAGCCGCCAAAGCCGAGCGCGACGAGGAGCAGGATCGAACCGCCCCAGATCAGGGCGGTTCTCCAATGGGTCGGCTTCGGCCGGGGCGGGATGAGCGAGTCGGACGATTCAACCATGGGCGGAGCGACGTCGTGCCCGGGCGGGCACAGCTGGCACCCTGCCGCTGCTCCGGCTCAGCGCAACCCGAGCGCCTTGAGCGTGTCGGAGTTGATCGTGCCGGTCGGGGTCACCCCGTTTTCCGTCTGATAACGCCGCAGTGCGTCCTGACTGCCGGCCCCGAAGACTCCATCGCGGGGCCCCTGATAATATCCCCTCGTGGCCAAGGCTGCCTGAACGTCGCGGGCGACGAGGCCGGAGGATCCGCGGGAGGTTCTGCGCGGAGCGGTTTCAGAGACGACCCGCCCCTGATAAACGGGCGGCACAGCGTCGTATTCGACGTAGCGCGGTCCGGACGCGTAAAGAGGCAGCCCGATCCCGATCGCGACGGCGGAGCCATAGTAATAGGGGTAACCGGAGTAGCCGTACGGGTAACGGTAGCCGTAGCGATATCCGGCACGGTACGGGTAGTAACCTCCGCGATAGGGATACCGGCCATTGCCGTAGGCCCGCGGATACGTCCGGGCGGTGCGCACGCCAAGCGCGCCGGAGCGCACCCGCGCGACATAGTTGATCCGGGCGGACTCCGCAAATTTGACGGCGGGATCAGTGGAGGAAGCGGAGGCCGGGGCGGCGGGGAGACTGCTGCCCGCTCCGAGGATGAGGGCGAGAGTGGAGGCGATCAGGGCTTTCATATCGAGTTGGTCCGAGCGGTTCGACGGGACGAACCGCCACTTTATTGAACCAATCCGTCGCCGATTAGTTGCGCGGATGCGCCGCGCGGGTTTTGCGGCTGTGGGCGGTGAGGGATTCGAACCCCCGGCCAACTCGGTGTAAACGAGCCGCTCTACCACTGAGCTAACCGCCCGCAGGTACGATGCCGCGCTGGACGTCGACTAACGCGCCGGGGATGGTGCGGGTCAATGCACATCCGCGCCGTCCTCGCCTTCTGCGCGATCTTTCTCGCGGTCTCGCCGGCCCCGGCGGAGGACGTCTGGATCGACACGGATCCGGCTCTGGGATTGCCGCTCCGGGATGTGGATGACGCCTTCGCACTCGCCCAAGCTCTGCACAGCCCGGAGATCCAGATTCGCGGGATCAGTGTGACGTACGGAAACGGGCCGCTCGCGCATGCGCTGGAGGCGGCCCGCGAGATTGTCCGGCGTTGCGGGACTGGCTCGGGCGTCAATGCAGCGATGGTGCACGCCGGCGCGGCTTCCGCGGGGGAACTCGGGACTGAGACCGACGCGACTCGCGCGCTGATCGCAGCGTTACGGGAGCGTCCGCTGGTTTACGTCGCGCTCGGCCCGCTTACCAACTTGGCCACCCTTCTGCAACGGCAGCCGAACCTCGCCTCGCGGCTCACGGCCGTCGTGATCCTGGCCAGCCGGGCTCCCGGCGAACGCTTCCGCGTCGGGCGCTGGAATCCGTATCCCTTTCACGACGCCAATTTCGAAAAGGATGTCCCGGCGATGGCAGAGATCCTCGCGCACTCCGGCCTGACCCTGCGATTCGTTCCGATGACGGCAACGCTCAGTTGCACCATGACGCCGCGCGATCTCGATGCGCTCGCGCAGGCCGGTTCCGCGGGCGCCTGGCTCGCGGAGCACTCCCGCTCGTGGCTTCGCCTTTGGCGCTGGCTCTTCCTGGTCGACGGCGGTCCCATGTTCGATTCAGTCGCCATCCTGGCGGTAACGCATCGTCAGCTTCTAAGCTCGGAAGTGCGATTCGTTCGGATCGAGGACGCGACGGCACGTCCCCGGCTGGTCGCGGCATCGACCCCCGGGGGTCATCGCGCCGAAGTTGTCGTGCAGGTCCGTCCAGAGGCGTCCACCATCCTGCACGAACGCCTGCGGACGCGGCCGCGCGACTGACACATGCGTCCGCCGAACGAAATCCCGGCGCGGCTTGTGCCATCTCGCGTCCGCGCGTATGGGCGACCGCATCATGCTTCGCGATCTCGAGCGCGTCCTCTACCACGAGTCCACCATCCTTGTCCGGTTGGACGAGATCGCGGCGCGAATTACGCGCGATTATCAAGATCTTGAGCTGACCGTCGTCGCCGTCCTGAACGGCAGCTTCATGTTCATGGGGGATCTCCTCCGCCGGATCCCGCTTCCGCTCCGGGTCGACTGCATCAGCGTGGCGAGCTACCACGGCGGCACGGAGTCGACGGGCCGGGTCACATTCGATCAGCTGACCCTGCCGGACGTGCGCGGACGGCATGTCCTCGTGCTCGACGATATCCTTGATAGCGGGCTCACGCTCGATGCCATCCGGCACAAACTGGAAGGCGAGGGCACCCGCAGCATCAAAACGTGTGTGCTGTTGCGGAAGCTGAAAAAGCGCGCGGCGGATGTGGAAGCCCACTACGTCGGCTTCGATATCGGTGACGAGTTCGTCGTTGGCTACGGTCTCGATTTCCAGGAAAAGTACCGCAACCTTCCGTGCATCGGCGTTCTGCACCCCGACGTCATCAAGGCGGGTTTTGAAGCAGCCGCGGCCGAGGCGCTGGCGGAAGCCCCATGAAGATTCTAGTCGAGTACTATTCCCGCCTGCGCGATCTCACGCAGATCGACGAGGAGGCGTGGGATTTGGAGCCGGGCGCGACGGTGGGTGATCTGGTCCAACGATGCTATTTGCGGCATGCGGGACTCGGGGCGTGGCATGCCCATCTGCTCTTGGCCGTTGGAGTGGACTACGTCAATCGGGCGCATCCGCTCCGTGACGGGGACACCGTCTCGATCATGCCTCCAGTGCAGGGCGGTTGACCCGCCACACTCAGCTGGCCGCGTTTCGAAAGGCCTTCCCGAGGGCGGCTTCGGTTTGCTCGACCGGTCCCACCGCAGTCAGGACGGTCGCACCCGCGCCGAAGAAACAACTCCGCGCCATCGCCTGAACTTCCGCTGCCGTCACGGCCGCGAGGGCCTCGCGGGCGGCGGCGGGGTCGACGACACGACCAAAGCCGAGGAGGCATTCACCCAACCACATCATCTGGCTGGTGGTTCCCTCCATACCGATGCGATGTTGCGCGACGAGATATTCTTTCGCCCGGCCGAGTTCAGCGCGCGAAGGCGCGTGGTTGGCGAGTCGCCGCAGCTCGCGCCCGATCAGGCGCACGGAGCGCTCGACCTTTCCCATCTCCAGCCCGAGGTAGATCGAGAAAAGCGCCGTTTCGTGCAGCGCGTCGACTTGGGACGAGACCGAGTAGCAGAGCCCATGGCGCTCTCGGAGGAGCTGGAACAACCGCGAACTCATGTTCTCGCCGAGGATCGCACTCAGGACTCGCGCCGCGAAGCGGCCGGGCTCGCCCCGACCTGGTCCGGGAAAGCCAAGGGCGAGCTGCACCTGCTCGTCGTCGCGGAGGTCGAAGGCGACACGGAGCGAGCGGCGTGAGCGGGGTCGCGGAACCTGAACGGAGGTCGGAGGCCGTCCGCCGTTCAGGGTCTCCAGCAACGGGCTTGCTTCCCGCAGGACGGCATCATGCTCGACCGCACCAGCGACGGCGAAAACCGTATTCCTGGCGCAGTACGCGCGCCGCCAGAAATCGACGAGGACCGTTCGATCGATGCGGGAAATACTCGCCGCGGTTCCCGTGAGAGGTCGGCCCAGGGGATGCCCCGGCCAGAAGGTTGCGGCGAGCAGCTCCTCAACGACTTGCGATGGGGTGTCCCGCCCCATGAGGATTTCTTCGCGGATCACGTCCCTTTCGCGTTCCACCTCCTCAGCGGGCAGCGTCGAATGCCGGTACATGTCGGACAACACATCCGCCACGCGCGGCATGCGGCGGGCCTCGACCTTCGCGTAGTAGCAGGTGTGATCCTCGCTCGTAAACGCGTTGAGGTCACCGCCCACCCCTTCGATTTCGCGGGTGATCGCCGAGGCGCTTCGCCGTGCGGTGCCCTTGAAGAGGAGGTGCTCGAGGAAATGCGCCGCGCCGTTGATCCGCTCGGGTTCGTGCCGGCCTCCCGTGCCGGCCCAGATGCCGACACTCGCACTCTCCATGTGAGGCATTTCCGCGGTCGCGATCCGAACGCCATTCGGAAGGGTCGTAAGGCGATAGTGAGCGTTCGGCATGAACCAAAAAGATTAGCGAGGGCGTTGGCTGGCGCAAAGGGACTGCGACCTGCCCGGGCCGCGTCCTCGGTTCCGCCGTTGGCATCAGCCGCCCGCGGGTGAATGATCGGGCGATGAAATGCGTCCTCCCCTGCATGTGCGCCCTGATGATGATATCGCTCCTCCCTTCCCGCGCGACCGAAGACCCCGTCCTGCAGCACGCGCTCGAGCAGGCGGTAAATGGGTTCGAAGGCGGGGTGGGGATTTACGCGCGGCATCTCGCGAGCGGGCGGGAAGCCGCGATTCGCGCCGACGAATCGTTCCCCACCGCGAGCCTGATCAAAGTCCCGTTGTTGATCGCCGTCGCGGCGCGCGTCGCCGCCGGCGAGGTGCGCTGGACGGACGAGCTTCGCTATGATCCTGCGCAGATCAATTATCCGACCGCGGGCGGCGAGGATTTCATCGCGAAAATGAAGCCGGGCGAAATGGTCGAGCTGCAACATCTTGCGGCCCTGATGCTCGGCTTCAGCGACAACCACGCCTCGCTGTGGTTGCAGGATATTGCGGGTGGCGGTGCGGCGGTGAATTCCTTGCTCGATGCGAAAGGCTTTGGCGTCACTCGCGTCAATTCGCGCACGGCCGGGCGGGAGAAGGAGAAGGAGGTGTTCGGTTGGGGAATGACGACTCCGCGTGAAATGGCTGAGCTCCTCGTGCGCATCGCAGAGCGAAGGCTACTGGATCCAGTCACGGACGAAAAAATGGCCCGGCTGCTCTCTCGCTCGCAGTTCGACGGCGAGGGGCTCTCCGCGATTCCGGCCCGGGTTGCCGTGATGTCGAAACAAGGCGCGGTGGACCGCTCGAAGTCCGAGGTGTTGCTCGTCCACGCGCCGGGGGGCGACTACGTTTTGTGCCTCATCACGAAGGAACAAGCCGACGTGCGATGGGAGCCGGACAACGCCGGTTATATGCTCTTGCGGCGGGTTTCGCGCATCGCTTGGGAGCATTTTGGCGCGACGGCAAGAAAATAAGATCGCGGGATTTTTCATCGAAAACGCGAAAACTCTTGCCAAGACGCTCCGGAAAAAAATATCGCTGAAGGGAGCGATGACCAGCGGCCACCAAGCAACCTCCCGAACGCCTGCGCGATTGTCCCGTGCGGCGACGCTGTTTCTGGCGGGCCTGACCGCGACGGCGGGCGCCGTCCTGGCAGCGGAAAAAGAACGCCTCCCCGAGCCGGATGGTGTCCCCCCCCGTTCCCCTGCTCAATTCAATCCGGATCCGGGCGGGCAGCAGAACCCGCTGCAGTCGAACAGCCCGCCGATCGCGAATCCGCTTCCGACGCTTTTTGAACCGGTCGTGCCCGTGAGGGCGCCGGAGTTTACGGAAGATCTTCCCCCCCGGACTCTGACCCTCCCGCGCCGGGCGGTGAAAATGATCCCCGATCAGCAGCTCGACCGAAAGTTCGAGCCACCCGAGTACGATCTCTCGAACAACGGCATCGGCCTTTTGCCGGGGTTCACCCCGATGGTCGACCGCTGGAGGTTGCCCGGCTCCGGTCTCGGAAACATGCCGTTCAAGCGCTACAAGAACCCCGCGCTCGAATCGACCTACGGCTATCGGATCTACTCGACCTTTGATCCCTACAAGCCCAGCCTGCTCAAGGGCGACTTCCCCATCATCGGTGAGGAGATCTTTCTGAATCTGACGATCGTCGATCAGTTTGAGATCGAGGCGCGCCGGGTTCCCCTGCCTTCGGGCGTGAGCTATGCTCGGCCGGGGAACTACGAGTTCTTCGGACGGGGCGACGGATATACGATTTCAAACAATCTCTCGTTCACGATCGAACTGTTCAAGGGCGAGACCCAGTTCAAGCCGGTGGAATGGGCGATCCGCATCACGCCCGTCTTCAACGTCAACTACACCGAACTGAAGGAAAACCTCGTTAAGCCGGATCCCCGCGGTTCGAATTCCGGGAATTTCGTCGTCCCGGGTCCCGTCACTCCGGGCACGATCAATAATCCGGGCGATATCGGACTCAACTTTGGCCAGTTTTTCATTCCGGCGCCGCAGGATCTTGCCGGGACCGGATACACCCGCCGTTTCCGGAATTCGGTGAACCTGCAGGAAGCGTTCATCGAGTATCACATCCGCGACCTCAGCTTGGCCTATGATTTTATCTCCCTGAAGCTCGGAGCGCAGCCCTTCAACTCGGACTTCCGTGGTTTCATCTTCAATGATACCAACCTTGGGCTGCGGGTTTTCGGAAATCTCGACAGCAATCGCTGGCAATACAACTTCGCCGCGTTCTCCATGCGGGAGAAGGACACCTTCTCAAATCTGAACACGTTCAACTCGCGGAATCAGGAGGTGTTCATCGTGAACGCGTATCGTCAGGACTTCATTTGGGAAGGCTACACCGCGCAGTGGAGCATCCACGTCAACAACGACCACGGGCAACGGCATTATGACCGTCTCGGAAACATCACCCGTCCGACCCCCATCGGCAGCGTGAAGAATCACTCACTGGATGCCTTTTACTTCGGCTGGACGGGCGACGGCCACATTGGCTGGGTGAACATCACGCACGCTTTTTATTGGGTGGTTGGCCGCGATAACTTTAACGGGCTCGCCGGTAAGCCGGTCGAAATCAACGCTCAGATGTTCGCGCTCGAGTTGTCCTACGACAAGGACTGGCTGCGGCCGAAGTTCTCCTTCCTTTACGCGTCGGGAGACAATAAAGCGACCGATCGCCGGGCCACCGGATTCGATTCAATCATCGATTCGCCTGGCTTCATCGGAAATCCGTTCAGCTATTATGCCCGTCAGGGGATCAGCCTCGGGAACACAGGCACGCTGACGAAGACGCCGAACAGCATCTTCAACAGCTTCCGGACCTCCAAGTTCGAAGGGCAATCGAGCTTCGTGAACCCGGGCACCCTGATCGCCGGACTGGGCCTCGATGCGGATATCACCCCACGCCTCAAGGCGGTATTCAACGCGAACTGGATCCGCTTCGTTTCGCCGGATGCGCTGAAAACAGTGCTTTTCGTGCCGAAGGTTGACCGTGATTTTGGCTACGACTTCTCCTTCGGCTTCTTTTACCGGCCGACTCTGACGCAGAACATCGTAATTTCCGCCGGTTTCGGGGCGTTCATCCCCGGGGCGGGGTATCGGGATATCAATCGGCAGCTTACCCGGCCCGTTCCGGGCTACTCAGCCGTGCCGGGCGGAAAAGTGGACCGCTTCCTGTACAGCGGTCTGTTCGCCATCACGCTCACCTACTAATCTGCCATGCCGATCTTCAACCCACTGTCCCCGCGCTGGCTCCGCCTCGCCTTGGTGGCGCTGGTGGCACTTCTGGCCGGCGGCGCGTGGGTGCTTACCTCGCTCTCGCAGGAATCTGGAACCAGGAAACCGCTCGTCGATATCCCGGCACCCGTCACGGTAGGCCCGGAAGGGACTAGGCCGGCGGAAACGCCCAAGGTCGGGGGTGAAGCCCCGCGCCCGGTTGCCCCGGTTATTTCCGCACAACCTGGTGCTGACGCCCCTCCTATTCCGACCATTCCGACTACGGTCAAGCTCGAGACCGGTGATCGGTCCGGCAACGGCCTCGGGCCCGTAACCTCGGTTGGAGACGGCATGGCCAGAGGCGGGCGGAAGGGACTTCCTGCCCGCAATTGGATTGATCAGACGCAGGCGGAGGCAAACGCGAAGAGTTCGGGCTGTCTCAGCTGCCATCAGGGCGTCGAGCCGATGCACAAATCGCCGTTCGTGGTGCTTGGCTGCACCGATTGCCACGGCGGAAATGCGAAGGCCAGGACGATTGAGGAGGCGCACGTCAAGCCCACTTTCCCGGAGTTCTGGAAGACCTCGGCGAATCCGCCCAACATTGTCCAGATTTACAACCACGAGAATCCCGAGTGGATCCGATTCATCAACCCGGGTGACCTGCGCGTGGCGGAGCTGGCCTGCGGTCTCTGCCACATGGACAGCCTGAAGCACGTGGCGAACAACTTGATGACTCACGGGGCGCACCTTTGGGGTGCCGCGCTGTATAACAACGGTGGTTTCCCGCTCAAGACCTACATCTTCGGGCAGTCTTACGGGCGCGACGGCGCTCCGCTGAAGCTGACCAGTCCGTTCAAGGTGACCGATGAAATGACGCGCACGAAGGGCGTGGTCGCGTTTCTCATCCCGCTCCCCCGCTACAACATCACGCAGCCGGGTAATATCTATCGGGTATTTGAAAAGGGCGGGGTGAAGCCGCCCGAAATCGGAAGCCCCGAGCCGCATGCGGCGCCCGGGAAACCAGAGCGCGCCCTCTCCGACCGCGGGTTTGGCACGCTCCTGCGCACGGATCCCACGGCCCTCGGTGCCCAGAAGACCCGCCTGAACGATCCGCTCCTCCCCTTCATGGGAACGAACGATCACCCGGGCGACTATCGGCAGTCCGGTTGCACGGCCTGTCATACGATCTACGCCAACGATCGCTCGCCCACGAACAGCGGCTGGTACGCGAAGTTCGGCCATCAGGGACTTTCGTTCACCGGCGATCCGACGATCGCAAAGAACGAGAGGGGACATCCGATTTCCCATCAGTTTACCCGCACGATTCCGAGTTCGCAGTGCATGAGCTGCCACATGCATCAGGGAAATCTCTTCGTGAACCCGTACCTCGGATACATCTGGTGGGATCAGGAGCTCGATGCCGAGTTCATGTATCCAAAAAAACAAAAGAATCCGACCGACGAAGATCTCGCTGCGGCCGTCCGGGAAAATCCGGAACTTTCCGCTGCCCGCGGCCTTTGGGGCGACCTGACGTTCCTCGAAAAAGTCTCGGAAATGAATCCGAAGCTGAAGCAGACGCAGTTCGCCGATTACCACAGTCATGGCTGGGTCTTCCGGGCGATTTTTAAGAAGGACAAGAAGGGCACCCTGCTTGACGCAAACAACGACGCGATCCGGCATGACGATCCAAAAAAATGGCAGAAGGCCGTTCACCTGAAAGACATCCACCTGGCAAACGGCATGCAGTGTGCGGATTGTCACTTCCTTCAGGACGTGCACGGTGATGGAGCGCTTTACGTTGAGGCGCGGAATGCGACCAGCATCGCGTGCATCGACTGTCATGGCACCGTCGACAAGCGTCCGACGCTGGTGGCCTCAAACACGGGGACCGCGATGGCGGGCGGACCGATCGATTTGAACAAATCCGTCACGTCGTGGGGGCCGCGCTTCAAGTGGGAGGAGCGACTCGATTCGAAAGGGATCGTCCGTCAGATTCTCTATCAGTACTCTTCGATGGACCCGAACATGCGCTGGGAAATCCCACAAACCATCGATTCACTTGATCCGACGTTTACCGACGCCTACGACAACAACGCGCGTTTCGGGCCCATTCGGCCGCATTACAACCCGAAATCGCGCTATTCAAAGACGATCTACCGCGATGGCGCCACTTGGGGAAATATCCCGGCCGATCCGCAAGAGCGGATTCAAAAGATCGCGCACAACCACGAGAAGATTGAATGTCAGGTGTGCCACTCGTCGTGGGTGACAAGCTGCTTCGGCTGCCATCTCCCCATGCGCGCCAACGTCAAATCGCCGCAAAACAAGTTTGAGGGTACCACGAGCCGGAACTTCGTCAGTTACAATCCGCAAACCGTTCGAGACGACGTGTTTATGCTGGGCATCGACGGCACCGTGAAAAAGCACAAGCTCGCGATCCTGCGCGCTTCGAGCCAGGTTATCGTCGGCTCTCAGAACGCCTCCCGGGAGTGGGTCTACTCGCAGCAGCAAACCATTTCGTGGGAGGGATACAGCGGACAGGCCTTCAATCCCCATTTCCCCCACACGACCAGCAGCGTGAACTCCACGAAAGGCTGCACGGACTGCCACATGGCGAAGGACGGGAGCAATAACGCGTGGATGGCCTCGCTCCTCGGCTACGGCACTGGCACGGTGAACTTCCTGTCGCGCTATCTCTGGCTCGGAGCCGGGCACGGCGGCGTGTGGGGGATTCCGTGGACGGAGCGGGAGGAGCCCCAGGCTCCCTACGGCAGCCGATTCCACGAGATCGCGTACCCCGACAACTTCCGGAACTTCGTGGAGAAGAATCACCGGGAATATAAGGAGGCCTACGAGCATCATGGGGTCGATATCCGCGACCTTACGGTCCGGAATGAGTTTCTCTACACGGCCAATGGCGCTGGCGGGTTCGAGGTCTTTGACGTCGCAAACATCGATAACAAGGGCTTCTCCGAACGCATCGTCAGCAGCCCAGTTTCCCCGATCGGCCAGAATATGAAGGTCAAGACCGCTGGCATCGCCACGAGCCTTGCCCTCCCGAGCACCGTTGCCATGGATCCAGGCCGGCAACCGGTCGTCCTCAACGGCAAGGCCGTTAACGAAGAGCGACCGATTCACCCGTTCTACAGCTACGTGTACGGCACGGATACGGTCGAAGGGCTGGTCGTGATCAACGTCCTCACGCTCTTTGACGGAAATCCAGACAACAACTTCCTCTACAAGGACGCGACGTACAATCCAAATGGGGTCCTGAACGGGGCAACGTTTGTCTGGCCGGCCGGTGAGAAGCTCTTCATCACGAGCCCCCAAGGCCTGACCGTTGTGGACGTGGCCGATCCGTTGCATCCGCGAATGGTCGGCGGCTACCACGGGCCTCACTTGAAGAACCCGCGCGCAGTTTCCGTGCAGTTCCAATACGCCTTCGTCACGGACGAGGAGGGGTTCAAGGTCTTCGATGTCTCGAACCTGAATCACCCTGTCCCCATCCCGCGGGCCACCGTGAAACTCCATGACGCCCAGAGGCTTTACGTCGGCCGTTCTTTCGCCTATGTCGCGAACGGACACGAAGGACTGGCGATCATTGACATCGAGCGCCCGCAGAGCCCGCGGTTGTACATGAAATACAACGCGGGAGGCAAACTCAACGACACGCGCTCAGTGCAGCTGGGAACCGTGGCGTCGTCGATCTACGCGATCGTCGCCGACGGGCATAACGGGATGCACGTCCTGTCCATGATGACTCCGGACACGGTGCCGGGCCACATGGGCTTCACGCCGCCTCCCAGCCCGCGCCACATCGCCACGTTCCACGTCCATCACGGCGAGGCGCTCGCGGTGTCCCGCGGGGTCGATCGCGACCGTGTGATCGACGAAACCGGTGGCCAGACCATCGTCTTCGGGCGACGCGGCTCGCGGCCTTTGGGAGTGAAGGAAGCCCAGATCTTCCTCCGGCACCACAACGACGTCTTCACCCCGAATCAAAGTGCCCTGCGGACGGGTTCCTTCTATCGGGTGGAGGACGTGAAAACGCTCAAGCCAGGGAGCGCCGCGGCCGTCGGAGATCTCGTCACGATCTCCGGTGGAGCGCTGCCCACCCCGCGCGACTTCGTCGATCTCTCGCGTCCGGTGGATCCCAATGCCCCGCCGGGAACGCCCGGGTCACCGGCAGTGCCAGCGCAGCCGAAGAACGAGTTCCTGCAGCCCGATTCAGTGAATCGCATGTTGAAGATGCTCGATCCCACCCGGCCGGATGACCCAGTCCCAGGTGCGACCCCGAAACCGGCCGCGACGCTCGCTCCGGCTGCCCCGCAGATCACGCCCACGCCGATCCCGGCCGCGGAAGGTGGCGGCATGATTCAGGGCGGTGCCGTTGACCGACTGCTTCAGCTGAAGGCGAAACCGGGGGAAAAGCCCCCCGCCGATTCTGCCCCGGCGATTCCTGCGCCAACCGTTCTTCCGCCGCCGAAGAAATAATCAGGGCTGCCTGGGGCCGAAAAAATCCGCAGCCCGTGCTTGCTTCCGATCCATAAACTTTGCTGTAACTGAGAGATCACACGCAGCAATCACCCAAACCAAACCCAACTAATCCTATGGCAGACAAAAGCCTCCGACTCGCCGACAACGCCCCTGGTAAATGGTACGTCGATGACACCTGCACTCCTTGCCACACCTGCATTGACGTCGCCGGACCCAATACCGCAACCGCGCTGCTGAAGTACAACGCTGACGAAACCAAGGTGTTCTTCGTCAAGCAGCCTTCCACGCCTGACGAGGAAAAGGCCGCCCAAGAGTCCTTGGAAGTGTGCCCGACGCAGGCGATCGGCAACGATAACTGAGTCACTCCTCAAATTGCCGGGTAGTCACGGGCCGTCCGGCACCCGCTGGGCGGCCCGCTTCAGTTGAAACCCGGCAATCCCCTGTCATCGTATTCCCGGCCCGGACAACCGTCGGTCCCATCCAAGATCGAGATCGCTGCTTTCTCCCGGCGGCAGCCTGCCCGTGCTCCCGCGGGTTCCGAAGCCCGGGATGCCAATAACTTTTGAATCACTGAAATGAGCCGTCGCCGCCTCAAGCTACTTCCCCTCCTTATCACGCTCGTTCTCCTCGGGGTGGCTGGCTGGTATATTTACGAGAACTTCCTCAAACCTGTTCCGACGCCCAGCAAGATTACGACGGGCCCGACTCCCGGACCGAATACCGGGGCGACCCCCATCCCCGATTCCCCGACGTCTTCTTCGTCTGAGGCCCCGCGCGCGGTTGATAAGCCGAACACCGACCTGGCAGACGCGGCGAACGCGAAGGCGCGGCAGGACGTGATCGACCGCATCGACCGGATGCCGAATCTTTCCCCCGAGCAGAAAAATAAACTGTACTCCTCCGTTGATCGCGCCCGCGGCATGGGAGCCGTTTTGATCATCCCGTTCAGCGAGACGAAAAAGACGCTCGATCCGAAGGAGGCCCAGATCCTCACGAACGCGATCAATTCGCCGAGCATCAAGAAACTGACGGAGGACCCGACCCTCGTCTTCGTCATCCTCGGCTATGCCGACAAGAAAGGCGACGCGAAAGCCAACGAGAAGGTCTCGATCGAGCGCGCTGAGAGCGTGCTCGCCACCATGCGCGACAAGGCGAACGTGACGAATGTGATGTACGCAGTTGGCATGGGTGGAGCAGACGTCCTCAACAAAGACGGTGGGAATAATCGTCTCGTGGAAGTCTGGGCCGTCTTCCCGTAGGTCTGAACTTCGAGTGGCTACTGATTTTTTTCGATCTCTTCCTGGCGCCACAACCCGAGCGGTGTCTTTGGAATGACCTGACCCGCCGGTTCCGGAGATGACCAGTTCCGGCCGTTCTCTCGCGCCGCTCGGAAGGTGTTTGGATTCGGACCGATTGACCGCCTAGAGCAAGGCCGGCTTGAGGCGTTTGGATGGCCGCACCCGAGCGGAAGCTTCCTGCCCACGACTTGGTTGGATCCACTGCGGCGCAAATGCACGCGCATGCTCGAGGCTCGAAAATGGCACGCTCCGCCCGTCTTTGGCGAGACGGGGAGTCAGCCCAGATGACCCGAAGCATCGCGCACTCCTTGCTCCGTGATCCTCGAACGCTGCGAAAACGCTGGCGCCGTCGCCGCCTCGCCCGTCAATTCGTCCGGCGCCAAATTGACCCAAACCGATGTCCCAGTCGCTCGGACATCGAAGGCGATTTCGAATTCGTCCTCGGGACCGTCAGTTGGTGTGTTCCCGACGAGCAGCGTGATCTCGAGTCGGTCCCCAACGCGGCTCGAATGAAACCCAGAAAATACATTCGAGATTCGATTAGGCGCTCCTGACAAGGAGCCGGACAACATTGTCCTTCGCAGCGGTCGCGTGAACTTCTGCGACGACTGCACCCGCGGCGGGGGGATTCGACGAAACGGTCGAATGTCCCGGCGGATTGGGCAGTGAATCACGAGCCGATGCGAGCCATCCTCCGGCAACGTGGAACAAAACAGCGGCACCCGCGGGCGCCGGCTGTCCGGACCGAAGGAAGAGGGTTGGTGAACCTACTTGTCGTTGGAACTCAACGCCTTGAACGCCATCGCAGCGACAAAGCCGCCGGCGAAATCGGCGACGAGGTGAATCCACACCTGGGCGGACGGGATCAAGCCCATGATCAGTGCGCCAATCGCCACCGCGGGGTTGAACGCGCCACCCGAGATCCCCCCAACCGAAAATGCACCGACCATCACGGTGCCGCCGATGGCGAGTCCATAAAACGAGTTCCCCTCGGTATCCTTCGATGTGGCCGCGTTGAGGACCACCCAGCAGAGCGCGAACGTGAACATGAATTCCGCCAGGAGCGCCGGACCAACCATCAGTTCCTTCGGCGCCGCCGACGGCCAGCCCACGAGAAACTTGACGGCACCCGCCGCGGCGGCGGCCCCGAGGACCTGGAAGACGATGTAGGGGAGCGCATCGCCCACCGTGCACTTCCCCCGAAGCGTCACGGCGAGCGTGACGGCCGGATTGTAGTGGCCGCCCGAAATATGCCCCCCGGCGTAAACCATGACCGCGAGGGCGAAGCCGATCGCGAGGGGAGGGATCACCCCGGCGGAGCCGGGGATGACGGTCAGCCCAATGGTCGAGACGAGGAAGAACGTTCCGATGAATTCAACGAGATACTTGTTCATGGTGAGCAGGGTTGGGAGGTGGTGGGATGCCGGTGGGCGGAATCGGAGCAGGTTTGCGAGGGAACGCGTCGTTGTCGAGCCGGGAGCGCGTCCGAATGGGGGACAGCGAGTCCGCAATTAATGACCATTGCGAAGAGGAGGATCGACGCGTCAAGATGGTGAGATGATTGAGGCGCATGGGCTGACGAAGATCTTCGGGGATGGATTGAAGAGCGTGGTCGCGGTGGAAGGCGTGAGCTTTCGCGTCGAAGCGGGGGAAGTCTACGGGCTGCTTGGGGCGAATGGGGCCGGGAAGACGACCACCATGCGCATGCTCGCGACGATGCTTCGTCCGACGGCGGGCAGTGCGTCGATCGCCGGGGCTGATGTTGCCCGTGAACCGGAAAGGGCGCGCGCGGCCCTGGGGTTTCTCTCGACCGCGACCGCGCTTTACGGCCGGCTCACCGCCTTTGAGATGGTGCGCTATTTTGGCCGTCTGCACGGCCTTGCGGATGCCGCGATTGAGAGTGGGGCCGCCGAAATTTTCCGCCGACTCGAGATGAATGAGTTTCGCGATCGGCGTTGCGACAAACTTTCGACCGGGCAGAAGCAAAAGGTCTCGATCGCCCGCACCCTCATCCATGACCCACCGGTGATGATTTTTGACGAGCCGACTCTGGGACTCGATGTGATGGCGGCGCGAACGATCGTGGAATTTGTCCGCGAGTGCCGGAGTCGCGGGAAAGCCGTGATCTACTCCACCCACATCATGAGCGAAGCCGAGAAGCTTTGCGATCGGCTCGGCGTGATTCACGCCGGCCGGCTCCTGGCGGAGGGAACGCCGAAAACGCTCCGGGCCACCCACGCGCCGGCTGGCGATCTTGAAGATGCCTTCGTTGCCATCGTGGAATCGCACCGCCTCCTTGCCTCATGAATCCGATTCTGGCCGTCTATTCAAAGGAGTTGATCGACCTCCTGCGCGATCGCCGCACGATCATTTCGATGATCGTCATCCCCATGGTGGTGATGCCGATGATGATGCTGGGCTTTGGCGGGATGTCCGCCCGGCTCGTGAACAACGCGCTTTCGCAGGTCCCGGAAGTGATGCTGCTGGGGGCCGCGAAATCACCGAAAATCCGGGCCGCGTTAGAGGCGGAAAAGCGGATGAAGATCGTGCCCGGTGCGGCGGACTACGCGACGCGGATTTCTGACAAGCGGCTCCGCGCGGCGGTCGAAGTGCCGGACGATTTTGACGACCAGCTCGCGGCCGAGAACAGCGTCGCTCTCGTGAAGATCTTTCATTATGAGGGTGAGATCCGCTCCGGATTTGCGGCTGATGCCGCCGAGCGCTTTTTTCGCGATTACCGGGATCGGACGCTCGCGAATCGGATCTCGGCCCGCGGCCTTCCCCCCGACTTCGCGCGGCCGATCACAACCCGAAGGGAGAACGTCGCCCCGCCCGAGAAGGTGGCCGGCAGCGTCATCGGTGGAATCCTCCCGTACATCATCATCCTGCTGTGCTTCACGGGGGCGATGTATCCTGCGCTCGATCTCACCGCGGGCGAAAAGGAACGCGGGACGATGGAGACCATCCTGTCTTCGCCCGTCCGACGCGGGCAGCTCGTCGCGGGAAAGTTTTTGGTCGTTCTGACCATCTCCCTCTCCACGGCGCTTTGTTCCGTGCTGTCTATGACCTTCTTCTATCTTTTGAGCAAGGGGGCCCTGGGGTTCGCGATGAAGGGACGGGTCGACCTCGGTAACCTGCGAATCGCGCCGGAGTCAGTCGTCGCGGTCTTCGCGTTGCTCCTTCCCGTCGCCATCCTGTTTACCGCGGTCCTGCTCGCGGTCGGGACCTTCGCGCGCAGCTTCAAGGAGGCGCAGAGCTACGCCGGGCCAATGGTGATTCTGGTGATTCTCCCCGCCGTGGCGGCGTTGCTGCCGGGCGTGGATCTGACTTGGAAGCTGGCACTGGTGCCGATCCTCAACGTGAGTCTCGCGAGCAAGGAAATTTTCAGCGGGCAATACTCGTGGTCACTGCTCGCGATCATCTTCGCGTCCACCTGCGTCTATGCGGCGATCGCCTGCGGCCTCGTCACGCGCATGTTCAACCGCGAAGCCGTCCTTTTCCGCGCGTGACCGGTCGGTCTATCTGCCGATCCGCTCCGCTGAGCGCTACCGAGGGCGCGGCGGCGGATCGCCCCGGCTCACGTGCGCCGAGACTCGCTGCGAGATCCACGTCACGAGGAGGGGTCGAAAAATCGGCAGCAGCCAGCGAACGGCCGCGGTGATCGCGGCCAAAGCCACACCGGTCTTCGCGGCGGTCGGCAGGACTTCCTCCCGGGGCGGACCGTACTTCGCCGAGAGATCGCGCCACACATTCGCCGGCGCTGGGGTCGCCTGGCGCCTAGAGCCAACGAGGAGCACGAAGGCTCCCGCGACGACCACGCCGCCGACGACCCACGGGACCGGATTCGAGCGCACCGACTCCTTCAGGCGTCCCGAGACGTCGAGTCCCGCGCGAACACCCGCGCCTTGGCGAGTCATGGCCGCACGGGCCCGGGCGAGCTCGATCAGGAGCTGTCTCTTGCGATCCAGGTCGTTCATGGCTGGCGGGGGGATGTTGGGGCGGGCAGTTCGCGGCTCAGCCAGTCCTGATCCTTGCGAAACTCGGCGAGGGTCTCTGTCAACGCCGGCTGGGAGACGCGACGTTTGATGCCGAGCGCACAGACCACGGTTCCGAGAAGATGCGTGATGCCAAATACCGTTGTCACAGAGACCCAGTTCCATCCGGTCCACGCCTGCACGAGGAAGGCGAGGCTCAGCACCAGAAAGAGGTATCCGAAGACAATTCCGAGGAGAGCGATGACGGCGAGCAGCAGCGCGCGGACGTAGTTTGCCGCCGCTTCCCGCGACTCGAGGCCCAGCAGCTCAAGGCGCGCGGAACTGTACCCGACGAAGGACCCGATGAGCAGACGGATGCTGTGCAGCAGCCCCGGTTGCTCGCCACTCCCGCGCGATCCTGGCGACGCCATCAGCGCCGAAACAGGATTCCGAGCACGAAGCCGACGCCGAGCGCGGTCAGAACGGCGCGCATCGGGTTTTCGCGGATGTAGGCCTCGCTGTCGTCCTGAAAGGTGCGGGCCTGATCGCGCGCGGTCGAGTAGTAATCTCCCGCGTAGTCGCGCCACTCAGACGCGCGGCTTTGGGCGGCATTTCGGAACTGCTCGGCCTTCGCCTGAGCTGTCTCGCGAAACTCCTGAACCTTCGCGGTGGCGGTTTCCCGGATCTCTTGGGCTTTGGCCGTCGCGGCGGCCTTGATCTCCTCGGCGGCGCGCTTGGCGTGAGCCTTTCCGGTTTCGAAGCGGCTTTGGGCTTCAGCGTTGGATTCTTCGGGTGTGTTGTTTTCGGTGCTCATGGCAATGGGTGTGACGTTTGTGCTTCGGATGCTGTTCGATCGCCGGACGTCTTCATTTCTCGCGAAACGTAATCCGCGCCTTCGACAGGTCGTAAGGTGACAGCTCAAGGGTGACGCGGTCTCCGGGAACGATGCGGATGAAGTGCTTCCTCATCTTCCCGGAAATGTGCGCTAGAACAATCTGCCCCCCGGGGAGCGCCACCCGGAACATGGTTCCCGGCAGCACTTCCTTGACGATTCCGTCGGCGGCGATCGCGTCTTCTTTGTCTGACATCCGCCGGAGCATGCCAAAACGCGTCCCCATTGGCAATGGGCAACGCGCCCGGGCCGACAATTCCCGCCTCCTCCCGCTCGAATTAATAACCGGTCGGCGCGCGCAGCGTATAGGCATCCATCCGGGCCACGTACTCGGCGAAGGTGGGGGTCGCGTCGCCAGGGATTCGACTCCCGCTCCACGGGCTGGGTTTGGCCGCTGGGGCGTTCCCGCCGTGATGGTGATGCCGCCGCCGCAGCTTTTCCTCCCGCAGTTTTTCCGCCTTCGCTTCGTGTCTCGTCTGACCCTGCCGACGCGCCTCGAGTTCCTCCATGAGCAGGCGTCGCGCGAAATACCGGTTCATGCCCTGACTCGGCTCCCGGCCGCAGCGCACGCGAATCCCGCTGGGTTTGTGGAGGAGATGGACCCCATTCATCCCGCCCAACGCGCGGAAATAGTCCTCCGCCAGCTGCGGTTCGACGACGGAGAGGGCTGCCATGCGGCGCAGGAGCTCGTCCTGCTTTTGCGGGGACACCGGGAAGCGCGGCATAAATCACCGGTTGGAACCGGGGCCGCGCACGAAGGGAACCGTGAGGAACGTCATCGTGGAGATGTCCATATTCACGCGGATTCGCGCAGCGGTGGCAAGCGAAATCGGGAGCGTGACGGGCATTTTACCGCGGCGCGCCACACGCGGTCGAACGCCCACGGGAACCAGTCCGCCCTTGTCTGTCGTCGCGGTCGCAGTGACGGTGCGACCACGATCATGAGTGCACCGTCCGAGGTCGCCAATCAGCCGCCGCCCCGGGGCGGCGGCAATCTATTCCGTGAGGACGCCATCCTGCGCGAGGCCGTCGCCCGCGAAGGAGCCGATTGGGCGACGCTGCGCCTTCTCGATCTAGGCGCGTCGCTGGGTCGCGAGTCGATCCGCGAACTCGGGCGGCTCGCGAACGAGCACGTCCCCGTGCTGCACACCCACGACCGTTTCGGGCAGCGGCGGGACGAAGTCGAATTTCATCCGGCGTGGCACGAACTGCTCCGCTGCTATGTCGCCGCGGGATTGCACGCGTCGGCCTGGAGCGAAGTCCGCGAGGGCGCGCACGTCGCCCGCGCCGCGGCCTTCCATCTGGCGGCCCAGGTCGAGAATGGCGCGCAGTGTCCGGTCACGATGACGTTCGCCGCTGTGCCCGTTCTGCGGCAGCACGCGGGTGAACTGGCGTTTCTGCGCGAGACCTGGCTGCCGCGCATTCTCTCGCGGGAATACGATCCCCGGTTCGTGCCCGTGGGGGGGAAGACCGGCGCACTCCTTGGCATGGGCATGACGGAAAAGCAGGGCGGCAGCGATGTCCGGGCCAACACCACCCGGGCCGAGCCGGATCTCGCCGCTGGATCCGGTTGCTACCGGCTCACCGGGCACAAATGGTTTTGCTCTGCGCCGATGAGCGATGCCTTCCTCGTGCTCGCCCAGGCGGCCGGCGGTCTGAGCTGCTTTTTCGTTCCGCGATTCCTGCCGGACGGCAGCCGCAACGGCCTCGAGCTGATCCGGCTGAAGGACAAACTCGGCAATCGCTCGAATGCGAGCAGCGAGATCGAGCTGGTGGCTGCGCATGGCTGGCTGCTGGGCGGGGAAGGTCGCGGCGTGCCGGTCATCATCGAGATGGTGAATCACACCCGGCTCGACTGCGCCACGGGGACGGCCGGCATCATGCGGGCCTGCGTGGCGGAAGCACTGCACCACGCGCGGCATCGCTCCGCGTTCGGGCGGCCGCTCATCGAACAGCCCCTGATGCAGAATGTGCTCGCGGACATCGCGCTGGAGAGCGAAGCGGCCACGGCCCTCGCGCTCCGGCTCGCCCGCACGTTCGATGAGGCCGGCGAGCGGCGCGAGCTGCTCCTCCGCCGCGTCCTCACGCCGGCCGCGAAATACTGGATCTGCAAACGAGGGCCATTTCTCGCGGCCGAGGCCATGGAGGTGCTCGGCGGGAACGGCTACATCGAGGATTCCGGCCTCCCTCGGCTCTACCGGGAGATGCCGGTGAATTCCATTTGGGAAGGGAGCGGGAACGTGATGTGCCTCGACGTTCTGCGTGCCCTCGCGCGGGAGCCGGAGGCGCTCGACGCGATCTTTGCCGAGACCCACGAGGCTGCGGCGCACGAGCCGCGCATCGCGACCACGCTCGAGCGGGCCCGCCGCGAACTGCGCGAAGACGTCCACGTGGAATGGCGCGCCCGCCGGATCACGGAATGGCTCGTCCTCGCGGTCCAGGCGTCGTTGCTGGTCCGGCATGCGCCCGCCTTCGTCAGCGAGGCGTTCTGTGCTTCGCGCCTCGGGGTGGAGCACGGCGGCGCGTTCGGAACGCTCGCGTCGTCCGCCCGCTTCACGCCCATTCTCGTGCGCAGCGCTCCCGCGGAATGACCGGGCGAGCCGACTATACGCGCCCGCGCGTGGCGTACTTCGTGATGCGCTACCCGCTCCTCACGCAGACGTTCATCGACCGCGAGATGCGTGGCGTCATGGCGAACGGGGTCGACGTCGAGGTACATCCGGTCTGGGATTTCGGGAACCGCGTCGTTCCCCTGCCGGGCGGACCGGGCGTGATCCGGACGGGCTTGCTCCGGACGCTCGGCTCGGCCGCGCTCGAGACGCTGCGGCGTCCTGCGCTCGTGGGGCGTGGCATCCGGGCGGTTCTGCGCCACCGACCCCGCTCGGCCGAGGGCTGGTTCATGTGCATCTGGGGCGGGATATTTGCCCTCGGCAAAGCCTGGGAATTTCGCACCGCACCCGTGTCGTGGTTCCACGGCGCCTGGGCGACGGCCCCAGCCACGGTGGCGATGTCCCTCGCGCAGATCTGCGGCCGCCCCTTCAGCTTCGGCGCGCACGCCTACGATCTGTATCGCCACGGTGGCGACGCGCTCCTGCCGCTGAAGGTGCGGCACGCGCGTTTCGTCCACACCACGACCGCGGCGAACGTGGACTCCCTCCGGACGCGATTTCCCGGCGCCGCCGCCGAGATCTTGCTCGCCCGTCGGGGTCTGCCGGCGCTCCCGGTTTTGCGCGACCAGAATGATGGCTGGAACGAGCGCCCCATCCGTCTGCTTTCGGTCGGGCGGCTCGTCGAAAAAAAAGGTCAGCGTTACCAGCTCGCGCTCGTGGCGGAACTCCGTCGGCGAGGGGTTCCGGCGGAGCTGCGGATCATCGGCGAAGGCCCGCTGCGGACCGACCTCGAGCGCGAAGCGGGAGAGCTCGGCGTGACCGTCGACCTGGCCGGGGCGCTGTCCCAGGATGAAGTGCAGGCGAGCTACGGATGCGCCGACGTCTTTCTTCATACGGGGATCGTCGATGCCGAGGGCGATCGCGATGGCCTCCCGAACGTGGTTCCCGAGGCGATGTCGCGCGGCGTCTGCGTGATCAGCAGTCCGGGCGGCGGGGCCGCCGAGGCAATTTCCCATGACGTGACCGGACTGATCGCCGAACCGTCGGACGCGACGGCGCTCGCCGATGCCGTCGGGCGTTTGCGCGGGGATGCCGCGTTGCGGGTCGCCTTGCGGCGCGCGGCGCACGCCTGGGTTGCCGAGCATTTCCTCGCCGCCCGAAATACCGCCGCGCTCGCGCGGCGCTTCGGAGCCGGCGCGGGTGGCGGGTGATCGGATTTCGGGACTGGCTCCGTTGGCGCACCCAAAAAGCCGTTGCGCGGGGGGCCTTCGCCGGGCATTAGTCCCGCGTCAGGAAGGATGGCTGAGTGGTTTAAGGCACTCGACTCGAAATCGAACGTGGGTTAATCCCCACCGTGGGTTCAAATCCCACTCCTTCCGCGTTTTCCCTCCACCAGTTGCGGATTTGTCCGACGGGACTTTGAGGCCGGAGAAGGATTCGCCCGGGGCGTCTCCCGGGTGTAAGCGCCGGGATCGAAACTTCGCCAGCCCTCTTCAAATCCCGCTTTCTCTGGCGCAAGCTCGCGTCTGCGAAATGGGCGGACGCTTGGGAGGAACGTTTGCGCGGACTCGATCCCGCCCGCCTCGCCGTCGTCGAGAAAGTCGGCAGCACCGGTTTGCGCTTTGAATTCTACTGCGCGAGCGAGCGCGAAGCCCTGGCTTTAGTCGGTCGCTTCGGCGGTTCCGTGCTGCCGGTGAAAAACGAGCGCTGGCTCCCGGCGGGCGTCGCCGCCGCGTCGCGCCCGATCTCGTTCGGGCGCCATCTCGTCATTACCGGGCTCGCCGAAAAGCTTGCGGAGGTCCGCGCACAGCAGCCTCGCAAACACGTGCTCTGCATCCCGGCGGCCCTCGCGTTCGGCTCCGGGGAACACTCCACGACCGCGATGTGTCTCCGCCTGCTCGACGGGATCGCACGCGTTCGCGCCGGTTCACGTTGGACGATGCTCGATCTCGGCACCGGCAGCGGCGTGCTCGCGCTCGCGGCGCGCGTGCTGGGAGCGGCGACCGCCCAGGGCCTGGACTATGATCCGCCGTGTATCCGCACCGCGCGGGAAAACGCCCGCACGAATGCGGTCAGCGGAGCGACCTTCTCCGTCGCGGACGTCCAGCGTTGGGAACCCCGGCGCCAGTGGGATGTCGTCGCGGCAAACCTTTTCTCGAATTTGCTGGTCAGTCAGATGCCGAAACTGGCGCGCGCGCTCGCGCCGGACGGTGACTTGCTGCTCTCCGGTCTCCTCGTGCATCAGCTCGACGAGGTCCTCGCGGCCGCCCGGAACGCGAAGCTGAAAGTTCACGCGGTGAAGGGCCGCGGCCGCTGGCGCGCGCTGCACCTTGGGCATCCCCGGCGGGCGGGGACGAACAGATCCGCGTGAATTCCCATTTCGGAGTTCGGCATTTCTTGCTCAGCCGGAACGATTCACTTGGGAAGGTTCTGGCTGCGCGGCAGATCTTTGCGAAGTCCGAGGAGTGAGAACGGAGCTGCTCTCAAATAGAGCTGTAACCGACGAACGACAAAGGAGTTCACGAAGAGATCAAGCAGACGGGGCCTTTCCAAGTGAATTGCTCCGGCTACGTTGCCGCCATGTCCCGCTACTCCAGCAAACTGAACGTCAGCCTCGGAGAGGGAGCGCGCGTCGCGACCGAGGCTGCCGCCGACTCTGATGAAATCTCCGACAGCGCCGTGCTCTCGCCCGAGCAGCTCGCGAACGATGTGCAGCGCACCCAGGAAAAACTCGTCGCGCTCAAGCGCGAGCAGGACGTGCTCGAACGGCGCAAGCGTGAGCTCGAAGATCTGGCCCGCCGCCAGGCCGAGGTCGAAGTCGGCAGCGGAGAGCTGACCGAACGTTTGAGCCGGGCCCTCGTCGTGATGGAGACGCAGACCACCTCGGCCCGCCGCCGCGTGGAGCAGCTCGAGCACGCCGCCGGAACCTTTCGGACGCATCTGCAGGCGATCGGGCAGGTGGACGTGAAGTCCTGCGCCCCGGATACCGCCGCGCGGGAGATCACGCGGGCGCTGGGCTTGCTCGATGCCGCCCGCGGCGACTACGACGCGCTCCGCGCGAAGCTGCTTTGCGAGGAGAACGATCCCGAATCCACCACCGCGTCCGCCGCGTTGTCTTCGCCCAGCGGCTTCGCGGGTGGCCTGTCCTTCGCCGACTGGCTGAAGGCGGGAGTCGCGTTCACGCTGCCGGTCGTGCTGGTCGCGCTCGCCATTCTGGCCGTTCTCTGCTGGCGCGCGCTGGCGGGGCATTAGGGTCGAATCAGTTTGGTCGCGGCACCCCAAAATTCGCGCCCGGACGCAAGCAGAAAGAATCAATATTTCGGGGAGTGCGAATTCAACTTGCCACACCGCGAGGTGAATCTTTTTTGCGGGGGTCCACCCCCGTTCTGTAATCAGCATGTCGAAAAAGAAACCTTCCCCCCGCGTCGAGTCTCCGAGTCCGGAGAAGCGGGTGGCGGTGGCGGACTCGCTGAGCGCGCTGCAGGAACAGGAGAGAACCCTGCGCGAGCAGATCGAAGCGATGCAGCGCCAGGTGGCGGAGGCGCCGCGCAAGCTTGAGGAGACGCGCCGGCTCCAGGCGGAACGCGACGCGGAAAATCGCCGGGCCCGGGCCGAGGCGGAACGCGGCAGCTTCGTTTTCGATCAGCCTCGCGCCGCCGCCAGTCCGCGCTCGGCCGGCCCGCGCCGCGCCGTGAAGCTGAAGGTGGAGCAGCGCACGATGAAGCAGCAGACTTGGGCGCTCGTGCTTTTCCTGCTCCTCGTGATCTTCATGTTGTGGAGCGCCCTGACGTGAATCACGCTGCGCGCCGCCATGGCCGCACCGGAACTCGACGTCGCTTACGTTGCCAGACTCGCCCGCCTCGATCTGACGGAGGCGGAGACCCGGCAGTTTCAGTCCCAACTCGCGCAGATTCTTGAGTTCGTCGACGTCCTGAAGCAGGTGGACGTCGAGGGCGTCGAGCCCACCGCGCACCCGGGCGACGTGGCGGATGTGGTCCGCGCAGACGAGGCCCGCGCCGGCCTCTCGCCGGTAGCGGCCCTCGCCAACGCGCCGCGGCGGGCGAACGACCTCTTCATCGTGACGAGAGTCGTGGAGTGACCGCGCTTATCCGGCACCCATGAGTCCCGCTGATCTCCCGTCTCTCTCGCTCGTGCGTCTGCGCGAGGGTCTGCGCGGCCGCGCCTTCACCCCGGTGGAGGTCTTCGATGCCCTCGCTGCCCGCATCGCCGCGCTCGATCCCGCCGTAAACGCGTATCTCTCGTCGCGGATCGACGAAGCCCGCGCCGCCGCGGCCGTCGCGGATGTCTCGCTTCCTCTCGGGGGCATTCCCATCGGCATCAAGGATGTCATCAGCGTCGCGGGGCACCCGTGTGGCTGCGCCTCCCGGATCCTGGACGGTTACATCGCGCCCTATGATGCCACCGCCATCGCCCGCCTGCGGGCGGCGGGAGCGATTCCCTTTGGCCGCCTGAACATGGACGAGTTCGCGATGGGATCGTCCACGGAAAACTCGGCGAAGGGTGTCACCCGGAACCCGTGGGATCTCGAGCGCGTGCCGGGCGGTTCGTCCGGTGGATCCGCCGCCGCGGTCGCCGCCGATCTCGCGTTCGCGACGCTGGGCTCAGACACCGGTGGCTCCATCCGGCAGCCCGCGGCGTTCTGCGGCTGCGTCGGGCTAAAGCCAACCTACGGCCGCGTGAGCCGCTTTGGGCTCGTGGCGTTTGCGTCTTCGCTCGACCAGATCGGCCCCTTCGCGAAAACCGTCGAGGATGCCGCCCTCCTCCTCGGCGTTCTGGCGGGCCGCGATGCGAACGACTCGACCAGTGTCGATGTCCGCGTCCCGGACTATGTGGGGGCGTTGCGCGATGGTCGCGACCTCCAGGGGATCCGCCTGGGTTTGCCCCGGGAGTATTTCGTCGCGGGCATCGCCCCCGCCATCGAGCGCGCCGTGCGGACCGCGGTCCGCCAGTGCGAAAGCCTCGGCGCGGAGATCGTCGAGATTTCCCTGCCCCGCACGCCGGAGGCGCTCGCGGTCTACTACATCATTGCCACCGCCGAAGCTTCCTCGAACCTCGCGCGCTTCGACGGCGTGAGATACGGCCATCGCGCCGCAAACGTCGTAGATCTCGCCGATCACTACCATCGCACGCGGGCCGAAGGCCTTGGTCCCGAGGTGAAGCGACGGATCATTCTCGGAACCTTTGTGCTCTCCAGCGGCTACCACGACGCGTACTACCTGCGCGCGCAGCGCGTCCGCACGCTCATCCGGCGCGACTTCGCGAACGCGTTTGAAAAAGTGGATGCCATCGTCTGTCCCACCACCCCGGGCTCCGCGTTCCGCATCGGCGAGAAGAGCGCCGACCCGCTCGAGATGTACCTCAACGATGTCTTCGCCGTTTCCGCGAATCTGGCCGGGCTCCCGGGGATCAGCCTCCCGTGCGGGTTTGATGAGGAGTCGGCACTCGGAAAACCGCTTCCCATCGGGCTCCAGCTCATGGCTCCGGCGTTCGCGGAGGAGCGGCTTCTTCGCATTGCCCACGCCTACGAGCAGAGCACCGGGTGGCATCGGCGCCGGCCCCCGCTCTAGATTGCGCCATGGCCATTCGCCTCGCGACGGTCGCGGATCTTCCGGCGATCAACGAGATCTACAATCACTACGTGCTGCATTCGACGGCGACGTACGCCGAATCGCTGGTCACGGACGAGGAGCGGGCCGCGTGGTTCGCCGGGCACGGCGAGCGGCATCCCGTGACGGTCGTCGAACTCGAGGGCGAGATTGCGGGCTGGGCGTCGCTCTCGCCCTACCGGCACCGCGAGGCGTATCGCTTCAGCGCGGAGGATTCGGTCTACCTCCGGCCGGACCGTCTGCGCCGCGGTCTCGGCAGCGCGCTCCTCGGCGACTTGCTCGGGCGGGCGAAGGCGATGGGTTTCCACACGATCATCGGCGGCTGCGATACGGCGGATCCCTCGAGCGCGGGTCTCCACGAGCGCTTCGGCTTCGAGCGGGTGGCGCATTTCCGGGAGGTCGGCTTCAAATTCGGAGCGTGGCGTGACGTGATTTTCCTCCAGCGCATGCTGTAGTCGACCCATGGCCAGCCGCTTTGCCCCCCCGGGGGATTGTCCCGTCTGCGGGGAATTCGTCCCGAAGGGCGCGCGGGCGTGCCGGGAGTGCGGCTCGTGTGAGCGCACCGGCTGGAGCGAGGAGGCAGAATACGATCACCTCGACCTGCCGGACGCGGCTTGGGAAGACGACGACGGGAAGGCCCCGCGGCGGCCCGCCGCCTCGGGCTGGCTCACGGCTGGCTGGTGGCGCTGGGTGGCGCTCGCGCTCGTCGTGCTGTTCCTCTCCGGAATCATTCGCGCGGTCATCCGGGCCTGAGGGACCGCGGCGAAGAGCGTATTTTCGCTTTTTGCATTCATTTCTACGGCGCTTAGTCTCGTGACCCGGCGGGTCCCGGCACGGGCCCGCATTTTTCCTTCCCCAAACCACATCCCGTCCGCATCCATGGCCAAGAAACCCAGCAAGCCCGCGAAGAAAACCGCGGCCAAACCCGCCCCGAAGACAATCGCAAATTTCGCGAAGAAGGCTTCGACGCGGAACGCTTCCAAAGCGGCGGCAAAGGCGAAGGCGAAACCATCCGCTCCCGCGAAGGCGAAGATCAAGGCGGGCAAGTACGTCTACTCCTGGGGCGCGAACAGGGCGGACGGCGATGGCTCCATGAAAGCGCTGCTCGGCGGCAAGGGCGCAAATCTCCACGAGATGACCCGCATCTCGCTGCCGGTGCCCCCGGGTTTCACGATTTCCACGGAGGTCTGCACGTATTTCTACGCCCATAATCGCACCTATCCGACCACGCTCCAGGGCCAGGTCGAGGCGGGCGTGCGGAACATGGAGAAGATCATGGGGACGAAGTTCGGGGACACGAAGGCGATGCCGCTGCTCGTCGCCGTGCGCTCGGGCGCCCGCGATTCCATGCCCGGCATGATGGACACGATCCTGAATCTCGGGCTGAACGACCAGACCGTCGTCGCGCTCGCGCAGGCGACGAAGAACGAGCGCTTCGCCTGGGATTGCTACCGCCGGTTTATCCAGATGTACGGCGATGTCGTCATTGGCGTACAGAAGCGCGAGGGCGAGGATCACGAGCCGTTCGAGGTCGTGATGCACGAATTTAAGCACGAGCGGTATCACGAGGAGATCGAGGACTCGAAGCTGACTGCGGAGGACAACCGCGAACTCGTGGCGCGATTTAAGCGGCTCGTGAAGGAACGCACCGGCAAGGGTTTCCCGAACGATGCCTGGGAACAGCTCAAGGGTGCCGTCGGGGCCGTCTTCGGCTCGTGGATGAATGACCGCGCGATCGTCTACCGCCGGAAATACAACATTCCCACCGAGTGGGGCACGGCCGTCAACGTGCAGGCCATGGTCTACGGCAACACCGGCGACAATTCTGGCTCCGGCGTGGCGTTTACCCGCGATCCCGCCACGGGTGAGAAGGTGTTCTACGGGGAATTCCTCATCAACGCCCAGGGCGAGGACGTCGTGGCCGGCGTCCGCACACCCGAGCCGGTGGCGCAGCTGAAGAAGCAGCTCCCGAAGCCGTTCGCCGAACTCGAAAAAGTCCGGGTTACGCTCGAGAAGCATTTCCGGGACGTGCAGGACTTCGAGTTCACGATCCAGGACGGAAAGCTTTTCATGCTCCAGACCCGCAACGGCAAGCGCACCGGCGTGGCGGCCGTGCGGTTTGCGGTCGAGATGGAGAAGGAAAAGCTCATCGACTGGAAGACGGCCGTCATGCGCGTGCCAGCGGACCAGCTGGATCAGGTGCTCGCGCCGGTTTTCGATCGGAAGGCCGTGAAGGCGGCCACCGCGATCGCCTCCGGTCTCCCGGCCGGCCCGGGCGCCGCCACCGGCAAGATCTATCTGAACGCGGATCGCGCCGCCGCCGCGGCCGCCCGCGGCGAGAAGGTGCTGCTCGTGCGCAACGAAACCTCGCCCGAGGACCTGCGCGGCATGATCGCCGCCGAAGGCATCCTCACGGCGAAGGGCGGCGTGAGCTCGCACGCCGCGCTCGTGGCCCGGCAGATGGGCAAGGTCTGCATCTGCGGCGCCGCCGCGCTGGAGATCAACTACGACAAGAAGACGGTCACGGTGGGTGAGCGCGTCTGGTCGGAGGGTGACAGCATCTCGATCGATGGCACCTCCGGCACGGTCTACGCCGAGGAACTCCCCGTCTCGGCCTCGGAGGTCGAGCAGGCGCTCGTCGAAGGCGACAAGGCCGCGATCAAGGGTCGCACGTTCCAAAACTTCAAGAAGCTCATGGAATGGTGCGGGAAGGCCGCGACGATGGACGTGCGGACGAACGCCGACACGCCTGAGCAGACGCGTAACGCGATCGCGTTTGGCGCGTCCGGCATCGGTCTCACGCGCACGGAACACATGTTCTTCGAGGGTGACCGCATCGACGCGATGCGCGAGATGATCCTCGCCGAGGACCGATCCTCCCGCGAGGCGGCGCTTGCGAAGCTCCTCCCGTATCAGCGCGATGACTTCGCCGGCATTTTCCGGGCGCTGAAGGGCCTCCCCGCCACGATCCGCTTCCTCGATCCGCCGCTCCATGAGTTTCTGCCGCATGAGGCGAAGCAGCAGGCGGAACTCGCCGAGAAGATCGGCGGAAACGCCGAGAGAATCGCCCATCGCGTCCACAGCCTGCACGAGTTCAATCCCATGCTCGGCCATCGCGGCTGCCGTCTCGGCATCTCCTTCCCGGAGATCAGTGCCATGCAGGCCCGCGCCGTGTTTGAAGCGGCGGCGATCGTGCAGAAGGAAGGCATCAAGGTGAAGCCCGAGATCATGATCCCGCTCGTCGGTTTCAAAAAGGAGCTCGATCTCCAGGTCGAGATCGTCCATCGCGTCGCCGCCGAGGTGATGAAGGCGCACAAGGTGAAGATCAGCTACCTGGTTGGCACGATGATCGAGGTGCCCCGCGGCGCGCTCACGGCGGACGAGATCGCGGAGACGGCGGAGTTCTTCAGCTTCGGCACGAATGACCTCACCCAGACGGCGCTCGGCATGAGTCGCGACGACAGCGGATCCTTCCTTCCTCATTACGCGGAACTCGAAATCGTGAAGAGCAATCCCTTCGCGACGATCGATCGCACCGGGGTGGGCGAGCTCATGAGGATCGCCGTGGCCAAGGGCCGGAAGACGCGCCCGAACATCAAGCTCGGCATCTGCGGCGAGCACGGCGGCGATCCGGACAGCGTCAAGTTCTGCCACGAACTCGGTCTCGCCTACGTGAGCTGCTCACCTTTCCGCGTGCCCGTTGCCCGCCTCGCCGCCGCGCAGGCGGCGATCGCCGAGGAACGCGCCAAGGCGAAGAAGTAAGCGCTGCATCGTCCGACTCTCCGCTCAGGCCGCTCCGGGAAACCGGAGCGGCCTCTTTCTTTGTTCGGCGGGCTGGAGCGCGTCCTCGAGGAGTAGGTCTTCGGTGTCACCTCGCTGGACGAACTGTGGCGGTCGGCTACGATGCGCGACCGGGCGAATGCGTTCAGCCCGGCCCATCCCCGTGCCCACCGACCGCCCACCCGTGCTGCGCCAGATCGTGCTGAGCTTCCTGCTCGCCACGATCCTCGGCCTGGCGGGTTCGTCCGGGCGGCTGACGGGAGAGTTCACGGTTCCGGGTCGCGCGGATCTGCAGAAGAGTGCGACCGCCTTGCTCGTCCACGGGGTGGAGACGGAGCAGGTCGTTCGGAAATCGCCCACGCCCTGGACGCCGCTGCCCGCTCCCACGCACGTCAGGGTCGCGCGCTCGCAGCCCGAGTTTGCGGTTCTCGCCTGGCGCGAGGCTGGAGCGGCGCGCCGCCCGATTTTCGTTGATGGAATCGGACGCGGACGGGCGCCCCCGTTTCCGGGCGCCTGACGCTCTCAGTCGGTTAGCGCGTCAGCAGCGCGCAGATTTTTTGCTCCAGGGTTCGCCGTGCCGGCTGCACGGCTCTCGCAGGCGTTCCTGATGGAGCGCCGCACTCCCACTGCGGAGCGCATGGACGGCCTGCCGCCCGCGCCCGCGTGGACCTGTCTCTTCCGATCGAGTGACCCACTCCGGTCATTCCGATCACCCGTTTGTCTTTCCGTTCATTTCCTGACTCCATTTCCATGACTCCCGCCCTTCTCTTTCTCACCGGCCTCGCGCTGCTTGGTCTCTTTGCCTGGTATTTCATCGAACATCATCCGCTGCGGAAAAAAGCCGCCGGACTCATGCTCACTCTTGTTGTCAGCGCGCTCTGCGTGCTCTCCGGCACGCCGCCTCTGGACGTGACGGACGCCACCGGCCGCGTTGTCGAACCGGGTCGGCTCCGCCTCGGGCTCGACCTGAAAGGCGGCACGTCCTTCCAGATCCGGCTGATGCGCGAGAACAGCAGCACCCCCATCACGAAGGAGGCGCAGGAACGCGCGGTCGAGGTCATCCGCGGACGCGTGGACCGCTTCGGCGTCAGCGAGCCGATCATCAGCCCGGTGGGGACGGACCGCATCCTCGTCCAGATTCCCGGACTCGATCCCGAGAAGATCGTCACGGTGCGGGCCCAGCTCGAGCGCGTGGCCCGGCTGGAATTCCGGCTCCTCCATCCGCAGAATGACCAGCTCATTCCCGCGCTCGAACGCGGCGAGACGATCGTCCCGCCCGGCCATCGCCTCGAGCGCGAGGAAGGCGAGCGCCAGGGGCAGAAATACAATGTGCCGCTCGTGATCAAAACGCGGGCGGAAATGACCGGCGAACGCGTTGCCTCGGCGCACGCGTTCTACGATCTCCAGGGCTGGGGCGTCTCGCTCACGTTCGATTCCGCGGGCGCGCGCCAGTTTGGTGATCTCACCGCTGCGCATGTCGGGGAGCGGCTCGCCATCGTCCTCGACGGCAAGGTGCAGTCGTCGCCCGTGCTGGAGAGCGCCATCTACGGCGGCACCGCCCGGATCACGGGTCACTTCACCGAAGCGCAGGCGCGCGAGCTCGCCAGCGTGCTGGAAAATCCGCTCCAGACCCCGGTGAAGATCGAGGAGCAGTTCAGCGTCTCGGCCAGCCTGGGATCCGACTCCATTCGCAACGGCGTGCTCGCCGGCGTGATCGGGGTCCTCGCCACGTTCGTCGCGGTCGCGGTGTACTACCGCTTCTGCGGACTCGTTGCGAACGTGGCCCTGCTCGTCAACGCGCTCCTGCTCTTCGGCGTCATGACGCAATTCGAGTTCGTCCTCACGCTGCCGGGGATCGCGGGCATCGTGCTCACGATCGGCATCGCGATCGATGCGAATGTCCTCATCTACGAGCGTCTCCGCGAGGAACTCGAGGAGGGGAAGCCGCTCCGTGCCGCGCTCGCCGGGGCGTATCAGAAGGCGTTCAGCCCCATCTTCGATGCGCACGTCACGCAGATCCTCACGTCGGTGATTCTCGTCGCGCTTTCGTCGGGTCCGGTGCGGGGCTTCGCCATCACGCTCACGGCCGGAATCATTTGCTCGCTCTTTTCGGCGCTGCTCGTCACGCGGAATCTCTTCGCGTGGGGGCTCGACAACTTCGGTCTCAAAAAGGTCTCGATGGCCCACGTGGTTCGGCCCGGCCGCCGGTTCCGCTTCCTCGCGCACGCCCGGGTGTGTCTCCTGGCGTCCCTCGCGGCGATCGTGCTCTCAGCGGGCGCGTTTGCGTGGCGCGGGAAGCACAACTTCGGCCTCGAATTCCGCGGCGGCGATTTGCTGGAGCTCTCCTCGCAGCTGCCGGTCAGCGCGCCCGAAGTGCGGGCCGTGCTCGCCTCGCTCCAGCTCGCGGAGAGCACGGTGCAGATCGAGACGAAGTCGGGGCGCGAGCTCGTGAACATCCGGAGCGAGTTCGACACCAGCGGCAAAATCATGCAGGCGCTGAACGAGAAACTCGGCGACCGCGGACTGAAGATGGAGTCCTCGGAAAAAGTCGGCGCGCTCGTCGGCCAGCAGCTCGCGCGCAATTCCGTCTACGCGCTCCTCGCCGGCATGCTGGGGATTTTCCTCTACCTCGCCTTCCGCTTCGAGACGTCGTTTGCCCTCGGCACGCTCGTCGCCCTGATCCACGACGTCGTGGTGGTGGTGGGGGTCTTCGCGCTTTCCGGGCGCGAGATCTCGCTCGTCATGGTGGGAGCGGTCCTGACCGTCGCGGGCTACTCGGTGAACGACACCGTGGTCGTCTTCGATCGGATCCGGAGCAACCTCCGGAGCGGGCGACCCGGTAGCGTGCGCGAGATCATGGATCTCTCCATCAATGAGACCCTGAGCCGCACTCTGCTCACCGCCAGCCTCACGTTGATCTCCGTGCTCGCGCTCCTGATCTTCGGCGGGCCGGTCCTGAATGCGTTCGCGCTGGCGATGCTGGTGGGAATCGTCGTGGGCACGTTCTCGTCCATCTTCATCGCTCCGCCCGTGGCGCTCTGGTACGCCCGCATCCGGCACGGCGATCTCCGCGAGGAAATGCGCACCGCCGAGGTCCGGTCGATCGGACCGGGTGCCGCGGTGGTGCCGGTCGCGTTGAAGGTCTGAGGGCGCGTCCGAGGCGAAATAAGAGGGACTGCCATTCCGTTCGGGAGGCGGCCCCTATCCACCCGTGAGCCGCGCGCTGAGCTTCCACAGCCGGCGCGCGGCGTCCTCGTCGTAGGACAGCGGAGAGGAGCGTTGCTCGGATTCTTGATTGAAATAGCGGCCGCTCACGCCGGCGAGGGTCGGATCACTCGCGAGCTTGATGAGCGGCCGGCCGCCGCGCTCCTCGGAGATCATGAAGGGGGTGGCGAGCCCGACGAGAAAACCCAGGATCCCGCGCCGCGTCCGCCAGAGCCCGCTGCGCACCACGCCGGGATGCAGGCAGTTCGCCGTCAGGCCCTGAGCGGCGAGTCGCCGGTCGAGTTCGTACGTGAAGAGGACGTTGGCGAGTTTCGACTGCGCGTAGGTCCGGAAGGAACGGAAACCCGCTCCCGCCGGCAGCGCCTCGACGTCGATCGCCTTCAGCATTCGGTGCGCTTCCGAGGCGACCGTCACGACGCGCGGGGCCGTGCCCGCGAGGAGCCGATCCCGCAGCAGGCTCGTGAGCAGAAAAGGCGCGAGATGATTGACCGCGAAAGTTTCCTCGATGCCGTCCGCTGTCAGTCGGTGCACCGGCGAGATCAGACCGGCATTGTTGACCAGCACGTCGACCTGCGCGTGCCGCTCCCGCACCGCGGCCGCGAACGCCCTCACCGCCGCCTGCGTCACGAAATCCGCGGCCAGGAAGGTCGCCTTCCCACCCTGTTGCGTGATTTCCGCCGCGACCGCATCGCCGCGGGTCTGGTCGCGTCCGGTCAGGACGACGGTCGCGCCGAGGCGGGCGAGTTCGACCGCGCAGACGCGTCCGATTCCCGAGTTGGCGCCGGTGACGACGCAGACGCGGTCGCTCAGCAACGTGGAGTTGGGGGGGTTTGCGGGCAGGCCGCACCCGACGACGGACCGCCCGCTGCGTCAATCCGGGATTCCGCCGTGATCCAGCTCCGGGGTCAGACCAGAGCCAGGGGCGAAAACTTCCGACCGAGCACGGGCTGGCTCGGCACCTTCAGCCATTGCTCCAACACGCTGGCGTACACGCTGCGGAAATCGACGGTGTGCATGAGGTCGCCCTGATGCAGCTGCGTCAGACTCGGACGCCGGCCGTGGATTCCGGCCTTCGTACCGCCGCCCATGATAAACATCGGCGCGGCGGCTCCGTGATCTGTTCCTCCGCTCGCGTTCTGCTCCACCCGGCGGCCGAATTCGCTGAAGGTCATCAGCATCACGCGGTCAAAGTTCTTCTGCGCCTTCAGATCCGCCGCAAACGCGCCGAGCGCTCCGGCGAGCTCCTGCATCAGCCGGTCGTGCGCCGGCTGCTGGTTCTGATGGGTGTCGAAGCCACCGAGGCTGACGTAGTAGACGCGCGTCGGCAGGCCGCCGGCGATCATCCGACCCACGAGGCTCAGGCTCTCGCTCAATCTTCCCCCCGGATAGGACACGAGCGGCTTGGTCCGCCTCGCGATCTCCAGCACCTTGTCGCTGCTGATCTGCGCGTCCAGCGCGGTGCGCTCGAGAAAGTCGAGCGATGATCCGCCGCTCGCGATCGACCCGCCGATCGCTCCCACGCTCCCGCCGCTGTCGCGCGCCGGATCGTCGCCGGCGATGGACGCGATGTCCGCGGCCATCTCGCCCGGCATGTTCAGCTCGCGAAAGAAGTGCTCCGACGCGTTGTTCGGCCCACGCGTCTTGTCGTAGTTGATCCAGCGATACTGCTCCGGTCGAGCGAAGTTCACGCCCGTCGGAGTCTTCGAGGCGAAGGCCTGCGGCGACAGCCCGCCGATCGCGACGCCGACCGTCGGATCCGCTCCCTGGCAGGCGCTGTCGAAATACGACCCCAGCCAGCCGTAGGCGCGGTTCTCATTTGCCTCGGACGCCGTCTGCCAGATTTCGGTCGAGCGAAAGTGCGAGCGGTTCGGGTTGGGATAGCCCACGCCTTCGATGATGCCGAGGTGACCTTCGTCGAAGAGCGCCTTGAGCGGCGCGAGCGAGGGATGCAGCCCCGTCTGGTCATTGAGCTTGAGCACCCGGTCCGCTCCAAGCCCCAGCGTCGGCCGCGCCTTGCGGTAGGCATCATCGGCGAAGGGCACGACCGTGTTGAGGCCGTCGTTTCCTCCCGCCAGCTGCAGCACCACGAGGATCGTTGAATCCTTGCCTGTCACCGTCTGGATCGCGCTGTCCGCGGCGAGCGCGTTCAGCGTGAAAAACGTCTTGTCGATGAAGATCGGCAGCGTCCAGGCCGCGGCGGCGCCCAGCAGCGAGGTCCGCAAGAACGAGCGCCGCGTCTGCAGCGTTCCCGGGGTGTCAGTGGATGGATGGTCGTTCATTTTCGAGAGAGAGTTGAGAATCGAGATTCGAGCTGCTCAGCAGAGCTGAAAGCCCGGGGTGCTCATCATCAGATGGAGGAGGGAGCGAATGGAGGCGTCGTCGGGCGGGGACGGCTTCGTTTTCAGAAAGTCGAGAAACGCGTCGCGCTGCCGCGGGGCGAGAGGTCCGGAAAAGAGCCGGCCGGCGAGCGTCTCGATGAGCTTGGCGGGTTCCGTCCGGAGCGCGGCGGGGATGAGCTTTGCGACATCGACCGCCCCCGCGTCCGGCATGCGCACGCTGGGGGGCTCGTCGTTCATCGTGTCGAAGCCCAGATCCCGCACGGCCTTCTGGATTCCCTGCAGCATCGGGCCCGTCGCCGTCTCGACGAAGAGACCGCTCAGATTGTAGCGCGCGAGCAGCGTGGAGGTGCTGATCCAGGCCTTGCCGCCGTCCCAGCCCTTCACGCTCGGCGGCAGGAAGAGGATCTGGCCGAGCTGCCGCATCGCGAAGAAGAGCACGAAGGGCGACGGGTAATCGGTGTCGAAGATCCGCGCGGTCGAGACGAGCCATTGGACCGGACTCTTGATCTGCGTTCCGATCGCCCGATCCGAGTAGAACTCCTCGCTCGAGAACATGCGGAGCAGGAGCGGACGCACCTCGTAGTCGCAGAGGCGGAAGGTCTCGCCGAGATGGTTCACGAGCGCCGGCTCGGGTTCTTCGTAAGCGAAGAACTGCCAGAGCTTCTTCGCGATGAAACGGGGGCATTCCGGCTTCGCCAGGATCAGGTCGATCACGGCATCGCCATCGAACTTCCCCTTTCGGCCGAAAAGCTCCTTCGGGGTGTCGTCATGCTCGGACGCCGCGTAGCGGAAGGATTGTTCGCGGAAGTTGAGCCGGTAGCCGGTGAAGGCTCGCGCGGCCTCGGTGACGTCCTTCTCCGTGTAGTGCCCTTCGCCGAGGGTGAAGAGCTCCATCAGCTCGCGGGCGAAATTCTCGTTCGGATGCGACTTCCGGCTGTCGCGCAGGTCGAGCCAGATGAGCATCGCCGGATCGCGGGAGATCGCCTTCACGAGGGCGCCGAAGTGGCCGCGTCCGAAGCGGCGGAAAGCCTCGTTCTGCTGCCACATCCAGAACGCGTCGCGCACCTTCACCACGCTCGTCGCGAAATGCCCGTGCCAGAAGAGCGTGAGCTTTTCGAGCAGCGGGTCGTTGGTCGTGCGCATCTGCGCGAGCCACCAGATTCCGAGGTCGCGGGTATGCCCCACCTGCTCCCGGCGCTGCATCTGGTTGAAGCGCTTCTGGATCTCCCCGCGCTCTTTTCCGTCCGCGCTCATCGCGACCTGATCGCGCATGCCGTCCCGCTTTGACGCCAGATCCTGCGGCTTGGCCCAGGGCGGCGGGAGGACGGGTTTCGGCTGCGCGGGACCATCGACGAGCGAGCGAACGGCGGAAGCCAGTCCGAGTTTGTGCAACGCGTCGATCTGCGCCGGGGTCCCGCCGAAGCCGGCCCGATTCAGAAGATGAGCCGCCTTGGTGCGGTCCCAACGATCGGCGGGGAGAGGTGTCAGCATGGAAGGATGAACCCCGCCTGCGGGCCGCGGTTGCACGCGGTCGTTCGCGGCCGTCTCATGAAGCCTCCGGCCGGGCCGAAGCCAGCCTCGCGGCGAGGCGTGGATTCCTCACGGATCCACGAAGGAACTCTTCGAACGTTGAACATTGAACTTCGAACCCTGAACTTCGAACTCAGGCGGGAGCGCGGGGCGGTGGCGAGTGTGATTAAAGGTGGATGAGGAAGCGTTTCTCTGGAGCCCGAGATCCACTCGCGACCGGCGCGCCAAAAGCGACGAAGTCGCCTTGGACTGCGTGCGGCTTGCCGCCGCTTTCTCCAGTCGGCTTGCCGACGGTCGCAGGGTCGCAGCGCGACCGCCATTGGGAGGGGGCACGGGAGCAAACCCCTTTCCGGAACGCGGCGGCACGCCGCCGCTCACGGCGCTGCTGGCCTGGGGCCTCCCTCACCCACTCTTACTCGCACCCGTCGGTGGCCGAACCGGCGCAGGCTAAGGCGAAGGGGGATCCCCCGCTCGCGACCGTTACCTTTCTCTTCCCGCCGTCGCGCGGAATCCTCTCGTCACCACGGCTCTGTCCCGGCAGGCTGGGGAGAATTCCTTCCCCCCATGAAACGACGCGACTTTATTCTCACGACTTTGGGCGGGGTGGCGGCGGGGCTGCTCCCGCGGACCTCCCTTCTCGCCCAGACGCCGGCGGCCTCTCCGCTGGCCACGCCACCGCCCGTCACGCCGGAATTCAAGCTCCTGCGGCGCGGGGTCGGCTGGTTCACCGGACGCGGCGGCACCATCGGTTACCTCGTCAGCAAGGACGGACTCGTCGCCGTGGACACGCAGTTTCCCGACACGGCAAAGCTCTTTCTCGATGGTCTGCCCGACCGCGGCGGCCGCGGGTTCGATTACCTGATCAACACGCACCACCATTTCGATCACACCGGCGGGAACAAGAACTTCAGGGACGCGTGCAAGCAGATCGTCGCGCATGAAAACGTGCCCGGCCTGCAAAAGAGCGCCGCCGCGCTGAACAACACCGAGGCCGATCAGGTCTACGCCAGCACGCTCTTTCCGAAGGACTGGAAGGCGAGCGTGGGCGACGAGACGATCCGCGCCCGCTACTACGGCCCCGGTCACACCGGCGGAGATATCATCGTGCACTTCGAGAAGGCGGATGTCGTTCACCTCGGCGATCTCTATTTCAACCGGCTGTATCCCGCGATCGACCGTCGCGGCGGGGCTTCCATCAAGGGTTGGATCTCCATCCTCGAAGCCGCGAAGCCGCGCCGAAGGATTTTGGCAAGGACACCCTCTTCATCTGCGGCCACGGCACCCCCGCGGCCGGCATCACTCCGAAGCTCGCCGACCTCGCAATCCAGCGGAATTATTTCCTCGCCCTGCTCGATTTCACGGAGAAGGCGATGAAGGCTGGCAAGACCAAGGAGGAGATCATGGCCACCGAGGAGCTGCCCGGTTTCCCGGAATACCGCGCGCCCAAGCCGAACCGGCTCAGCGCGAATTTCGACGTCGCCTATCAAGAACTGGGCGGGAAATGAGAGGAAAGTGAACTTCGAACGTTGAGCTTCGAACGTTGAACTTCGAAGTCCGGAGCGGGCGCGAGCGTCTGGGACGAGGCGGACGGCGTCGCGCGGGATCCGGCCGTTTGCGGATCGGAGCTGCGTCGGTGGGATCGAGCCGGCGAGAATGCGCTCGCTTGGGATGAGAGCGTCCGCTATTGCACGGACATGTCGCGTGTTCTCCCGTTTGTCGCTGGCGTTGTGATGGGCGCCGCGCTCGCGTTCGCGCCCGCCGCTTCGGCGGCGTTCGCGTTCACCGAGACTTTTTCGACTGCGGGCTCCACCTCGGGCTGGACGAACGTTTTCGGGAGCCTCACCGTCGCGCAGACGGCCGCGGGCGGCGGTGCACTCGGATTCACCTCCGGCGGCCCAAGTTATGGCGATTTCATCAACGCGAACGGCGGCGCGTCAGGCGGCGCGTTCGTCGGGGATTTCACCACCGCCGGACTCAGCCAGGTCACGTTCACGCTCTTCATCGGATCGGGCTCAGCCGCCTTCGTCGGGCTCGACCTCTACGATTCGGTCAGCAACACGGAATGGCAGTATCCGGTCACCATTCCGGTCGCGGGTTCGTCGGTGACGGTCAGCGTGCCTCTCGATGCCAACGATCCGGGCTGGGTTTTCGTGCGGGGAAATTCCCTCGCCTTCTTGCTCGCGAACACGACCGATCTCGGCATTGCCCTGACGGGCTCCGGCCCAGTCGATGGCTACGTGGACAATGTCATCATTGCCGTGCCGGAACCGGGGACGGTGCTCGCGGGAGTCCTCGCGGTAGCTTGCGCCGGTTTCGCGTGGCGCCGGCGTCGATAGGCCTGAGTGATCTTTTCTGAGATGCGGCGCATCTCCCGAAGGTGCGGGGGAGGCGGGTGTCGCGGTCGGGTGTCGAGGGTAGCGCGGGAGGCTGCCGGGTGGATCGCGGGAGGGTGCCGGGTGGATCACGGGAGGGTGCCGAGGGTATTGCGGGAGGGTGGGTAGGGTATCGCGGTAGGGTCTGGCGGGTATCGCGGGAGTGTCCCGGGTGTATCGCCGGAGTGTCCCGAGGGTATCGCGGGAGGGTCGCGAGGGTATCGCGGTAGAGTCGCGAGGGTATCGCGGTACGGTCCGGAGGGTATCGGGGGAGGGTCGCGAGGGTATCGCGGTAGGGTCGCGAGGGTATCGCGGTAGGGTCCCGGGTGTATCGCGGTAGGGTCCCGCGTGTATCGCGGTAGGGTCGGGAGGGTATCGCGGTAGGGTCGCGAGCGTATCGCGGGAGGGTCGCGAGGGTATCGCGGGAGGGTGGGCAGGGTATCGCGGGAGGGTGGGCAGGGTATCGCGGGAGGGTCGGGAGCGTATCGCGGTAGGGTCGCGAGCGTATCGCGGGAGGGTCCCGGGTGTATCGCGGTAGGGTCCCGGAGGTATCGCGGGAGGGTGGGTAGGGTATCGCGGGAGGGTGCCGAGGGTATCGCGGGAGGGTCGCGAGGGTATCGCGGGAGGGTCGCGAGCGTATCGCGGTAGGGTCGGGAGGGTATCGCGGGAGGGTCGCGAGGGTATCGCGGTAGGGTGCTGAGGGTATCGCGGGAGGGTCGCGAGGGTATCGCGGTACGGTCCCGAGGATAGCGCGGGGTAAGTCGGCCATTCCGGCAGCCCACTTCGGTCCGCCGCCGCTGAGTTCAAATGCCCCCACCGTTCTCTTCAGGCTTCCCGGGTGCGGATCAAAACGCTCGACCGTTGCCGGGCCGTCATTGCCTCGAAACCCCAAAACCCGAAACTCGCCACGCCGGGCGCAGCCAGTCGGCCACCCAGGCCAGCGGCACGGCCGTTCGGACCCCCCTATAGGAATGCCCTGAGGTCTATTTCTGGCCGAGTCCTTTTCTTCTTCCGCCTCCTGCCCCTACCGATCCAACGGGCTCACCACGCCCAGCCCGGGTCGATTCATCACGTGGGTATAGATCTGAGTCGTGCGCAC
>JBBQFQ010000013.1:0-97407 GCA_038322235.1 Chthoniobacterales bacterium
GCAATGAGGGTGGCTTCTGCGGCGGAGAGTGGGTTGGAAAGAGGCGAGGGTTTTTTGCGCATCTCAACCTTAAATGAGAGACGGTCTCAAAAGTACAGCTCTTTCTCAACTATTCTACCGCACCCACTTCTAATCGCACCCCCCTGGGCAGATCCGACAATCAAGTCGAGCGCCTACCCCCGGGGCTCCGGGCCGCCCGCTCAGCTTTCCATCCGCTTGAACTTGTCGTCGAGCAGGCGGGCGAGACTCGTCGTGACGGCGGCGTTGCCGAGCCGGTTCAGAATCTCCGTGAGGAAGCCCTGGGTGATGAGCTGCTGGGCCTTGAGGCGGGGAATGCCGCGCGATTCGAGGTAGAAGAGTTCGGCGTCGTCGACGTGCCCACTCGTGGCGCCGTGCGTGCAGCGGACGTCGTCCGCGAGAATTTCCAGTCCGGGCATCGAGTTCGCCTCGGCGTCATCGCTGAGCATGAGGTTTCGCACCTTTTGGTACGCGTCCGTCTTCTGCCCCTCGGGCGCGACCTTGATGAGGCCGGAGAAGATCGTCTTCGCGCGGTCGCTCAACGAATTCTTGTAGAGCAAATCGCTCACGGTGTGCGGCGCGAGATGGTCCTGCAGCGTGCGCTGATCGAATTCCTGCGCATGCGTTGCGACGGTCGAGCTGAGCATGTCGCTCCGGGCAGCCGCCCCGGCCAGACGATTCAGACTCTCGAGTCGCGAGTACTTACCGCCCAGATTGACGTGGAGGCTTGTGAGGTGGCCATCGCGGGCGACCTCCGCGGTGTTGATCTTGATGTTCACCACCTCCTCACCCCAATTCTGCGCGGCGAGATAGGTGACCTTCGCCCCCGGGCCGACGTAAAGATCGCTCACCCCGCAGGTGAAGCCGCTCTGGCGGCGATCGGCGGAATCGAGGTAATCGACCAGCGTCACGCTCGAGCCTTCCTCGGCGACGAGCAGCGTGTGCGGAAAAATGGCGGCCGCTTCGCCGGAGATCCAATGGAAGACCTCGATGGGCAGATCCACCTTCACGCCTCGCGGGACGTAGATGAAGCAACCGCTGCGCACATGGGCCTGATGGAGCGCGTGAAATTTCCGCGAACCGAGGCGCGCCTCACTGGCCATGAAACAGCGGCGCATGACGTCGGCATGGGCCGAGAGATTGTCCTCCAGCGGCGCAAACACGACGCCCTTCGCGATGAGTTCCGCACTGAGCTGCGGGCGCTGCACGACCTTGTCGTTGGCGAAGATCATCGTCGCCTCGACCGTGGGATTGCCGAACGAGCGCGCCGCGAGGGCGACTCCTTCCGCGGGGCTCACGGGCACGGCTGGCGTGTAGCGGGAGAGATCCAGCTTCCCGAGGGTGGTGAAGCGCCATTCCTGATCCTTGCGATGCGGCAGGGGCGTCGCCTCGAACGTCTCCCACGCCCGGAATTGCTTCTCCTGAAACCACGCCGGCTGATCCGTCTGGATGGGCGGCGCGAGGAAAAGGCCGGAATTCACAACCGCCGGAGCGGCGGAATCCGGGCCGGACTCTTCGAGTTCAATGACGGGCGCGTCTTCGACGATGGTACTCATGGCAAATTCTGGATTGAGACGACGGATCCGCGTTCGCGTCCGCGGCTAGCACGCGCGACTCCTCGACGCGGAACTTCGGACGACGTCCCGGTTTGCGTCAACCGACGCTGCCCTCCATCTGGAGGTCGATGAGGCGCTTCAACTCGACGCTGTATTCCATCGGGAACTGACGAACGAGGTCGTTGACGAATCCGTTCACGCTCAAGCTCATCGCCTGGCCTTTGGTGAGGCCGCGCGACATCATGTAAAAGATCTGCTCGGCGCTGACCTGGCTGACACTCGCCTCGTGTTGCATGGCGTGGCGCTGACCGCGCACCGTGATGGCCGGATATGTGTCCGTCCGGCTGTTCGGATTGATCAACAGGGCGTCGCACTCCGTGTTGTTTTTGCAGCCCTTGAGGTGGCGCGGCACGTGAACGAGCCCGCGGTAGGTCGAACGACCGTTGCCGACGCTGATGCTCTTGCTGATGACGTTCGAGGTCGTGTTGTCCGCCGCGTGCACCATTTTTGCGCCGGTGTCCTGGTGCTGGCCCTCGCCGGCGAGGGCGATGCTGATGACCTCGCCGCGCGCGCCCCGGCCCTTCATGATCACGCCGGGGTATTTCATCGTGAGCCGGCTGCCGATATTGCAGTCGATCCACTTCACCTCCGCGTCCTCCATCGCGAGACCGCGCTTGGTGACGAGATTAAAGACGTTATTGCTCCAGTTTTGAACGGTGATGTACTGAATCTTCGCGCCCTTGAGGGCGACGAGTTCCACCACCGCGCTGTGCAGCGTGGCCGTCTCGAACTTCGGCGCGGTGCAGCCTTCCATGTAGGTCACCTCGGCGCCTTCGTCCGCGATGATGAGCGTGCGTTCAAACTGGCCGAAGTTCTCCGCATTGATCCGGAAATACGCCTGCAGCGGATGCTTCACCTTTACCCCAGGCGGGACGTAGATGAACGATCCGCCGCTGAAGACAGCGCTGTTCAGCGCGGCAAATTTATTGTCGGAGGTGGGGATTACCTTTCCGAACCACTTCCGAAAGATCTCCGGATGATCCCGCAGGCCCTCGAGCGGTCCGACGAAGATCACCCCCTGATCGCCGACGGCCTTCTTGATGTTCGAGTAGGCCGCCTCGGAATCGAACTGGGCCTCGACCCCGGCGAGAAACTTCCGCTCCTGCTCGGGGATCCCGAGCCGCTCGAAGGTCTTCTTCATCTCCTCCGGCACGTCCTCCCAGTTCCGCTTCGGCTTGGTGCCCTGGCTGAGGTAGTAGCGAATGTCGTCGAAGACGATCGTGTTCAGATCCTTGCTCGCCCAATGCGTGGGCATCGGCTTCTTGTGGAAGACGCGCAGCGCCTGCTTTCGGAAGTCGCGCACCCACTCGGGGTCGCCTTTCACATCCACGATGTAATCGATGGTCTTCTCCGTCAGGCCGGTGCCTGCGTCGAAGGCGTAGTCCATTTTGTAATGGAAATCACCGACGCTGCGGTCGATGTCGATCTGGGCTTTGGAGGCGGACATATGAGGAAAGGGAAAGAGGTGGGAGGAGGCCGGTCGCGGGATGGCGTCAGGCGGCGAGTTGGGACGGCTTCAGCCAGTCGTAGCCCTTCTCCTCGAGTTCGAGTGCGAGCTCCTTCGGACCGCTGCGGACGATCGCGCCGTCCATCATGACGTGGACCACATCGGGAACGATGAAGTCGAGCAGGCGTTGATAGTGCGTGATGAGGAGGATGCCGAGGTTCGGACCGCGCAGGGCGTTCACCCCGGCCGCGACCACCTTGAGCGCATCGATGTCGAGCCCGGAATCCGTCTCGTCCATGACCGCGTAGGTTGGCTTCAGCATCGCCATCTGGAGAATCTCATTCCGCTTCTTCTCGCCTCCGGAAAAGCCTTCGTTGACCGAGCGCGAGGTGAACTCCCGCTTGATTCCGAGCTCGTCCATCTTCGCGTAGAGCGATTCGTAGTATTCGACGGCATCGAGTTCTTCGCCCTCGCCCAGCCGGGACTGCAGCGCTGCCCGAATGAAGTTGGCGTTGCTCACGCCCGGGATTTCATTCGGATACTGGAACGCGAGGAACAGGCCCTTCCGGGAGCGTTCGTCCGCCTCCATCCCGAGGATGTCCTCGCCGTCCATCGTCACGGTGCCGGAAGTGATGGTGTAGTCCGGATGGCCGGCGATCGCCTTCGCGAGAGTGCTCTTGCCCGAGCCGTTCAAGCCCATGATGGCGTGGACCTCGCCCTTTTTGAGTTCAAGGGAGAAGCCACGGACGATGGGTTTTTCGCCAATGTTGACGTGAAGGTTATCGATTTTCAGGCTCATAGGTTCGTTCGGAAAACAGGTTCAGCGGACCGGCTTGCGGCTCTTCTTCGCGCAGGCCGGGCAGAGGCCACGGAGCGAAACGTCGCTCTGGGTGATCTCGTAGTGCGGCGGGAGCTGCCAGAGCCGGATGAGATTGGCCCGATCCGGCATCATGACGTCATCCACCCGAGCGCAGGACGTGCAGATGAAGTGTCCGTGATCGACTTGGTTCGCGCAGAAGCGGGTGGCTTCGCGGTCTACGTTCACCTGGCGGATGAGGCCGCACTTCGAGAGCGTCTCAAGACAGTTGTAGACCGTCGCGAGCGAAATTCCCGGGAGGGTTTCCTTCACGTTGAGGAAGACCTGCACCGCCGTGGGATGCTCCTCCGTCTTCGCGAGCGCGTCATAGACGACGCGGCGCTGCTGCGTGAAACGGAACCCGCTCTGGGCAAGGGATGCGCCATACTCCTCCTCATCCGCGTGCTGATGGTGCACCGCTGACGGCGCGCGCCGGCTGCCGCGGGCCCGGGCGCTGGTCTTCGAGGAGGGGATCATGACGGACGGAAAGATGCCCCGGGTGTTGATTGAATCAAGAATTATTCTAAATAAACGTTGGCGCCGGCGTTGATTTCCAATCTTTGGAAGGGGTCGCCGGTCGGCGGAAACGGCGGCGATCGACGTGGCAAAACGTGGAACTTGCGGTAACATCGCCGCCGGTCTCACTGAGCACTGCCGTATGAAAATGCTTCGCTGGTTCGTTCTGCCCGCTCTCCTCGTGCTGGCGTTTCCTCCGATGGAAGCGGGCGCGGCGCGGCCGGAGCCGACCCCGGCCCCGGCGAAGAAACCCGGGTTCTTCGAGCGGGTGTTTGGCGGGAAAAAGGCGGCCGCGACGCCGGCACCGACACCGGCCGCCAACTCGGCCCGAAAGGCCGTGAAGCCGGTGAAGGCGGGAATGGCGTCCGCGCCAGCCGCACCCCAGACCGCCCGCAAGCCAGCCACGGCTGAGCAGCGCGATCGGAACGTGCGCTTGCAGGTTTTCCTCGATCGAGCCCAGTTCGCTCCGGGGAAAATCAGCGGCACGTGGGACGTGTTCGCGCGTCGGGCCTGGGCGCGCTTCCAACTGGGTCGGAGCCAGGCGGACTCCGATCCGACGCTGAATCTTCCGCCGGAGGTCGCTGCGATCGAACCGTACGCGACGTACACGGTGCGTCCGGTGGACGCGGCGCAGGTCGTAGACGGTGCCGGCAAGAAGATGCCCTACACGTCGGTCGAGGAGATGGTCGCGGAACGCTATCACTGCGGGCCGGACTTCCTCCAGGCGATCAATCCTGGCGTGAAGACCGCACGGCTGAAGGCGGGCGACGTTATCAACGTTCCCAATGTGATCCCCTTCGATCTCGTCGGGATGCAGGAGGAAAACAGCCGCCTTGCCACCCTCCGCTCCGAACGGGCGAAGCAGGCCCAGTTTGTGCCGGCCGCGAATCCGCCCGGCACCCCAGCCCCCGCGTCGCTGCCCGGCGAACCGCCGGCGATCGATCCAGCCCGGTATCAGCTCCGGGTCCTGACCGGCGAAAAGCAGCTCGAGATCCGCGAGGGCGGACGCCTCGTCGCCTCATTCCCGGTGACGCCCGGCGGTTCCACGCTTCCGACGCCGAAAGGCAACTGGACGGTGCGTTCGAAGGTGTTTCTTCCGGAATTCCGGCACGACAACTCAATGCTCAACACGGGCAAGCGGAGCGATGATTTCAAGATGATCCCACCTGGGCCGAACAACCCGGTCGGCGTGATGTGGCTCGGCCTGAGCAAGGACGGCATCGGCCTGCACGGGACGAACAACCCGTACACGATCGGGCGCGCGGCCAGCCACGGCTGCGTGCGCCTCGCGAACTGGGATGTGGTGCGGGTGGCGAATTTCGTGACCAAGGGCACGAATGTGACGGTGGAATAGGAGCGCCCAACGCCCCGCGCCTGCGCGAGATCCCTCGGCTCACCGGGCGGATTCGCGCGGATCAAAGCAATTCGAACGCTTCGACCAAGCCGATTCCCTCGGTCCCATTCTTCCCGCGGACGATGACGGTATAGGCGCCGGGCGCGAGCCACGCGACGAGCGCGGCCTCGCGTGGGTCGGTTGGGACGAATCGGCTCGCGAGAACCTCCTGCGGCTGCGATCCGGCCTGCCAGTCGTCATTCCGCGCCAGCAGCCGACCCGCGGCGTCGCGGAGCTCGAGTTGGGGATCGGTCAGCACGCCGGAGACGCCTGCCGCGGCGAGCGACGGACCGATCGCTCGAATCACGACGCGTTTCGGCGCCGTGCCCCCGACGACCAGGCCGCCGATCAGGACGTTATCCCCGGAGCCGACGCGGGCCCGCGTGGAGACGTTGCCCAAACGGGCGGGACCAGCGGGATCGAGATCATACGCTTCGATCAAGGCGACTCCCGTCGAGCCGGCGCTGCCGGTGACGATACCGGTGTAGGCTCCGGGCGCGAGCGTGGCAATGATCGCGGGTTCCCGTGGATCCGCCGGGGCAAAGGGCGTGGCGGCGATCTCCGCCTGCTGGCCGCCGGTCATCCAATTGTCGTTGGAGGCAAGCAACAGGCCGCTGGCGTTGACGAGTTGGAGGGCGGGGTCCGCGAGCGCGCCGGAAACGCCCGCCGCGGCGAGCGAAGGACCGGCGGCGCGAAGCAGAACGCGCTTCGCGACTGCACCCTGAACGACGAAGCCGCCGATCAGGACGTTGTCGCCGCTCGACACGGGGGCACGGGTTGAAAGATTGATCAGCCGGGTGGTTTGGGCCACCGCCTGGGCGGCGGGGTCGGCGAGGAAATCGAGCGTGCGCCGGTTCGCGTCGCTCCAGAACTGGTGGTCAGAGTAGGTCGCGTCCATCTCCTCTGAAATCAGCGGGTAATACAGGAGGTAGGCCGGAGGGAACACGGCGGCGGGAATGGTTGAAGGCGAGGCCGTGAAGTAGCCCTGCGCATCGAGATAACCGCCCGACTGGATCGCGTTGAAGAGGTTCTGCGCATCCGCGGCGGTCAGCCCGGGAATCCGCTGGAAACGTCCGGGGTAAAGCGGTGCCGGCGCGTTGCGCTCGTAAGCCGCCGGTGTTCCGCGGGCGAGCGATGTTCCGAAATTTGTGAGGGCGCGCTCGTTGCCGGCGCTCCCCACGTTATCGTTGAGGTCATTCATGGCCATCCGCCACTGCACCGGGGCGGGTAGGGCGCCGGTGTTCACGGCCTGGGCGCAGTAGGAAACCGCCGCGGTGAATCCGCCGTAAGCGGCCATCTTCGGGGCGAAACCGCCGCCATTGCTCATCCCGAGCGAAGACCGCGGCAGACCAGCTGGGAGCAGACTCCGGCCTTCCAGGTTCGTGAGGGCGGCGAGGACGTTCTGCACGTCGAGGTTTCCGGTCGAGAAAGTGGCATCCCATTGCTTGTTCACCCGGTCGAGCGAGTCGAGCGCCACCAGCGCGTAACCGCGAGCGGCGGCATCTCCGCAAAAGATGAGGTACTCGATCTTGGTGAACCAGTTTGCCCCGCTTCCGCCCGTGCCGTGGTGCAGGGTGAGTACGCCCTTCAACAGACCCGGCGGGACGAAGTAGTTGAGTTTGATGCCATTGAAGTTCTCCTGCGTTGCTTGGATGACGGGGGCGTTTTTGAAGGTCGCCGTGACCGAGACCGCGGCGCGGACCTGCGAAGTGAGGATGGTGGTGTGCGCCGCGAGGGCATCGACGAGCGCATCCGAGTCGCCCGTCCAGCGATCGAAGACCCGGCCGGCTCCCGGAGAATCCGCCCAGACATGTGCGGTGCGGGAGGCATCGAAAGTCCCGCTCCCGGCGCCGGTCGTCACGGCGAGCGAATACGTGGAGACCTCCGGCGCCCGGGTCTGCCCGTAGAGGCATCCGGGGAGCAGAACCGCGAAGAGCCATGGGCGCATGGCAAAATGAACCCGCGACTACGGCCGGCGTTTCGCGCGACCGCTCGCTTTCGCGGCGGGTGCGGGGGGCTTCTTGCGCCCGCCGCCGCTCTTTCCGCTGCCGCCGGACCGCTTTGGCCCGCTGCCTCTCGGTGATTCGACGCGTCGTTTCGATTGCTCGCGGGGACCGCGAGACGTGTCGTTCGGACGCGCCGGCTTTCCGCCGGGCAGCCGGAAGTCGACGTGCTGGCGCGCGAGATCTACGGACCCAACAAGGACCGGGATGCGTTGTCCCTGCTCGAAAGTGCGCTGCGTCTTTTTCCCCCGCAGCGTCCGCTGGACCGGATCGAAGACGTAATAGTCGTCGTCCATTTTCTTCAGGTAGAGCCGTCCACCGACTCCGAACTCGGTCAGTTCGATCATCAAGCCGAAGTCGCGAACCTCCATGATCACGGCCTCGAACGTCTCCGGTTTGCCGGCGCGATCCTGGAAATACTCGAGCTTCTTCAGCTTCACCGACTCGCGCTCCGCCTCCGCCGCGAGACGCTCGGTTTCGGAGAGGTGCAGCGAGAGTTCGCGCAGATCCTTCGACGTGACGCCGGCCGACTTCGCGAGCCGGAGTTTGTGCGCCAGCGAGCGATGCAGGACGAGATCGGCGTAGCGCCGGATAGGGCTGGTGAAATGCGCGTAGTTCACCTTCGCCAGTCCGTAGTGACCGAGCGGATCGGCCGAGTACGCCGCGCGCCGGAGACTGCGCAGGAGTCCGATCTTGATCGCCGGCTCCTCCGGGGTGCCCCGGGCGCGATCGAGCAATTTCTGGATCTCACCGCGGGTCGTGAGGTCGCCGACCTTATAGCCGAAGCTGCGCGCGACCTCGCGGTAGTCGCGCAATTTTTCGGGATCCGGGTCCTCGTGAATCCGGTAGATCGTGGGGATCTGCGCGTGCTTCAGCGTGTGGGCGACCGCGTCATTTGCCGCGAGCATGAATTCCTCCACGAGCTGATGGGCCCGATCGTGGGTGATCCGCTCGAGCCGGGTGGGCCGGCCGTCCTCCCCGACGTGGACCTTGATCTCCGGCATGTCGAGATCGAGCGAGCCTTCGCGGAAGCGGCGCGCGCGAAGTCGGGCCGCGAGATCCCACGCCTGATGCAGGTGACCGGAAAAAGGATCGGCATCGCGGGGTCCCTCGAGGAGCGCGAAGGCCTCGTGATACGTAAATCGCCGCTTCGAGTGGATGACCGAGCGCGCGAAGCGGGCGTGCCGCATCTCCCCGTCTTCGTCGAAATCCAGCAGCGCGGAGAAAACCAGCCGGTCCACGCGGGGCCGGAGCGAGCAGACGCCATTGCTGAGCCGCTCCGGCAGCATGGGAAGCACGCGATCCGCGAGATAGACGCTGTTGCCGCGGCGCCGGGCTTCGCGGTCGAGCGCCGTCCCGGGCATGACGTAGTGCGCGACATCCGCGATGTGAACCCCCAGTCTCCAGCCGCCGTGAGGCAGGCGATCCACCTCGATGGCATCGTCGAAATCCTTGGCGTCGTCCGGATCGATGGTGAAAATCTCGCGACCCCGGCGGTCTTCGCGCTCCGCCACGTCGGCCGCGATGACCCGGTCGGGGACCCGTTCCGCCTCTTCCAGGACCGCGGCGGAAAACTCGACCGAGAGCTCGAAGCGCCGAATGATCGAGAGCATGTCCACGCCGGTGGCATTGGCTGGTCCGAGGGACTCCAGGATCTCGCCTTCGAGCGGCGCGGAGCGGGCCTTCCAGTCGCGGAGCCGGACCACGACCTTGTCGCCGGGCTGCGCCTCTTTCGCGGCCGCCGGGTGCAGAATGACGCGTTGCGGATAGCGCGGGTCATCCGGGATGATCTCGAGGCGCTTACCCACGAGCTTGAGCGTGCCGACGAGCGGCCGGGGACTACGCTCGACGATTCGCACGACGCGGCCATTTCCCGTGCCGCCGGATTTCACCTGGACCCGATCGCCGGGCAGGGCGTTGGCGGTGTCGGCAGCGGGCACGTTGATTTCCTCCTGCTCGGGACGGGGGCTCTGGAGCCACGCGGAGCCACTGTCGCGGAAGCGGAGGATGCCGGTGAAGATCCCGGCTTGGGCGGGAAGCGCCCAGCGATCGCGGCCCATGCGCACGATGTCGCCGGCTTCCTCGAGCTCGCCGAGGGCGGAGCGAACGAGCGAGCGGTCATCCGGGGAAAGGCCCGCTTTTCGCGAGAGGGCCACTTTATCGAGCGGGGTGGACGAAGCGCCGAGCGCCGTCAGGAGACGGGCGGAAAGCGTCTCGGGTGCGAGAGGAGAGGACATAAAATGATGAAATCGCCCGATGACATTCGGGCGGGGGGCGGCTTATTCGTGCGGCATCGCAGACGCCACATGCAATTCGCCGACCTCAGGGGCATACTCCAATACGTTCCGCGTTTTCGCGACCGGATATTCGTGATTGCCCTCGATGGCGAAATCGGTGAGGCCGAGAACTTCTCGAACGTCCTGCTCGATCTGGCCGTTCTCCGTTCGCTGAACATCCGGCTGGTTCTCGTTCATGGCGCCCGGCATCAAATCGCGCGGGTCGCCCGAGAACAGCACGTCGAACTGAGCAGCAACGACGGTTCGGGGGTGACCACTGCGGAATCCCTGCGCGTGGTACTAGATGCATCCGCCCGGCTGACCCATGAGATCCTCGAGGGACTCACCAGCGTGGATCTGCGCGCCGCTCACATCAACGCGGTAACCGCCTACCCGCAGGGGATCATCGGGGGCGTGGACCAGCAGTTCACCGGACGGGTCGAGCGCATCGATGCCGAGAGCCTCCAGTTTCTGCTCGAGAAGGGAATCGTCCCAGTGCTGCCCCCGCTCGGCTTCGATGGCGATGGCCGGACCTACCGGGTGAATTCCGACGCGGTGGCGGTAGAGGTGGCGCTCGCCTTGAAGGCAGCGAAGGTCCTCTTTCTTTGCGAGACCGGTTCGCTCGAGGACGAGGGCCAACTGGTGCGGCAGCTCTCGATTACCGAGGCGGAGGAGGTGCTGAAGAAAAGGCGCACGGCACTCCCGCGAAATCTGGCGCTCAAACTCGACTGGGCCGCGCGCGCGTGCCGCGAAGGCGTTCCCCGGGTGCATCTGCTGGACGGCCACCGGAACGATGCGCTGCTCGGGGAGATTTTCAGCAATGAGGGGGTCGGGACGATGATTCACTCCAACGACTACCAGGAGATCCGCCGCGCTCAGAAACGCGACATCCGCCGGATCGTGACCCTCATCCGCCAGTCCGTCGAAGACGAACAACTCGTCCGGCGCACGCGCGCCGAAATCCTCGCGCAACTCGAGGACTACTACGTCCTCGAGGTCGACCGGAATATCGTCGGCTGCATCGCCCTTCACCCGCATCTGGCCGATGACATGGCGGAGCTCGCCTGCATGTACGTCGCGAAGACGAACGAGAATGCCGGATATGGGCGTCGCCTGATGCAATTCGTCGAGGACCAGGCGCGCGAGCGCGGCATCGGCACGATGTTTGCGCTGAGCACGCAGGCTTTCGTCTACCTGCAGCAGAAGGGTGGCTTTCAGGAAGCGCAGCCCGATGTTCTCCCCGCGGCCCGCCGCGAGAAATACGAGAGCAGCGGACGGCGTTCGCGGGTATTGCTTAAGAAGCTGTATGCGAAGAGTTTAAACAAGGGTGAAGCCGTGCTCCTAAACGGCTGAGCCGCATGTTTGCAGGCGCGGAGACGAACGCAGACGCGCGCAAGCATTTTCCGCTCGGAGTCGCCGGAAATAGTTGTGACGGATCCGCCATTTTCGCTTGTGGCGACGGGTCGCAAATCTACGGTGAGCGGTCCCGCCGGGTTCCACCCCCCCGCCGGGATTTTTTGCCCCCGGACCCGATGAAATCCCCCCAGCCAGAAGCCGACCTTTTTGCGTCCGTCGCGCATTTGCAGACCCTCTGGGACGGCATCTCGGCCTTTATCCGGACGCACGTCAGTCCTGATACCTTTCAGCGCTGGTTTTCTTCGATCGACGTCGCTGACGCCGATGACCGCGCGGTGAGTCTGAGGGTGCCAAATTCGATTCACCGCATCTGGATCGAGAGCAATTACCTCCCGGTCTTGAACAGCGCCGTCGCGGCGGTGATCGGAGCGGCCCGGAAGATTGAGTTTACGATCCAGGATGAGTCGGCCGATTCCACGGCGGAAGCGGTGCCGGCGCGCGGTCCGATCGCCGCGCCGCGAGGGCAGCCGGCGGTGGCGGAACCCGCGAGCGCGCGGGGCAACGCCTCGGCCAGCGGCTTGAATCCGCGCTTCACCTTCGAATCGTTCGTAGTGGGGCAGAACACGGAATTTGCCCACGCCGCCTCCCTCGCCGTCGCCCATCGCCCGGCTGTCGCCCACAATCCGCTTTTCATGTTTGGCGGCGTCGGTCTCGGCAAGACCCACCTCATGCAGGCGATCGGGCATCAGGTCGTGGCCGAGAAGCCGAACAAGAAAGTCCTCTACGTCACCTGCGAGCAGTTCACGAACGACTACATCAACGCGCTCGCCCAAGGCGACGCGTTGAACAAGTTCCGCCGGCGGTACCGTGCCGTCGACGTGCTGCTGCTCGACGACGTCCAGTTTCTGGGCGGGAAGGAAAAGACCCAGGAGGAGTTTTTCCACACCTTCAACGAGCTCATCAACTCGCAGAAACAGATCGTCCTGTCCTGCGATCGTCCGCCGGCTGAAATCGGCGGGCTCGAGCAGCGCTTGGTCTCGCGGTTCGAGTGGGGCATGACGGCGGAGATCGTGAAGCCGGACATGGAGACGCGTCTGGCGATTCTGCGCCGGAAGGCCGGCGCCTTGAGCGTCACGGTTCCCGATCACGCCCTCCAGTTCCTCGCGAACCGCGTCCGCGCCAACATCCGCCGTCTCGAGGGGGCGTTGATGCGCGTCGCCACCCACCTCTCGCTCAGTGGGGGCGAACTGACGGTGGACCGCCTCGAGACGCTCCTGCGGGACATCCTCCTGGAGGAAGCCAAGCGGATCGTGAGCATCGAGGAGATCCAGCGCTCCGTGGCGGATCAGTACGACCTGCGCGTCTCCGACATGACGAGCAAACGCCGGCCCGCGAACATCGCGTTCCCGCGGCAGATCGCGATGTTTCTTGCCCGCGAAATGACGAAAGCCTCGCTCAACGAGATCGGCGATGCGTTTGGTGGCCGCGACCACGGCACGGTGCTGCACGCCCACAAGCTCGTCACCAAGCGGCTGATCGAAGACGCAGCCCTCCGCTCGAAGGTAGCCGCGCTCCGCGGGGCGCTCGAGCGCTAGATCGGCTGGCGCCCAGCCAGCCGGGATCAGGCGATTCCTTCGACCGAAACGCCGCGGAGTTCGCAGAGGCGGCGCATCGCATCCTCGATCAAATGGTTCGGGCAGGAGGCGCCGGCCGTAATCCCGATGACGACGTTTTCCTTTTCTGGGAGCCAGCCGTCGGTGACGACCTCGCGGCGTTCGTGCAAATTGTAGTGCGTAATCCGGCTCGCGGACTCCAGTCGCGACGCGTTTCGGATGAAATACGTGGGCAGCTTCTGTTCGCCGATCTCGGCGAGGTGGGAAGTGTTCGAGCTGTTGTAACCGCCCACGACGAGCATCAGATCCATCGGCTGCTCGAGGAGCTTGAAGAGCGCGTCCTGCCGTTCCTGGGTCGCCCCGCAGATGGTGTCAAAAAAGCGGAAGTTCTTCGCGCCGCCCTCGGGACCGTCGCGATCGATGATGGCCTGTTTGATCCGCCGCTGCACCTCCTCGGTTTCCCCGCGCAGCATCGTCGTCTGGTTGGCGACACCGACGCAACGCAGGTGTAAATCGGGATCGAACCCGCTGGAATACGCCCCGGCGCCAAATTTCTCGAGGAACGCCTCCTTGTTCCCTCCGTGACGAATGTAGTCACAGACGTAGTCGGTGTCTGCAAGGGTCAGGACCACGAGGTAGTGGCCATTCCCGTCCTGGCCAAGCGCGCGGGAAGCGGTTGCCTTCGTTTCTTCGTGCTCAGCCTTGCCGTGGATGATCGAAGTGAACTTTTCCTGCGCGTAGCCGCGGACCCGGCGCCAGACGCTCATGACGTCGCCGCACGTGGTGTCGACGATGTAGCAGCCGATCTGCTTGATGTGATCGATCGTCTTCGTCTCCGCCCCGAAGGCGGGCACGATCACCACGTCATCGGCGGTGAGGTGTTCGATGTCCGCCTCCTTGCGTGGCTCGATCAAATTTTTGATCCCCATCGCGGCGATCTGCTCGTTCACCTCGGGATTGTGAATGATCTCACCGAGGATGAAGAGGCGCTGCTCGACGGGAAAATACTTCCGGGCGGCGTAGGCCATGTCGATGGCCCTCTCGACCCCGTAGCAGAAGCCGAATTTCTGGGCGAGCCTGATGGTGAGCCCCCCGCGGGAAACCACCCCGCCTTTCGCGATCACGCGATCGACGAGTTCGCTGCGGTAATGTGACTCGACCTGTTTGAGCACGGCCGCCATCACCTCCGGGCTGCGGAGATTGATCCGTTTTTTTTCGGCGGCAGTGGCGGGGGCGGCGGCAGACATGGGCCGGTAGTCTATCCGCTCCGGGCCCCGTGCCAAGTGACAGGCGGGTCAGCGTCCCGGCATGATCTCGAACAGGAAGCCGCGCAGATACTCCGTCTCCGGCATCCAAAGCATCACGGGATGATCGGGCGACTGCCGGTAGCAATCTCGCAGCCGGACGGCCCGCTTGGCGTCCACGGAGGCCTCGGTCACCATCTCGCGGAAGAACGCGTCGCCGATGTGGTGCGAGCAGGCGAAGGTCGCGAGGAGTCCTCCGACCGGCAGCATGCCGAGCGCGCGGATGTGGAGATCCTTGTAGCCGCGGAGTGCGCTCTCGCGGGATCCCTTCGACTTGGTGAAGGAGGGAGGATCAAGAATGATCAGGTCGAACTGCGCCTTCCGCTTCTCTTCGCTCGCAAGGTAGTCGAAGGCGTTCGCCTCGCGCCACTCCACGCGATCCGCGAGTCCGTTCCGCTGCGCGTTCGCCTTTCCGAGCGTGATGGCATCGGCGCTGATCTCGACCGCGGTGACCGCCGCGGCTCCGGCCGCCGCGCACGCGAGGGCGAAGGGCCCGCCGTTGCTGAAACAATCCAGGACCCGCCGGCCGGTGGCATGTCGCGCGACGGCCGCGTAGTTGGCGGCTTGGTCGAGGTAAAAACCGGTTTTCTGACCACGCAGCGGATCGATCGCGAGCGTCAGCCCGGCGACTTCGATCGAGATCTCGCCCGGCGCTTCGCCGTGGAGCAGGCCCACGATCTCCTCGAGTCCTTCCGCCCGGCGGCCGCTCGAATCGTTTCGCTCGACGATCACCCGCGGGTCGAGAACTTCTCGAAGCGCCGCGACGACGAGCGGTTTCGCGAGGTCCATCGCGACGGTTAGCGTCTGGAGGACGAGGACGTCGCCGTATTGATCCACGATCACCCCGGGGAGGCCATCACTCTCGCTCCAGATCAAGCGGAAGGCGCCGGTGGTCAGACCGAGCGATTTGCGGCGATAGACGAGCGCCTGCTCCACGCGGCGCCGGAAGAAATCTGCGTCGAGTTCCTGCCGCTGGCGGGAGAAACGGCGGGCCACGATCTGCGATTTGGCGTTGTAGATCGCGCTGCCGAGGAGCCGATCCTTCGGATCCTTGATCGAAACCACGCCCCCGTCCTTTGGCTCGCCAAACGTCTTCAGAATCTCCGAGGCATAAACCCAGTCATGACCGCGGAGAATCCGGGAGCGGGGACGGACAACAATACCTGCCATGCCGAGCCATTGGCTCGGAAAGTCGGAAGTCGAAACTCGAAACTCGCAGAAACTTCCCGCTCACGGACAGCCCACGCACGCTTCCTCGGCCGCGAGGGCGGGCGAACTTTTCGGCTCGCGGGCCCCGGCGCCGGGAAGCGCTGGTTCGGGGTACTCGAAGACCTTGCCTTCGAAATTGCGGATGACCACGCGCTCCCGGTCATGGTGGAGAATGTAGTTCGGGTTGATCGGCACCTTTCCGCCGCCGCCCGGAGCGTCGATCACATACTGCGGGACGGCGTAGCCCGTGGTGTGGCCGCGGAGCGCCTCCATGATCTCCAGTCCCTTCCGCACGCTGACCTGGAGATGGGAAGAGCCGGTGATCAGATCGAGCTGATAGATGTAGTAGGGGCGGACGCGGCAGCGCAGCAGCTTCTGGACGAGCGTCTTCATGACCCCAGCATCGTCGTTCACGCCGCGCAGCAGCACGCTCTGGTTGCCGAGCGGAATCCCGGCATTCGCCAGGCGCCCGAGGGCATCCCTGACCTCGGTCGTGAGTTCCTTGGGATGATTCACGTGCACGCTCATCCAGAGCGGGTGGTACTTCTGCAGCATGGCGCAGAGCTCGGGCGTGATGCGCTGCGGCAGGAAGATGGGCACGCGGGTGCCGATGCGCACGAACTCGATGTGCTCGATCTCGCGCAGGCGCCGGAGAATTCCCTCCAGCTTGTCGTCGGAAAACAGCAGCGGATCACCTCCGGAAAGGAGGACGTCGCGTACCTCCGTGTGCTCCTTCAAATACGCGTAGATCTCCTCGAAATTCGTCCGCAATTCCTGCTCTCCGACGCCACTCACCACGCGGCTGCGGGTGCAATAGCGGCAGTAGGAGGCGCACCGGTCGGTCACGAGAAAGAGCACGCGGTCCGGATACCGATGCACGAGACCCGGCACCGGCATGTGCGAATCCTCCCCCACGGGATCCGCCATCTCGTGCGGCATGACGAGCGACTCCTCGAAGCGCGGGAGTACCTGACGACGGATCGGGCAGTCCGGATCCTTCGGGTCGATTAGATTGAAAAAATGCGGGGTAACGGCGAGGGCGAGCTTGGTGCCCGCGACGGCGACCCCGGCACGTTCCGACGGGCTAAGGTCCACGAGCCGCTCGAGCTGCTCGAGGGTCGTGACGCGGTTCTTGAGCTGCCAGCGCCAGTTGTTCCAATCCTCGGGGGACACGTTGGGCCAGTGCCCGGGAGCGTGGGAACGGAAGGCGGCGAATTCGCCGGCGGTAGGAGAGGCTGAGACGCCTGCGCCCAGCGGAGTGGTATTCATCGAGTGAGGTAGGACGGATCGAAGCAAAAAAGCTTCGATCGGATATGTAATTGTCAAACTTACAAATCTTGCGAAGCGCGTCATGAGCAGGAACCGGCGATTGAACACGCCCCCGTCGCCGCCAGTCTATCGCCTCACCCAAAGCTTATGCATCGCTCCGCTGTACTGCCTCTTACCTTCGCCGCCGGTCTCGCTTTCGCGTGGGCCCCGTTTGCCCTCGCAGAGGAAAAGCCCGCCACGCCTCCCTCGAATGCCATGGCCGTCGCCAAGGCGCTGAATGAAGCCTACGTCGGAGTTTTCGAGCGCGTGGCGCCCGCCGTCGTCGTCATCGACGTGACGAAGAAAGGGGCCGCGAGTGACGGAAGCAATCCGATGGATTTCTTTCAGGATTTCTTCAACCGCCAGAACCCCGGCGATGATGAGGACGGCGCCAAGCCGACTCCGCGCCGGCGGCAAAATCCTGGCCAGGACAAGCCGCAGTCGCGTCCCGCTCCGCACCCGCAGCAAAGCGAGGGCAGTGGGTTCGTGATCAAGGCGGATGGCTACATCCTGACGAACCACCACGTGGTGGACGGCGGTGATAAGATCAATGTCCGCCTCAAGGACGGCCGGACGTTTTCCGCCAAGGTGATCGGGTCGGACGAGAAAACGGACATCGCGATCATCAAAATTGAAGCCTCGGATCTGCCGACCGTGGCCCTCGGCGACAGCGACGCGCTCCGCGTCGGCGAAATCGTCTTTGCCATCGGGGCGCCCTTCAATCTCGACTACACCTTCACCTCTGGCATCGTCAGCGCGAAGGGCCGAAACCGGCTGGTCGGCGGGGATAGCTACGAGGATTACGTCCAGACCGATGCCTCGATCAATCCCGGCAACAGCGGCGGGCCTCTCGTGAATCTCGACGGCCAGGTCATCGGCATGAACACGCTGATCAACGGCATCAACCGTGGCCTCGGCTTCGCGGTGCCCGCTTCGATGCTCCGCGACATTGGGGGTCAGCTCATGGAGACCGGCCGGGTCGTCCGGCCTTACCTCGGGATTCGGATCGAGACGCTCGAGGACTACGCGAAGCGTTCGGATTCGATCAAGTTCGATGGCGTGAAGACCGGAGTCGTCGTCGTGACGATCGAGCCCGATACGCCCGCTTATAAGTCGGACCTGCGTCCGGCGGACGTCATCACCGAGGTGGACGGAAAACAGGTCAAGACGGCCGATGAACTCCGAAAGATCGTGCTGACGAAACGCGTCGGGTCGAAGGTGAATCTCTCGGTTGTGCGTAAAGGCAAGCCGATGCAGATCGCGGTCACCACGGCGGAACTGCCGGGAGCCGACCGGCCGATCCGAGCCTCGAACGGCGGCTCGCGCGAGAAGCCAAAGGGGCCCGCCGAGGACGAGAAGGCGACGTTTTACGGCGTCGAGGTCCAGTCGCTGACCCCGCAGCTCGCGGCCCAGCTGGGCCTGCGCGAAGAAAAGGGAGTCATTGTCACGAGTGTCTCGGATAACAGTCCGGCAGCCGAAGCGCAGCTGCGGGTAAAGGACGTCATCACCGAAGTCGGTGACAAGCCTGTCACTGACCTCGCCTCGTTTCGCGAAGCGATGAAGGGCGCGGACGTGCAGCGCGGCGTCCTCCTCTACGTGGCGCGCGGCAAGGGCGGTGGTGGTGGCAAGACCTTCGTTGTCATCAAGCAGGCGGAAAAGTGAGCGGAGCGCTTGCACGGAAGCGAAGTGGTCTAATGCTGCGACCATGAGCCAAATCCCCGCCAGTCTCACCGCGATTCCCGACGATCTGCGGACTCCCGCCGATGATGGCGCGTGCGATCATCTGACGGGTCTGGCCATCCCGGCGGTCGCGTTGCGATCGACGCGCGGCCGGGAGGTCGCGATCGCCGACTTGAAAGGTCGGATCGTCATTTACTGCTATCCGCGCACCGGTCAGCCGGGTGTCGCGCTCCCCGATGGCTGGGACGGCATTCCTGGCGCGCGAGGCTGCACGCCCGAAGCGTGCAGCTTCCGGGATCATGCGGCTGATCTCGCCGCCGCTGGGGTGTGCGAGGTTTTCGGCTTGAGCACCCAGGACCCGGAATATCAGCGCGAGGCGGCCGAGCGCCTCCACCTGCCTTTCGAACTCCTGAGTGACGCCAACCTCGCCTTCGCGCGCGGCTTGAATCTTCCGACGTTTCCTGCGGCTGGTGGCACGCTGATCAAGCGCGTGACGATGATCATCGACGATGGGCGGATCACGAAGTTCTTCTACCCGGTGTTTCCGCCCGACACCGCCGCGCAGGTGGTACTCGACTGGGTGCGGGCGAATCCGTGAGGATGCCTCAGCGCAATGAATCGCGCCACGCGCGATAGGCGAACGGCGAGATCTCGGACGGCTTGATCTCGCTGCGGCCGCCCCAAAACACGTTGGTATACGCCACGGGCATTCCCGCTTCGGCGAGGTGGTCGTCGATCGCTGCCTTGTGTTCGAGGACGCGGGTCTTCTCCGTCCCGTGGGCGACAGCCATAATGTTGACGTCGCGAAAATCCGGGCCGCCCTCCCGCCAGTAGCAATGCGTGAGGATCTCATGTCGGCCGACCTCCGCCCCGGCCTCGACCTCGCGGCCGGGGGGAACCGCCCAATGGAAGAGCGCGTTGAAGCGGGTGACGCGCACCCCCGCCGCCGAGGGTTTCACGTGCTCCAGGAAGGTGGAGAAGCGGCCGATGACCCCGCGTCGCGTCAGGTCTTCGGCCGTGGAGCAGAATTCCTCGAAACTCACGCCCGCCTCGGCGGCGCGGGCGATCCAGGGAGAATCCACGAGCTCTTCCGGACGAAACTCGCGCTTCAGGGCTTCGAGGATCCGCCAGGTGCGTTCGTCGAGCTGCACCGTGGTAACCGGGATCATTTTCGCCGGCTCCTCCGAGCGGGCGCCCAGCTCCAGCGACTTCCGCCGCACGTGCCCGACCCCGAGGGCGAAAATCCCCTTGGCCGGCATGAGGCGGAATCCGTCCGCCCCGATGCGCGGAGCCAGGAGTTCGCAATGCTCCGCAAGTGTCGTCACGCCGGTGGGAACCTTCAGCGTCGTCCAAAGTTTGTAGCTCGCGCCCGTGATCTTCGCGTCCGTGGAGCGGAGCACCACGTGTCCGCTGAAAGGATCCTGCTGAAAAAGGTAATCGAAGGCCGCGTCCAGCCGATCGTCGGGCACCCGCCACGCGACGAGCGCGCCCGTCGCGAGATTGGTGGCGAGCAGCGTCTGCCGGACGCGCCGGACGGTTCCCGCCTCAACCATCGCCCGGATGCGGGCGAGCACCGTTTCCAGATCCACCCCGCTTTTCTCCGCGATGGCGCGAAAAGGCTCGCGGACGAAACCCGGGATGCGATCTTCCGAGACCGCCAGGATCGTGGCGTTGACCGGGTCCGAATGTTCGACGGGAAGCGGAGCGGACGGTCGGGAGAGAGGGGCGAGCACGGACATGCCTTCCGATAAACTCGAAAGCTGGAACCCGAAACGCAAAATCCTCGAAAGCATGGTCCGCGGGCGGAATTCAGCCCGTGCGGACGCGCTCGATCGGTTGACGCACCGCCCCTCCCGCGTTAGATCAGCGACCCTTCGCCACCGAAGCCTTTTGGGCTCGGGAGCTCGAATCGGGTCCCATGCCAACCGGCCGGGTCCGGAGCGGGCTCCTTCGCCTCTCTCGACCCCTATGTCAGCCGATCAGCTTTCCTACGTTCTCGTCACCCCGTATTCGATCCGCAAATCGCGCACGGGCGGAATCATCTCCCGTCTGATCCAGCGCACGGGCCTCGATCTGGTGCGCGCCCGCATGTTCGCTCCGAGCCGGGAACTCGCGGAAGCCTATGCGGGCATGACGGCGACCGGCTCGGAAAATCCGCGCCATCGCGCGACCCAGGAGCTGATCCGGGACTACATTTTGAAGAATTTCGCACCCGCCGCCGACGGCCAGCGCCACCGGGTGATGTTGCTCGTTTTCAAGGGCGAAGACGCCGTGCAGAAGGTCATGGACGCGGTGGGCCACATCGTCAACGAGCGCACGAGCGGCGAGACGATTCGTGATACCTACGGTGATTACGTGACGGATCAGAGCGGCAAGCCGGGCTACTTCGAGCCGGCGGTGCTGACCGCGCCCGACGCCGAAAGCGTGGGCAAGCATCTGAAACTTTGGGCGAAGTTCTCCGATTCCGACGGCGGCCTGCTCGAAGGCGTGGTGAAGTATCCGGTAGGCACGAAGGTCGAAAAGACGCTCGTCCTCATTAAGCCGGACAACTTCCGCTTCCCGAACGCGCGCCCGGGTGGCGTCATCGACGTCTTCTCCCGCACCGGACTCTCGATCGTCGGGTTCAAGGTTCACCACATGAGCGTGGCTGAGGCCGAGGAATTCTATGGCCCGGTGCTCGGCTTCCTCCAGAGCAAGTTCAAGGAGCCCGCGGGGAAAAAAGCCCGGGGCGTCGTGGAGCAGGTTCTCGGAATGACGCTCGATGACGCGCAGGAGAAGGCACTCGGCGAACTCCTCGGACCGGCCTGGGGCAAGGACAACTGGGAGGCCATCGTCGAATTCATGTCCGGCGCCCGCCCGAGCCGCGTTACGCCCGAGGAGCGCGTCGCCCCCGGCTCCCAAAAGATCGTCGCGATCATTTACGAGGGCGTCGACGCCGTGAAGAAGATCCGCGACGTCCTCGGACCCACCGATCCGTCGAAAGCTCCCTTCGGCACGATCCGCAAGGAATTCGGCGACACCATCATGGTGAATGCCGCGCACGCCTCCGATTCGCCCGAAAGCGCGGCCCGCGAAATGCCGATTGTCGGCATCACCAAGAACAACCTCCGCCCGTTGATCGAGGAAACCTACGGTTCGCTCGGCTGAGCGCCCACTTCCCGACTGCCCGCCCTCCTTCCCAACCCTTCGAACGCACGCACCCATGGATCTCGCCGAACGCTCCTCTCTCATTAATCCCTCGCCCACGCTCGCCATCGACACCAAGGCCAAGCAGATGAAGGCCGAGGGTCAGGACGTGTGCAGCTTTGGGGCGGGAGAGCCCGACTTCGACACGCCCGAGCACATCAAGCAGGCGGCGATCGACGCGATCAGCGCGAACTTCACCCGCTACACGCCCAGCAGTGGCATCCCGGAGCTTCGGGAGGCGATTGCGAAAAAGCTCTTCGAAGAAAATCACGTCGAATACAAGCCCACCCAGATCATCGTCAGCACGGGCGCCAAGCAGTCCTGCGCGAACGCCATGCTCGCCGTCTGCCAGCCCGGCGACGAAGTGATCATTCCCGCTCCCTACTGGGTGAGCTACCCGGAGATGGCGCGGATCGCAGGGGCCGAGCCGGTCATCCTCCAGACGCGGGAGGAAAACGGCTGGAAGATGACCGCCGACGATTTCCGCGACGCCATGACCCCGCGCACCAAGATGGTGGTCATCAATTCACCGAACAATCCCACCGGCGCCCTCTACACCCGCGCGGAACTCGAGGCGATCGTCGAGGTCGCGGACGAGGAGGGCATCTGCATCCTCTCCGACGAGATGTACGAGAAGCTCGTCTATGACGACGCCGAGTTCACCAGCATCGCTTCCCTCTCCCGGCAGGCTTACGATCTCACGATCACCATCAACGGCTTCAGCAAGGCTTACGCCATGACGGGATGGCGCCTCGGCTACCTCGGCGCTCCCGAAGCGATCGCCCGCGCGATCGATTCCATCCAGAGCCATCTGACCTCGAATGCGGTGTCCTTCGCCCAGAAGGGCGCGCTCGCCGCCCTCACCGGCGACCAGCAGTGCGTGTCCGACATGCGCGACGAATTCAGCATCCGCCGCGACTACGTCTACGATCGGGTGAGCCAGATGCCGAACGTCACGGCCGTGAAGCCTCAGGGTGCGTTCTACCTGCTCATGAACATCGAGCGGACCGCGCTCAGCTCCACGAACTTTGCCGACCGGCTTCTCAGCAAGCAGAAGGTCGCGGTCGTCCCGGGCATCGCGTTCGGCAACGACAAAACGGTCCGCATCAGCTACGCCTGCGGGCTCGACGTCATCAAGAAGGGCCTCGATCGGATCGAGGAATTTCTCCGGACGGTCTGATTCCTTTTCCAGACGGCGGGATCACCTCCCGCCGTCTCTTTTTGCCTTTGAGTTGACAGTAATACTGGCGCACTGTAGATACGGTGATGCCGGAAAAAAACGCCTCCGCGTCAGACTCCCTTTCGCTCGAAGAACTCGCGACCCGGGTGGATCAATGGTGTCGTGAGCACGGCATCGTTCCGGCCGCCGGCCAGGCGGCGGATCAGCTCAGCGAGCGAACGGCGCGGTATTATCGCACCCTCGGCTTGCTGGACGGTCCGGCTGGCAGCGGTGCCGGGTATGGTGAAAAACATTTTCTCCAGCTTGTCGCCGTCCGCCTCCTCCAGGCCCGCGGCCTGGCGCTCAGACGCATTCGCGAGTTGACGCACGGCCGGTCCGCCGCGGACCTCCGCGAACTGCAGCGTCGCGCGCTGAAGGAACAGCTCTCGCTCGCCTCCAGCCGCCCGCTGCCCGGCGCCAGCGAGGAGCTCTGGCGGATGATCCCGCTGGATGCCGACTTCATCCTCTGTTCGCGCCGCGGCGAGAGCGTCACCGCCCGTCAGCGCGCCGCGATCCTCGCCGTCCTGCAGGAACCCTGAGCTGCTCCCGCTTCCTTTCATCCCACCCCGCTCCCCATGAACCCTCCCTCTCGTGAATCCGATTGCACCGGTCTCCTCGGCTGGCTCGAAGCCAGCCGCGTGGTTCTCCCGCTGAAACTCGTTGAATGCCGCTTCCACGTGAATGGCGCCTTCGCCCACGTCGAAATCGATCAGGTCTTTCGTCAGGACCAAACCCGCCCGGTCGACTGTCGCTACGCCTTCCCGCTGCCCGAAAATGCGGCCGTTCACCGCTGCGAGATGCACGTCAATGAACGCGTCATCCGGGCCCGCGTCGAGGATCTGGAGACCGCGCGAAAGACGTTCGCGAGCGCCAAGGCGAGCGGCCATCGCGCCGCCTTGATCGAGACCGAGCGGCCCAATTTTTTCACACTTCAGCTCGGGAATCTCCAACCCGATGACCTCGTGATCATCCGGTTGGCCTACGTGCAAACCCTTGAACGGATCGCGGGCGAGTTGCGCCTGCGCATCCCGTTGACTCCCGGGGTTCGGTATTTTCCAGGCCGGCCGCTGCTGCGCTCCAACGGTGGTCCGGGCCTCGCGGACGACACAGATCAGGTGCCGGATGCGTCCCGCCTTTCCCCACCACGGATCGACGCGTTTCATCCCGATGCCGCGATCTTCTCGCTCCGGGGAGAGCTCCCGGCCGCCGATGTCGCCCCAAGGTCCCTGGGTTCACCCACGCACGCGATGCGGGTGACCGCGGCTGCCGAGTCGCTCAGAATCGAGACCGCCGACGCCGGCGATGTTCCCGATCGCGACGCGGTGGTCCGCTGGGAGGAGTGTGAGACAGCCGCGCTGGAGTCATCCGTCTTTCTGCTTCCGGCCGGGCCTGGATCAGACCGCGATTACGCCCTGATCCAGTTGCGTCCACCTTCCCACGCCCGGGCGGAGGTCGATACGTCCGGAGGGGACGATTTCTATTTCCTGCTCGACCGTTCGGGGAGCATGCAGGGGCTGAAATGGGATCGCGCCTGCGCCGCGCTGCGCGGTTTCGTCGACCGACTCAACGCCGCCGACCGGGTTTTCGTCACGCTCTTCGAGAGCAGCTGGCAGGACTTCTCGCACGCGCCGTTGACTGCGAGGGAGCTGAAGGCGGATCCCGAGTTTCGCCGGATCCATGCACTAGGCGTGGCGGGCGGAACCGAGCTGCTGCCGGCGGCGAGCCATCTCGTGAAAGTCATGGCCCGGCACTCCGCCGACCGCCGTCGAACCCTGGTTCTCCTCACGGATGGACAGGTGGGCAACGAGCGGGAGATCCTCGAGTTCTTCCGCGCCGAGCCAGAATTGGTCATCCACACCTTCGGGATCGATACCGCGGTGAATGACGCCCTGCTGAAGCGTTTGGCCCGGAGGCACCGGGGTGAATGCTGGCTCGTCACGCCGGATGACGATATTGCCGGAGCGGTCTCCGCCCTCGGTGCGCGCCTCGGGCAGCCCGTTCGGCGGGACCTTCGCCTTGAGACGACCGAGTGGTCCGGGCCGGAAGGGTTGCCGGTGCTGCCCGATCTTCATGCTGGACTCACGCAGGAGATTCTCCTGAGCGCTCCCACGGGATCCCGGGCGCCTTCCCTTGTCGCCGGTGACCGCCCGCTTCCGCTGCGCGCGTTTCGCACCTCGAACGACGCGGTGCGCCTCGCGTGGGTGCGGGCGCGCCTCGAGGAACTGGAGTTCACGGGCCGACGGCCTGAGGCTCTCGCCCTCGCGAAGCAGAACAACCTGCTTTGCGAAGGAACGGCGTTCGTCGCGTGGGACGAGGTCGAGCGTGTCGCGATCGCGCAAGAGGAGGTGTTTCAGCCGAGCATGGTGGCCGAGGAAAGCGTGCTGCTCGCCTATGCTCCGGCACCATGCGCACCCCCGCCTTCGCCCCTCGCCGCGCCCGCCCCGATGCGTTCCCGCAAGAGCACCGCTCTGATTTCTCGCGTCAGCGTTCCCCCACCCATGCAATTTAGGAGTGATTCGTGTGATCTGGAAGCCAGCGCCGTCGAACCGGACCTTCCCGTCATCCTGGGTCTGCCCGTGCCCCTTCCCGCGCTCGTGGCGTGGCTCACCGACGCGGGCCTCGCGGAGGACGTCGCTGCGCCCTTCGCCCGGGCGGTGCTCGAGTGGCTCCTGATGGGCGACCCGGCCCTCGCCGAGGATCGCCGCGCCCGCCTCGCGGACTGGCGCGAAGCGCTGCGCGAATCCCCCCGGAAGCTCGCTCTCTGTGCCGAGTTCCTCCGCTTGGACATCGGCGGGGGTTCCGCGCTCATGGAGGCGGCGCGTCAGACCATCCGCGCGCGTCGCGCCGCCGAAGCCTGAGTTGAGGGACCGCATTTGACGGGATGCCGCGGGCAGTCGACTAGCGCGGCCTTCCCCATGCCCGCGATCGAGTGCGACATCTTCATTGTTGGGTGCGGCTACGCCGGAATCGTGCTCGCCGAACGCCTCGCGTCGCAGTGCGGGTTGCGGAGTCTCATCGTGGAGCGGCGTTCGCACATTGGGGGCAATTCTTACGACGAAAAGGACGCCGCCGGCGTGCTCATCCATAAGTACGGCCCGCACTACTTCCGCACCAACGCTCCGCGGATCCGGGAGTATCTCTCGCAATTCACGGCGTGGCACGAGGTCGAGTATCAGATTCTTTCCTGGGCGGAGGGCCAGTTCTGGCAATTCCCGATCAACCTCAACACCTTCGAGCAACTCCTCGGCCGGCCCGCCGGCTCGTGCACCAGCGAAGAGATGGAGCGCACGCTCGCGGAGTGGCGCGTCCCGATCGAGACGCCCCGCAACAGCGAGGACGTCATCGTCTCGCAAGTCGGCTGGCGCCTGTACGAACTGTTCTTCAAGAACTACACGCTCAAGCAGTGGAAGCGCGATCCCCGGGATCTCGACCCGAGTGTCTGCGGGCGCATCCCCGTCCGGACCAATCGCGACAATCGCTACCTGAGCGAGACCTTTCAGGCGCTCCCGAAGGAGGGATACACCGCGATGTTCCGGCGGATGCTGGACCATCCCCTGATTGAGGTGAGGCTGGACACGGATTACCGGGACCTCCTGCCCCACGTAAAAAGCCGTCACATGGTGTACACGGGCATGATCGACGAGTATTTCGATTGCCGTTTTGGGGCGCTGCCGTGGCGCTCCCTCCGATTCGAACCCGAAACGCTCGACCAGGAGTGGTTCCAACCGGTGATGCAGGTCAACTACCCGAACGAGCACGCGTTTACCCGGATCGTGGAGATCAAACACGCCACCGGACAGAAACTGCCCGTGACCACCATCGTGCGCGAGTATCCGGAGGACTACGTGCCGGGGAAGGAGGCCTATTACCCGATTCCGGCGCCGGAGGCGAAGGCCCTGTACGAACGCTACGCCGAACTAGCGACGCACGAGGAGGGCGTCAGTTTCGTCGGCCGCCTCGCGACCTATCGCTACTACAACATGGATCAGGTGGTCGGGATGGCGCTGAGCGAGTTCGAGAAAATCCGCGCCAGACTTCAGCCGCCGACGCCGGGCTGAACCGAGCCCCGGCGATCAACCTCTCAGCGAGGGGGGACCGCCGGGTTTATCGAGAAAGACCCGCGCCGTCCGCCGCAGCCGGGACTTCACGGCTTCCACGCCTGCCTTGTCAGCCGCAGACGCGCTGCCGAGCGCTTCGTCAAAGACGCCCTCGGTCATCATGCGATGCGCCTCCGGAGAAATGCCGTGACTGATTTTCAGGCCGAATTTGCGCTTGAGATACTCCTCCAGCGGCACCCATTCGTTGCCGAGCTTCACGCGATTCGTCCAGGCGCAGACCGTCAGCGTTTCTCCCGGAGGACTCTCTCCGTTCAGTTTCGAAAGCTCCACGGACATGACTAGGGCGAACGCTACGATCGTGCCCTGCGAGATGGCTTGCACGCGAATGCGGAATCCGGCGTAGGTGCCCTCCGCAGTGAGGCCGGACGTCTCAAAAACGACGGATTCGCCCCGATGAAACACCTGCGCGAGCAGCTCCCCGACCGGCGCGCGATCCGCTTCGCCGATGTACTCCAGGTAGGCACTCCCCAGCACCTTGTCGATTTCCTGGGTGCGATGAACGCGGTTGATGTAGCGAATGATGAGTGATCGATCGATCACCGTCATCGTGTAGTCCACGGGACACAGCGCCGAAAACCAGATGAAATCCTCATGCTGGAGGAAGACGGGACGGGACCTGCCCCAGGGGCTGTCGTTTGGGCCGGGCGGCATAGGATGGGTCGGGAGGGCTTTACGCGAAACGAAGCGGAGGCTAGCCCATTCAAAACTGAAATCGAGCCTCAAAAAAAGGCGGCCCGCGCCGGGCGGAGGGACGGATTCCGGGTTGAGGGAACCCCTCCCGTCCGCTATCGACGCGGCGATATGGATCCCGAAGCGCCGGAATTGATCGTCGTCATGCCCGTCTACAACGAGCAGGCCAGCGTGCGGAAGGTCGTGTCCGAATTCTTCGCCGAGATCGAAAACTGGACCGAGCGATTCGTGTTCCTCGCGCTCGATGACGGTTCGAAGGACGACACCCCCCGGGTCCTGGCGCGTCTCCGGGAGCAATTGGGATCCCGCTTCGAGTTCATCCGGCACGAAAACCGCGGGCACGGGCAGACCTGTCTCGCCGGCTACCGGGTCGCGGTGGAACGGGGCATTCCGTTCGTGCTCCAGATCGATTCCGACGGCCAATGTGATCCGCAGTATTTTTTCCGCTTCTGGCGGCTGCGGGAAAAGGCAGACGTGATCTACGGCGTGCGCACGAAACGGGACGATGGTTTTCGCCGGCTCGTCGCCTCGATGGTCCTGCGGGCTTTTCTGCTTCTCGGATTCCGCTCGCTCTGTCTCGATGCGAATGTCCCCTACCGCCTCCTGCGCACGGCCGCCTTGGCGCCATTTCTCGATCGCATCCCCGCGAAGTTCAATCTCGCCAACATCGGTCTCGCGGTCCTCCTCCGGAAGGATCCCGCGATCCGCCATGCGCATGTTCCGATCCACTTCCGGGAGCGCTACGGCGGGGAACCCAGCGTGAAACTCTCCCTCTTCGGCCGCAAGGCCGTCGAACTTTACCGGGACATTCAGGGCATGCTCCACCCTTGAGAAACGCGGACCAGCCGGACGTGAGCTGCTTCCCCACCCAGTCGAACCCGTGGTTGCGGACCGAGTCCGCCATCGCAAATTACTCCTTCGCATGATCCTATTGCTCGGCGGCACCGGTTACGTCGGCCGCGCCTACCAACGACTTCTCACCCGCCGGGGCCTTCCTTTTCGGGTCCTCGCGCGGGAGGAGCTCGATTACTCGGATCCGGAGCGCCTCTCGTCCGCGATCCGCTACCACGCCGCCACCTTCGTCATCAATGCGGCGGGGTTCACCGGGAAACCGAACGTCGACGCGTGCGAGTTGCAGAAAAGCGAGTGCCTTTTCGGCAACGCCGTCCTCCCCGGCCGCGTCCGGGAAGCCTGTGAAGCGGTGGGCGTTCCCTGGGGTCACGTTTCCAGTGGCTGCATCTACAATGGGGCGAAGCCGGATGGTTCCGGCTTCCGCGAGGAGGACCCCCCGAATTTTTCGTTTCGCGCCGGACCCTGCAGCTTCTACAGCGGGACGAAGGCGCTCGGAGAGGAGGTCCTCGCCGACGCGGCCCGCTGCTACATCTGGCGCCTGCGCATTCCCTTCAACGAGGTGGCCAGTCCGCGGAACTACCTCACGAAGCTGATGACGTATGAGCGCCTGCTCGACGCGCGAAATTCGCTGTCCCAGCTCGACGAGTTCGTCGCCGCCACGCTGGAGACGTGGGAGGTCGGTGCCGACTTCGGCGTCTACAACGTGACCAATCCGGGATCCATCACCGCGCGGGAGATTATGGCGCTCGTCGAGGAGCACGGCGTCATGAAGAAGGACTGGTCGTTCTTTGCGAACGAGGCGGAATTCATGCAGCTCGCCGCGCTCACGCCCCGCTCGAATTGCGTGCTCGACACCACTAAACTCGAACAGTTCGGGATCGGGCTCACCCCCGTCCGCGAGGCGCTCACCGCCGCGCTGCGGACCTGGGATCCCGCCGGCGAGCCCGACCCCGTACTTGTCATCGAGGAACTTCCCCTGGCGACTCCGGAGGCGATCGGCGCCGCATGAAGCGCGCTCTTCTCGTCACCGGTGGAGCGGGCTTCATCGGGTCCAACTTCGTCCGCCTCGCGCTCGCGGATTCCGCGTGCCGGGTGGTGGTGAATCTCGACAAACTCACCTACGCCGGACACCGCGAGTCCCTGGCGGATCTCGCGTCCGAGGAGCGGCACGTCTTCGTCGAGGGCGACATCAACGATCGCGCGCTCGTCTCACAGTTGCTGGCTTCGCATGCCATCGATGCGGTGGTGCATTTTGCCGCGGAGTCACACGTCGATCGATCGATCGATTCCCCGGAGGCGTTTCTCGAGACAAATGTGCTCGGGACGTTCCGTCTGCTCGAGAGTGCCCGGATGCATTGGGCCCGGCTCGATCCGGTGCGGGCAGGCTCCTTTCGTTTTGTGCACGTCTCCACGGACGAGGTGTACGGCTCGCTGGGCGCGAGCGACCCGGCGTTCAACGAAACGCATGCGCACCAGCCGAACAGCCCCTACGCAGCCTCGAAGGCCAGCGCGGATCATTTCGCCCGGGCGTGGTTCCACACGTTTGGCCTGCCCGTCGTCACGACGAATTGCTCGAACAACTACGGTCCGTTTCAATTTCCCGAGAAACTGATCCCGCTCGTTCTGCTCAACGCGCTCGAAGGACGCCCGCTGCCCCTTTACGGGGACGGCCGCAACGTGCGGGACTGGCTCTACGTCGGGGATCATTGCCGGGCGATCCTCCAGGTACTCGCCTCCGGTCGCGTCGGCGAAGTCTACAACATCGGCGGAAGCTGCGAACGGACGAATCTGGAAATCGTCGGGGAACTCTGCGACGCGCTCGGCCGGCTCACGCCCCGCGCGGACGGACGAAGCTACCGCGAGCAGATCACTTTCGTGACCGACCGGCCGGGACACGACCGGCGCTACGCGATCGATCACGGGAGGATCACCCGCGAACTCGGCTGGCGGCCCGCGGAGACCTTTCAGACCGGGATCGAGAAGACGGTGCGCTGGTACCTGGATCACCGCGCCTGGTGCGAGTCCGTCACGACCGATGCCTCCTACCGGCGCGAACGACTGGGGGCGGTCGTCGCGCCGTCGTTGCGATGACCACACCAAAACCCACCAATTACAAGGGGATCGTCCTCGCGGGCGGATCCGGCACGCGCCTGTATCCGCTCACGCGCTCCGTGAGCAAGCAGCTCATGCCGATCTACGACAAGCCGATGGTCTACTACCCCCTGTCCGTGCTGATGCTGGCCGGGATCCGGGAGGTCTGCCTGATCTCCACGCCGGCGGATCTCCCGGCGTTCCGAATGCTGCTGGGCGATGGTTCCGCGTTCGGCATCTCGCTCACCTACCTCGAGCAGGTGTCGCCGGACGGCCTGGCCCAGGCTTTTTTAATCGCCGCCGACTTTCTCGCCGGTGCCCCGGCCTGTCTCGTTCTCGGAGACAATCTCTTTTACGGAAACACCTTCCCCGCCGTTTTGTCCCAAGCCGTCGCTCGTGAGAACGGCGCCACGATCTTCGGTTACCGGGTCGCGGACCCGAGCGCCTACGGCGTGGTCGAGTTCGACGACGACGGCCGCGCCGTGTCACTTGAAGAGAAACCGGCGAAACCACGCTCCTCCTACGCGGTTCCCGGCGTCTACTTTTATGACCGCTCGGTCGTGGACCGCGCCGGGGCGCTGAAACCCTCGCCTCGAGGTGAGCTCGAGATCACCGATTTGAACCGCGCGTATCTGAACGACGGGCAGTTGCACGTGGAGCGTCTCGGGCGCGGCACGGCGTGGCTGGACACCGGCACACCGGATGCTTTGCTGCAGGCAGCAAACTTTATCCAGGCCATCCAGCAGCGGCAGGGGTTGAAAATCGCCTGCCTCGAAGAAATCGCCTGGGAGCACAAATGGATCGATTCAGCCACCCTTGAGCTGCAAATCAACCGGCTCGGCAAGACGCCGTACGCCGAGTATCTTCGGCGTCTCCTCGCCGACAGCGCCCATCTGTGATGGATATCTCAATCGTCATTCCCGTTTTTAACTGCCTCCATCTCACGCGCGCATGCGTCGAGACGGTCGAGCAGACCATCGGGGACCGGCGGGACTTCGAGGTCATCATCTCGGACGATGGCAGCACCGACGGAACGACCGACTGGGTGGGAACGCTCGCCCCCGAGCGTTACCGGCTCGTCCGGAGCGAACAAAACACCGGCTACGCGGGCGCCGTGAACCGCGCGGCTCACGCGACCCGCAGCCGCCTGTTGCTCCTGCTGAACAACGACACCCTGCTGCTGCCCGGATGGCTGGAGCCGATGCTCACCGTTCACGCCACAGCGGCCCGGGTCGGGGTAGTGGGGAACATTCAGCGCAAGGCGGGTACGGGTCTGATCGACCACGCAGGGGTGCGCTTTATGACGAGCGGCTATCCTTTGCATGTCGGCTCGGGCGCGAGCGGCTGGCCGCGGGGTGGCTATCGTCGTTGGCCGGCGGTCACGGCGGCTTGCTGTCTCATCGAGAGGGCCTCCTTCCAGCATCTCGGCGGCCTGGACTGCGGCTACCGGAATGGCTACGAGGACGTCGATTTCTGCCTGCGCGCTGGCGAAGCCGGCCTCCGGCACTACGTCGCTCAGGACAGCGTGATCGAGCATCACGTCAGCGCCTCCCCGGGTCGCCTCGACCATGAGGATCAAAATCTCACCCGATTTCTCGAGCGCTGGCGCGAGAAACTCCAGGCGTGGGCCGCGAGCGTGCCGGCGGAGTCGATCGAGCGCGATCTCGAGCGCCTCCACGAGCATCGGCGGAGCGATGCCCTCCGCTACCTCCGCAAACACGCGCACCGGCCGTGGCGATACAACGGTACCCGCTTGGTGCGCGCGGTGCGCTCGCTGCTCGCCCGCCCGCCGCGACCGGCGCTCCCCGCCGTCGAGGAGCACGCGTTCTTCGTCCGGCCCTGACGAGGGCGCCGCCGAGATGCTCTACGTCGTCGTTACCGATACGGCGCGAAATCCCGTTCGCTCCGGGATCCAGTCTCTCGTCCGAGCCCTCGTGAAGGCGCTCGGCCGCCAGACGGAACTGCCGTGGCGGCTCGTCGCCTGGAACCGGAAACGCGCCCAGCTCGAACTCCTCCGCGCCGAACAGGACGCCGCCCTCGGTGCGGCGGTCCCGCGCGAACTCCGCGCCGTGCCCTGGAGGGTCCGCCTCCTTCACCCGGGCGCCTGGTTTTCCAGGGAGGCGACACACCTCGGGCTCCATCAGCATCCCCGCCACCGCCGGCCCGCCGCCGGATCCTGGGTGCTGATTCCGGAACTGGTCTATTCTCCGGGGCGCGCCGCCGCGCTCATCCGCTACGCCCGCTGCCTGCGGCTCGGGGTCGCCGCGATCGTCCACGACACGATCCCTGTCGACCATCCCGAACACGTGCCCGCGGGCCTGCCGGCGCTGCACCGCGAATTTCTGCTCGCCCTCGCGAAAGCGGACGTGCTGCTCACCACCTCCGAGACATCCAGCCGCGCGCTCGATGCCTTCTACGAGCGCGAGGGGGTTTCCGCGCCCCGCCGGTCCATCCTCCGCATTCCCGCCGAGCTGCCGGAGTCCCCCCGCGTGCGCGAGCCCCGCACCTCGAGCCCCGGCGCGGTCCGGGCGCTCTGCGTCTCCACGCTCGAAACGCGAAAAAATCACCGGGGCCTGCTCGCCGCGGCCGACCTGCTCGCCGAACGCCACGGCTCGCTGCCGTTCGAGCTTGATCTCGTCGGCACCTGCCACGCGCATTCCCAGGACCTGCGCGCGCTGGTCGAGACCGCCGTCGCGCGTCACGCCGGCCGCATCCGGTGGCATGGCCAGGTGGAAGGACCCGCTCTCCGCCAATTCTATGCGGGGGCCGACTTCACGATCTATCCGTCGCTGCTCGAAGGTTTCGGCATGCCGGTGATGGAAAGCCTCTGGCACGCCCGGCCCTGCGTTTGTGCGAATTTCGAGGTGATGGCGGAGAACGCCGCCGCCGGCGGATGTCTCACCGCCGATGTCCGAAACGCGCCGGCCTTGGCCGACGCGCTGGAGCGAATCTCGCTCGATGCGGGTCTCCGCCACGAACTCGGGCGCGAAGCGATCGCCCGCCCGCTCACCACCTGGGACGACTACGTCCGCGGTCTCCTCGAGTTGCTCCAGAGGGCCTGAGCAACGATCACTGCGCATGGCACCCGTTCCGACCGTGCCCCCCGGCGCCGCCATCGTGATTTCGCGGCCGGATCGCGTGGGCGATGCGATCATCTCGTCGAGCTGCTTCGACGCCGTTCGCCGCCGCTTTCCGGAGAATCCGCTCTGGTTCCTCGCCCGGCCGGTGATGCGCCCGCTCTACGACGGTCACCCGGCGCTTGCGGGTTTCCTCGCGCGAACCGAAGCGGTCGAAGCGCTGTCCGACCGAATGCGCGAAATCGGTGCGGCCGTCATCGCGCAGCTGCAGCCAGATGAGCTTTGCGCGGCCGCGGCGGTATCCGCCGGGGTTTCGGTGCGGATCGGATACGAGGCCAAGCGAGGCCCGGACACGCTCACCCGGCCAGACAACCGGTGGGAGGGTCTCCAGCACGAGCGAGACTATAACTTTGACCTGCTCGCCCTGCTGGGCATCGCGTCCGACCCCGCGGCGAGCCCATCCGTTTTCCTGCCGCCCTCCGCCCGGGCGTCGGTCGCGGCGAAGCTCGAGTTGGAGGAACCCTTCGCGATCATCAACCCCGGCGCGCATTCCGAGACGGTGCGTTGGCCGCGCGAGCGCTTCGTTGATTTGGCGTGCCGCCTTCAGACCGGGTTCGGCTGGCGCATCGTCGTGATCGGGACGGACGCCACCGATCCCGCCGTGCGCGCCGTGGTCGCGGGCACGCCCGGCGCGGTGAATCTGGCGGGGCAGACCGATCTCGCAGAACTCGGCTGGCTGTCGCAGCTGGCGCGCGTGCACGTGAGCCGCGACACCGGGACGGCTCACCTCGCGGCGGCGGTGGGATGTCCGGCCGTGACGATCTTCGGCCGGCTGGAAGGCCCCTATGGCCCCACGCGCTGGCGACCGCTCGGGGCGCCGGAGCGCACGCGGCTGGTGGAGACACCGGTGCGCGCGCGCCACTGGTTCGAGACCACGCGGCAGTTCTGGCGCCGCGGGTTTCGTGAGGTCAGCGTGGATGCCGTGCTCGCCGGCGTGCGCGCCGTCGCCGCCCGCTGAAGCTTCTACCTCAGGAACCGTCCGAGGTTTTCCTCCTCCCACTTCCGCGCCCGGCGGTAGTGAGGAAAGTCCCGCTCGCGCCGCGCGAATTCCTCGGTGTGGACCTTCCGGCGGCCGCTCGGCATCGGCACGTCCGGCACCACGGCATGGAGCATCTCATGGTAGACCACGTAGTCGATGAACCACTGGGGAACGAAACGCTGATCCAGCAGGGGATGGATTCGGATCAGCCGGTCCTCCTCCTGGATGGTGCCAAACACGAAATACTCCCGCGGGCGTTCGCAGCGCCGACGACCCCAGAGGATCTTGTAACGCTTCAAGGCGTTGTTGAAATACCTGGCGTTCAGCCGGTCGAACGTCTCCCGAAGATCGAAGTACTCGCCCTCGTGCGCAAAACCGAACTGCCGCTGGAGCGGTCGTTCGCCCGGGCGGGCGAGCTTGCGTTTGGTCGTTTTTTTGGCGGGCATAACGTCACGCCGGGCCAGCGGCGAATCCGAACGTACCGGGGCCTTCCCCGGCCGACAAGCCTCAGAGCTGTCACTAAAGGCCGATTTTTCCCTTCGATCCGGCCTGAATATGACACACAAGTCACTGAGCGACATTTCCTTCAGGTCCGCCCGATCGAGCGTCCGCCGCGCCGGGCCGCATCTGGCAACCCGGATTCGGCTCCTTGCCGTTCCCGCGATCCGGCCCGATGAAATGGTTCCAGTCTCCGCCATGAAGACCCGCTCCCTTTCCGCCCTCCCTTTTCTTGCCGCGCTCACCTTCACCCTCGCGGTTCCCGGCGTCTCCCGCCTTCCCGCCGAGCCCCCGACAAAGCCCGCGGCCCCGGCCGCCGCAAAAGAGTCGATCGAGGCCAGCGAGGCGGAAAAGCTGAAGGGAGCGATCGGCCGTGAGGTCACGGTGACCGGCCGGATCGTCGCCGCCGGGCAGGACGCGAAGTCGGGCAACGTCTTCCTCAATTTTTCCCGGGATCGCGACAGCGGCTTTGTCGCCATGATTCAGGGTCGCGTGGCGAAAGGCGCCGGGACGGACCTGAAGGAGAAGTACCAGGGTAAGGAAGTCGCGGTCACCGGCGTGCTCTCGCTCTTTAAGAATAAGACCGAGATTGTCGTGCAGGACCTTGCCCAGATCGCGGTAAGGTAGCCCCCCGGCGTTCGCGCGGGGATCGTCATGCCCGCTCCCCCCGCCGAAGACCCGCCGTCCAAGTTCTCGGTTCGGCGCGCCTGGAAGTTTTTCACGCGCGCGCTTCGGTTGCGTTGCCCGCACTGCGGGACGCGGCCGATATTCATCCCGCTCGCCCAGACGCGTTCGCTGCATGCCTGGTTCACGCCGCTCGATGGCTGCCCGCACTGCGGGTACGCCTTCGACCGCGAGGTCGGCTATTTCCTCCTCGCCATCTGGGCGGTGAACTACGGGGTGACGGCTCTGCTCGGGGCGGGCTTGTATCTTTACCTCGAGTTCGTCCGGGAGGTTCCGCTCGGGACCACGTTTGCGATCACGCTCCCTTTCGTGCTCTGCTTCGGCTTCTGCATGGCGCGCCACTCGAAGGCGCTTTTCCTCGCGCTCGACCACTTTTTCGATCCGCCCGTCCCGTTTCACGATGACCCACCCGGAGGGGGCGAGGTCGCCGCGCCGAAGGGGCCGCAACCCGCGCCCGCGCCCGGAAATCGTCCCGCTTCCCCTCCCGGTGGCGGCGTGATAGAAACTCGGTGACGCATGTCCCGAGCCCTCGCCCTCGTCGTCTACGCCTTCACCGCGGCCCTGTTCGGGTGCTTCTTCTTTTACCCGATCGGTCAGACGCTCAGCGGGGCCTTTTTTGTCGACGGATCGTTCACGCTCGACTTCGTGGTCGAGGTCTTTCGCAACCCGCTCTACCTCGAGGGACTGCGCACCTCGTTCCTCCTGGGACTCGCGAGCACGCTTTTCGCCCTCGCGATCGCCCTACCGCTCGCCTGGCTGGCCGATCGGTATGAATTCGCGGGGAAGAAACTGTTCTCCGCCCTCGTCCTCGCCCCCATGGTTCTCCCGCCGTTCGTAGGCGCGATCGGGATCAAGCGAGTCTTCGGCCAGGCCGGCGCCTTGAATGCCGCCCTCCTCGATCTCGGCGTCCTGAGCCAGCCGATCGACTGGCTCGGCAACGGCAGATTTTGGGGCTGTGCGGCGCTGATGGGTCTGAACCTTTACCCCGTTCTCTATCTGAATCTCGCTGCCGCCCTCGCAAACATCGATCCCGCCATGGAGGAGGCCGCCGAAAATCTGGGCTGCACCGGGATCCGGAAGTTCTTCCGCGTGACCCTTCCGCTCATCCTGCCGGGCCTCTTCGCCGGCGGAACCATCGTCTTTATCTGGGCCTTCACCGAGCTTGGCACGCCCCTCATTTTCGAACTCGAGCGGGTGACTTCCGTCCAGATTTTCTTCGGCCTCAAGGACATTGGCTCCAGCCCGTTTCCCTACGCGCTCGTCGCGGTGATGCTCACCGCTACGGTCGTCATCTACTCGGTCGGGCGCTTCACCCTCGGTCGCGGCGGTCACGCCATGATGCCGAAGGCCACCTCGCAGGGCGGACCCCGCCGCATCACGGGAATCGGCAGCGCCGCCTGCCTCGCTGCCTTCGCGCTGGTCTCGTTTATCGCGATGCTCCCTCATCTCGGTGTCGTGCTCTTCGCCTTCTCCCGCGATTGGTACGGCACCGTCCTGCCCGATTCCTTCACGCTCGACAACTTCCGCACGGCGCTCGGGCACAATCTGACGGTGCCTTCGATCGGCAACAGCCTCCAGTACGCGGGCATTGCGACGATCGTCGATGTGCTCCTCGGGATCGCGATCGGCTACATCATCGTCCGCACGGACCTGCCTGGCCGGAAGGTGCTGGATACCATCGCCATGCTGCCGCTCGCGGTGCCCGGGCTCGTCATCGCCTTCGGCTATCTCGCCATGACCCAGGAGGGAAAGCCCTTTGCGTTTTTGAATCCGGGGATCAACCCGCTCGCCCTCCTCGTCATCGCCTACTCGGTGCGGCGGCTGCCCTACATGGTGCGTTCGGCCGTGGCCGGGTTTCAGCAAATCTCCCCCGCGCTCGAGGAGGCCGCGCAGAGTCTGGGTTGTCCGCCGTTCCGGACGCTGCGGCGCATCACCGTCCCGCTCATCGCCGCAAATCTGATCGCGGGCAGCCTGCTCACGTTTTCGTTTGCGATGCTCGAGGTCAGCGATTCGCTCATCCTCGCGCAGCGGCAGGTCGACTACCCCATCACCAAGGCGATTTTCGAGCTCTTCCAGCTCCTTGGTGACGGCCGGGCCGTCGCCGCCGCGTTAGGCGTCTGGGCGATGATCTTCCTCGGCTTCACCATCCTGGTCGCGAGCCTGCTCCTCGGAAAGAAGATGGGCGCGCTGTTCCGGGTCTGACGGCTTTTCCGCTCCCGCCCTCACCCGAGAATTTCCCGCAGCGCGGTGATGAACTTCCGGTTCTGCTCCATCGTTCCCACGCTGATGCGCAGCCACTCGGGAAGCTTGTATCCACCCATCGGGCGCACGATCAGTCCGCGGCGCAGAAGTTGGTCGAAGACCCGCCGGCCATCGCCCACGTGGACGAGCACGAAGTTCGCGGAGCTCGGGACGAAGCGGCGGCCCATCGCCGCAAACTCCGCCTGCAGATACGCGCGCCCCTCGTCGGTCACCCGCTTGGTCTCCCGCTGATGCTCAGAGTCGAGCAGTCCCGCCAGCGCCCCAGCCTGCGCCACGCCATTCGCGTTGAACGGCTGCCGCGTCTTCTGCAGGACGTCGATGAGTTCCTTGCCGGCCAGCCCGTACCCGATCCGCAGACTCGCCAGTCCCTGAATCTTCGAAAACGTCCGCAGCACGATCACGTTCCGCCCGGCTCGCACGTACTTCAGCGTGTCCGGCGGATGATCGAGAAACTCGTAATAGGCCTCGTCGAAGACGACCGTCACGTGCTCGGGTACCCGGCGCATGAAATCGTCGATCTGCTCCTGCGTGACGATGGTCCCCGTCGGGTTGTTCGGGTTCGCGACGAAGAGCTGCCGCGTCCGCGGGGTGATCGCGGCGGCCATCGCCGGCAGGTCGTGCTGGAAGTCGGGATCGTCCACCTCCACGAAGTGGGCGCCGAAAAGCGTGGCCATGAGCCGGTAGACCGAGAAGGCGTGCGTCGCCGCGATCACCTCGTCCCCGGGCCGGAGAAAGGCGTGGCCGAGGAATTCGATGATTTCATTCGACCCATTTCCGAGGATCACGTTTTCCATCCCGAGGCCGAGCCGCTTCGCGATGGCTTCGCGCAGATAATAGCCCGCGCCGTCCGGATAGAAATGGGCGCTGTCCACGGCCCGATGCATCGCGCCGAGGGCCTGGGGCGACGGTCCGAGCGGATTCTCGTTGGAAGCGAGCTTCACGATCTCGTCCGGGCGCAGGCCCAGCTCGCGCGCGACGTCCTCGATCGGCTTGCCGGTTTCGTAGGGGACGAGGTCGCGAAGATGTGGTTGGGCGAGATTCCAGAGCGACATGGCAGCGGGCGGAGATTGGGCTAAAGTGGGAGACGCCGATACCACGATTGGGATCGTTCTCCAACCCGGCGCACGTCATGCTCGCGGCCTTTTTTGATAACCTGATGCGTAACCTCGGGGGCGGGGAAGCCACCGGCTGGACTCTCTTCGGTCTCATCGCCAATCTCTGTTTCGCTGGCCGCTTCGTTCTCCAGTGGTGGATTTCGGAGCGGAAGAAAGAGAGCGTCATCCCGGTGGGCTTCTGGTACTTGAGCCTGGTGGGCGGCGTCATGATGCTGGTTTACGCGATCCACGTCGGGAAGATTCCGCTCATCATCGGCATGGCCTTCACGCCCTTGATCGCGGCGCGAAACCTTTGGCTCATTCTGCGGAAGCGGAGCGGCCGGAAGGAACTCGAAAAGCCCGCCGATCCGCGCGCGCCCGCGGCGGATGCGAGCGCGACGCCGCGCCGGGAACTGACGCGCCGCTGACACGCCCGCGCATTGCCGCCGCTCGCGGTTGCCGCCACACGGAGGGCCGCTCATGGACCAGCCCGCGCCCATCTACCTCGACAACAACGCCACCACCTGCATCCGGCCGGAGGTTTTCGAGGCGATGCGGCCATTCCTCGTCGAGGAATATGGCAACCCGTCCAGCGCCTACCGGCTCGGCTCGACCGCGCAGCGCGCGCTGGAGAAAGCCCGCGGCCAGATCGCCGCTCTCGTCGGGGCGGAGGCGGATGAAATCATCTTCACGAGCTGCGGCACAGAATCGAACCACACCGCCATTCACAGCGCGCTCTGCGCTTTCCCGGACCGGCGGCATCTCGTCATCAGTGCGGTCGAGCACAGCGCCATCCTCAAGCACGCGGAGTTTCTCGCGCGCCGCGGGTTCGAGATCACGCGCGTCGGCGTAGATGCCACCGGACGGGTGGATCCTGATGAGGTCGCGACCGCCCTTCGACCCGACACCGCGATCGTGGCGATCATGTGGGCGAACAACGAGACGGGAAGTCTCGCCCCTATCCCGGAGATTGCGGAAGTCTGCCGCGGGCGGGGCGTGCTCTTTCTGACCGATGCAGTCCAGGCCGCCGGAAAGTTCGCACTCGAGCTCAACTCCCTCCCGGGAATCTCCTACGCCGCCTTCTCCGGCCACAAGCTGCACGCGCCGAAGGGCGTCGGCGCGCTCTACGTGCGCCGCGGAGCGCCGTTCACGAGTTTGCTCCACGGTGGCTCTCAGGAGGAGGGACGCCGGGCCGGGACGGAGAACGTCGCCTCGATCGTCGCCTTCGGCGCGGCCGCCGCGCTCGCGGCGAAGTCCGACCACGCCGCGATCTGCGCGCGGCGCGATCGGCTCGAAGCCGGACTCCTGTCCCAGATCCCGGGCAGTGCCGTGAACGGCGCCGGTCCCCGGCTCGACAACACGACGAGCCTCTTCCTGCCCGGCGTGGAAGCGGGTCCGCTCCTCCTCGTGCTCGACAAAGCGGGACTCTTCGCCAGCGCGGGCTCGGCTTGCACCACCGGGTCGGTCCATCCCTCCCACGTCCTCCGCGCCATGGGTTTCCCGCCGGAACGCGCGAAATCGAGCGTCCGCTTCTCGCTCAGCGCGCTCACGACGGATGAGGAGATCGACCGGGCGTTGAGGGTCATCCCCGCCGCGATCGAAAAGCTCCGTCAGCTCACCGGCGGCGAAGCCGCCGCCGCCTGAGCGGGGTCCGCGGGGCTGAATGCGCCGCCAGACCGCGAAAATCCCAGAATCGGGAGATGCGCCACATCTCAAAAAGATACCGCGCATCTTCGGGAGATGCGCTGCATCTCAAAAAGATGCGCCGCATCTCCGGGAGATGCGCTGCATCTCAAAAAGATACCGCGCATCTCAGAAAGATCCCCCGAATCTCCGGGAGATGCGCCACATCTCAAAAAGATCCGGACGCATCTTCGGGAGATGCGCAACCGGACGATCCGACATCCCCGGCGCGCGCTTCTCGACGGCACTCGGAGGGACGGCGCCCGGGATCGGGTCCGCCCGAATTCGTCGGCCTGGAGATCTGCGCCCGTTTTTTGTTGCCGGCCTTCGCCCCAGTCGAGACGATGCGCGGCGCCGCATGTCCGATCCCGCTCCCGCCGCGCCCGCGCCGTTTTCCCACGGGGCGGCCTGGGTGCGGGCGGATTTTCATCTGCACACGATCGAGGAATCGGGAAACTCGCGCTCCTTCCGCCGGGACTATCGGGACGATGACCAGGAGGCCCGGGGGCATTATCTGCGGGACTGGTTCGACCGACTGGAGGCGGAGAACGTGCGCGTCGGGGTAATCACCAATCACAACGCCTTTCACGCCGAAGACTACCTCTGGCATGCCCGCCAGGGTCGGAAGCGCGGGATTCTCATTCTCCCCGGCGTGGAGTTGAACGTGAACCTCGGCAGCGGCATTCATACGCTCGTCGTCTTCTCGCCGGAGTGGGTCGCGGATCCGACCGACGGCGACGGCATCAATCGCTTCCTCGCCCGCCAGTTTCCCACCCGGCCCAAAGCCGGCACTCGCTCGCGCGATGGACTGCTCGATTGCCTGCAATGCCTCGAGGAATTCGGGCGGGATTACTTCGTCGTCTTCGCGCACGTGGAGAACGACAACGGCCTGCTGAAGGAGCTGCACGGAGACGCCCTCGCGGAGAACATCCGCCAATGCGGCGCGCTCTGGAATCGGCGCGTCCTCGGCCTGCAGAAGGTGAAGTCCGGAAGCGGGATCCCCGGGCGCTGGCCGAGGGACGTGCCGGTGCCCGCCGCGGTGAGCGGATCGGATCCGAAGTCGATGCCGGAAGTCGGCGCGGGGGCGGCGACGTACCTGAAGATCGGCGAGCTCACCTTCGACTCGGTGCGTTTCGCGCTGCATGACCATCGGGAACGGGTCCGGCGCGAACCGCCCGTCGCAGCGACCGGCCCACGGCTGCACCAGATCAGCTTCACGGGCGGCCTCCTGGCCGGACAGAGCTTCGACTTTTCCCGCGCGCTCACGACGCTGATCGGTTCGCGCGGGAGCGGGAAATCGACCGTGATCGAATGCCTCCGCTACGCGCTCGATCTCGGGCTGGGCGAGGCCGAGGGCCCCTACAAGAATCAGCTCGTGCGAGCGATGCTCGCGAACGGCGGCGAGATCACGATCTGCGGCGAGAATGCGGAGGGCCAGCCGGTGACGATCACGCGTTCCCTCGATTTTCCGCCGCTCGTGCGGGTGCGGGGCAGGGCCACCGGCCTGTTGCCGGCGGCGGTCTTTCCCGGCGTGCTCTGCTTTGGCCAGAAGGACCTCGGACACCGGCACGAGAACTTCGAGGCTGAACTCTTCGCGCGGCTTTGTGGCGGCCCTTCACCCGAGGACTCTGCGCGCGAGCGGGAGCAGCTCGCCGCGGTCGGGACCGCGCTCCGGGAGCACGAGGCCATCCTCAGGGCGCGGACCAGCGACGAGGAACTCGCGCAGGAGGCGGAGGCCGTCGGACTCCAGCTCGCGCTCTTCGAGGAAAAGGGCGTCGAGGCCCGGCTGCGCGACCTCACGCAGTTCGATGCCGACAAGCGCAGCCTCGTGGATTTCATCAGCCAGCTCGAGACCTTCCGCGCGCGTCTCGCGCCGCCCGCGGGCGAGTGGAGCGAAGTGCTGGGCGCGATCCCCGCGCTGCGGAGCACTCACCTGCAGGATCTGGCGGGAAAGATCGCCGCCGCGGCCGCGGACCTCAGTGCCGTTCAGGCCGGGCAGCTGCGGTGGCTGCGGGAAATCGACGTCGTCCTCCGGGCCCTGCGTCTCGCTCTTCGCGAGGTGCTGGCGAAGGAACGCGTGCTGCAGGAGCAATTCTCCGCGCTCCAGCGGGAGATTCACGCCCCGGAGCTGAATCTCGACCACTACCGCCGCCTGCGCACGCGCCACACCCAGCTCGGGAAATTGCGCGAGGCCGCGGCCAAACGCGGCGCAACCGCGGAACGCCTGCTCGAGCGCGCCGTCACCGCCGCGGGAGCGCTCCACGCCTTGTACCAGGCGTGGCATCAGCAGGAACTCGACCGGCTCGCGGAGCAAAAGGCCACCCTCCCGCCCCAGCTCGAACTTCACTCCGAAGGCGAAGGCCGGCGATGCGTCTTCGAATCGCTTCTGCGCGAGAAGCTCCAGGGAACGGGCTTTCGCAGCGCTTCGGCGCGGAAGGTCGCCGAGCGCTTTCCGAATGGTCTCGCGCTTTGGGAAGGTCGGGAGGAAATCCCTGCCCTCGTCGGCGCCGCAGATGGACGCCGCCTGCTCGAAGCGCTCCAGGCGCACGCTGCGGCGTTCCTCGTCTTTCGCGCGCCCGACCGGCGGGAGATCCGGTTCGAGGGGAAACCGATCCAGGAGCTCTCGCTCGGTCAGCGCGCGACGGCGCTCCTCATGCTCCTCATGTCGCTGGAGAATCATCCGATCCTCCTCATCGATCAGCCCGAGGACGATCTCGACAACGAGACGATCTTCCGCCGCGTCGTCGAGCCGCTGCTCCGGCGAAAGCATTGTTCCCAGTTCATCATCGCGACCCACAATCCGAATCTCCCCGTACTGGGCGACGCCGAACTGGTCCACTCCTGCCGCGAGGAGGCGCGCGGCCGTTACACCCACCGTTCCGGCAGCCTCGAATCCACCGAGACCCGCCGCAGCATCGTGGAGATCATGGAAGGCGGCGAGCAAGCCTTCGCTCAGCGCCAAAAAGTTTACCGACAGTGGGCAGGGTGACGGGCGAGTCCCACCGACGGAGGCCCCTGAGACCCCAAAGTGCTGGCCCACTTGATCGGGGTCCCCACGACTTGGGTGATCGGCGCGGTCATCTGCGCGATCGCCGCGGCCGTGACGGCGGCCGGCGCGTCAGACGACACTCGCCTTCTGCTTCGCGAGCATCGCGGCCAGTTCGCCGGGGAGATGCGTGCCGAGCTTCTCGAAGAACTCGGCGGCGGCGTCGTAGTCGCGCTGCCACCCGGCGGCGTCATAGGCGAGACATTTGGCGAGATCGGCCTCGTTGAAGCCTTCCATGCCGCCGAGGTCGAAATCCTTGGCCTCCGGAAGCTGGCCGATCGGCGTCTGGGTCGCCCCGACGGTCCCCTCGCAGCGGTCGATGATCCATTTCATCGCCCGCATGTTCTCGCCGAAGCCAGGCCAGAGGAACTTGCCGTTCTCGTCCTTGCGGAACCAGTTCACGCCAAAGATGAGCGGCGGCTGGGTGAGCTCCCGGCCAACCTTCAGCCAGTTGGCAAAATAGTCGCCGACGTGGTAGCCGCAGAAGGGGAGCATCGCCATCGGGTCGAGGCGGAGCTGGCCAACGGTGCCGGCGGCGGCGGCGGTCATCTCGCTGCCCATCGTGGCGCCGACGAACGTGCCGTGGGTCCAGTCAAAGGACTGATAGACGAGCGGCACGGTGGTCGCGCGACGGCCGCCGAAGATGATCGCGCTGATCGGCACGCCCTTGGGGTCGTCGAATTCGGAGGCGAGGGCCGGATTATTCGTCGCCGGGGCGGTGAAACGGCTGTTCGGATGCGCGGCCTTTTCCTCGCTCGCGGGCGTCCACGGGTTGCCGAGCCAGTCGGTGCATTGCGCGGGCGGCTCGCCATCCTTGCCCTCCCACCAGACATCGCCGTCCGGAGTTTTCGCCACGTTCGTGTAGATCGTGTCGCGCTCGATCGTCCGCATCGCGTTTGGATTCGTGTGGTAGTTCGTTCCCGGCGCGACGCCGAAATAGCCGAACTCGGGATTGATCGCGTAGAGTCGCCCGTCGTCGCCGCGCTGCATCCAGGCGATGTCGTCACCGACCGTCGTGACCTTCCAGCCCGCGAAGTGCGCGGGCGGGATGAGCATGGAGAAATTCGTTTTGCCGCACGCGCTTGGGAAAGCGGCCGCGATGTAATGCTTCTTCCCCGCGGGCGATTCCGCGCAGAGCAGCAGCATGTGCTCCGCCATCCAGCCTTGGGTGCGCGCGAGATATGAGCCGATGCGCAGGGCGAGGCATTTCTTGCCGAGCAGCGCATTGCCGCCGTAGCCGGAGCCCACCGAGATGATCTCGTTATCCTGCGGGAAATGGCAGATGAAGCGACGTTCGGGATTTAGATCGAGCGTCGAGTGCAGGCCCTTGTTGAAGTCGCCGTTGGTGCCGGCCCGCTCGTAGGCGGCTTTTCCCATGCGGGACATGATCCGCATGTTGAGCACGACGTAGATCGAATCCGTGATCTCCACGCCCACCTGGGTGAGCGGCGATGCGGCGGGTCCCATCATGTAGGGCACCACGAACATCGTCCGCCCCTTCATCGAGCCGGCGACCAGCCCGTGCATCTTTGCCCGCATCTCCGCCGGGTCGGCCCAGTTGTTCGTTGGTCCCGCCTCGTCCTGCGTGGGCGTGCAGATAAAGGTAAGCTGCTCGACGCGCGCGACGTCGTTCGGATGCGAGCGGCTGTAGTAGGAGCCCGGGAGTTTTTCCTGATTGAGCGGCTCGAGCACGCCCATCCGCACCGCTTCGCTGGTGAGGAAGGCTTTCTCCGCCTCCGAGCCGTCGCAGTAAAACACCTGGTCCGGCCGACACTCCGCCACGCATTCCTCGATCCACGCGGTCAGACGGGCATGCGCGCTGGGTTTCGCGGAGCCGAGGCCGGCGGGAATGGCGGCGAGGAGACGATCAGGGGTGCTCATGAGTCGGACAACGGTAAGGGGAGAAGGAAAACGCCCTCGCCGCGGGGTCGGACAAGGGCGTCAAAATTTCGGGTACCCTTGGATTAACTCCCCGACCCGTCCGGCTGGCAACGGATTTTGTCGACCTCCTGCACCCGGGAATGGAAATAGTTATCCGCGGCGCGGAACGGGAGCGGGAGGCGATTTCGGTGCCGGCGATCCGGCCGGAGAAGAACGGCCCGAAGCGGACTTGGGCTCGACACGTTCGGCGCGGCCCGATAGATGCCGCGGATGGATCCGACACCGCCTCTCTCGATCAGTCCGAACCTCACGGCGCTTTTTACGCAGGTGAAGAGCGGGGCGAACTGGTTCTACTTGATCGCGGGGGTTTCGGTGGTGAATGCGGTCCTCGCGCTCTCGGGCTCGACAACGCAGTTCATTCTCGGGCTTACGATCACGCAATTCATCGACGGAGAGCTGGCCGGCATCGCGCCGAATGCGAAATGGCTGGCGCTCGTCTTCGACGCTGTTTTCGCCGCGGTCTTGGTGGCCTGTGCGATTCAGGGCGGGAAGGCGCAGGTCTGGGCCTTTGCGGTCGGTCTGGCGCTCTACCTCGTCGACTGCGGCCTGTTTGCCTTCTTGGCGCTCGGTGTCGGCGGCGGTGCTAGCGGCCTGATCATCGGTGCGGCCTTCCGCATCTTCGCGCTCTATTCGATCTTCACGGGCCTGCAGGCGGCGCGGCAGTTGGGGAAGCTGCGGGCGGGTGCCCCGGCGCCGTGAGAGGCTGCCGCTCGGCAAACGCCCGCAACGCCGCTTCGGCCTCGGGACGAACCACGATGCCGGGACGCGCCTCGCGAAGGCGCGCCAGGGCGGAGTCGGCGTCAGCGGCGAGGCCGGTCGCGATCAGCCACGCGCCGACGATGGCGGCGCTGCGCGAGAATCCAATCTTGCAGTGGACATACGCGATCCCGGACGCGGCTTGTTCGCGGAGAAACGCCACCGCTTCGTCGAGCTGGGCGGGCGTGGGCGCGGTGAGGTCGAGAATGGGCAGGTTGCGATAGGCGATCGTGCGGAACGGCGCGGCTTCCGAAAACTCGGCGGTGAGATCGAGTACCGCGGTAACGCCGCCGCGCACCGCGGTGGCGGCCTCGGCGTCGTCGAGCACGCGCCCGAGCCAGAGGCCGGGCGCGACGACGTCCCACGCGCGGGCGTGTCCGCGATAATGCCGCAGCGAGAGCCATTGGCCCGCGAGGCTCGGAGCGAGGACGAGTTTCGTCGCGAGCGGAAGCTGGCCGCGCTCTTTCCGATAGATGGCAGCACCGAGTCCGAAATATCCGGCGGCCACCAATCCGCAGGCCAGCGCGGGCCAGAGCAGCGCGATTCCCACCCAGCGCGTCGCGAGCGCAACGACCAGCAGCACGATCGCGCCGGCGGCGTAGTATGCGCCGATCCGCGGATTCCTCGTAACGGGCGCATCCGTCGGATGCTCGCGGAACGCGTAAAGACCTAGGACGCCCAGCATGAGCCCGCCGACGAGATCAATGACGTGGTGCTGCCAGGTGAAGAGCGTGGAAGCCGCCACGGCGGCAAACCAAGCGAGAATGACGACCCGCCAGATGCCGCGGAGGTGGCGGGCGTATTTCTCGATCAGCAGCACTCCCAGCGCGATGTGCAGCGACGGGAAAAGATTGTAGGGCAAGTCCGCGGCCGTGAAGGCCGCGAAGACGAATCCGAGCCAGCCCTCCGCCTGCGGCCGAGGAACGGCGAGTTTCAGCGGCAGCAGAAGAAAACAGACGCCCGCGCAGAGGATGGCAAAGACGATTCGCTGCGCGAAGACGCGGAGTTCGCGCCGGTCGGCGCAGAGGAACGGAGCGGCGACGAAGAAGAGATCGATCGAGAGGTACGGAATGATGAAGGCGGGCAGGAACGGAATCGCGCGTTCCCACGCGAAGTAAAATGTCCCCACCTCTGCCCGCTGCGACGTGATCCAATTCGTCGCGGCGTAGACCGCGATGAAGAGCGCGGAAAGCGCGACGGAAGTGCGGAGTGCCGCCGCCTTCATCCGGCGATCCGGCGGGCGACCGAAACCGAGAAGATCCCCGAGGCATCGATTTCTTCGCGGAGTTTTTCGAAGCCCGCGGCGCGAACGAGTTGATCCATCTCCGCCTGCGTTCGCCGGCGCATGATCCAAGGCTCGCCTTCTCGGTTGGTCAGGACGCGGGCGATGAACTCCACCTGGGGGTGCCAGGGCTGATTCGTGTAGAGCAGGTGCCCGCCGGGCGCGATCGCCTCGGCGAGCCCGGCCAGCGCGGTCCGCACCGGCGCGTTCGAGGGGAAGAGCTCGAACAATCCCGAGACGATCCCGATGGTGGGGCGCGGCTGGATCGCTGCGACCGAGGCGCGCTCGAACGCATCGGCGCGCTCGAAGCTGATGTGCCGGAGTCCGAGATCGTGCGCGAGCACGCGGGCGACGGCGAGGTTCTCCTCCTTGTAGTCGCGCAACACGGCGCTCGCGGGGATGTCGCCGAGTTTCGCGAGCGTCGCGAGGACATAGCGGGCGCCGCCGCAGGCGAGATCGACGATGCGCACCGGCTGCCCGGCGGCGTGGGTCTCCTCGATCACCGCGGTGAGCAGCATCTCGAGGTGTACGCGTCGTTGCCGGATGCCCGACCAGCCCACGCTCCCCAGATAGTTTGCGTCGATCATCCGACCCAGCAGGCTCAGGCCGCGCGGATTGTTTTCGTAGACGTAATCGAGCGTGCTGCCGGAATCGAACCCCGTCCGCCAGCCCAGGCGGATGCCTTCGCTGAGCTGGCCGATCGTTTTCATGAACCCGCGCGTCAGCGCGAAGATCGGACTCCCCGGACCGCGGAGGCGGTCATACTCGGACTTGGTGAATCCGCCTTCGTCGGCCTTCAGCAACGAGATTTCGGCGGCGGGTTGGGCAAAGCGCTCTTCGATGAACCGGCGGCAGCGCGCGAAGACCCGCGCCCGTTCCTGCTCGTGAAAGATGGCATGACCGAAACCGTCGAAGACCTCCATCTCCTTCACCGGCGAGGAGAGTCGCTCGAAGAACGTTCGCTGCGCGCCGAGCTGCACCACCCAATCGGAACCGGCCGCGAGGATCAGCGTCGGCGTGGTGATCGCCCCGGCATCCGCGACGAGACGCGCGGAGGTGTCGTGAAGGTCGAGGAGGATGTTCACGGCGATCTGCCGGAAGATGAGTGGATCGGCCTCGTAAGCTGCGGCCTCGGCGGGATCGTGCGTGAGCATCTTTGCCTTCACGTAACTCTTCACGTACCCGCCCCCGATCGTCGCGTGCTTCAGGCGCAGCGCCGGGACGGCAAACGGCACGTAGAGCTTCACCCGGAAGGCCGGCGTCGCGAGAATGAGGCCGCGGATCGGTGGCGCATAGTCATGCACCCACGCGGTGGCGAGGACCGCGCCCACGCTGTGGGCGAGGATCAGGATGTCCGACACCGAGATCCCGTGCGCGCGGCTGACGTCGCGGACGAAGGCATCCACATCCTTGATCATGACCGCGAGATTCTCCGCCGAGCCCCGCTCGCCATCGGAGCGGCCGTGCCCGCGGGCATCCCAGGCGAAGAACGCCGTGTCCTCCAGCGCGAGACCATCGATCGTCTCCTGCCACCGCCCGGAGTGCTCATGGCCCCGGTGGAAGAGGAGAACCGCGCGCGTCGCAGGCTTGGCCGGCAGCCAGGCGCGGTAGAACAGCTTCGCGCCGTCCCAGGTGGTCATCGTCAGCTCGGTCGGAGTCATCGGTTCGGATTAATACGGATTCCCCGGGAGACCGTCGCAGACATTATCGAAAGGAGCAGAGCTGAGAGGAAGAAAGACGATGATCGCCCCAGCCGGGAATAGAAGGAGATGCCCGGCCCGTCGCTTATTCAATCCCAGCGGGTGGTGGCGTCGCGGGTCCGCAGCGAGGCGAGAATCCGGGCGAGACGCACCCAGGCCGTCTGGGCGCATCCGGCCACGACGGCGAGGCACGTCCAGTCGAGCACGGTCAGACCGAGCCAGCGCGGGTTGGTCCCGCGCACCCACCAGATGACGAACGTGAGCCAGGTGCCGAGACTCACGGCCACCATGCGGAAGGGCTTGGACATCACGCCGCCGAACTCGCGCCGTGCGCCCACCGCCTGACCAAAAATCCCGATGTAGGCGGTGAAAACGGCGAAGATCGCCGCCCAGTAGCCCGGGAACGGCGAATTCCAGCCGCTGTGAGCGATTCCGGCAAAGATCAGGACGTCGGAGACGCGATCGGGCACTTCATTGAGGATCTCCCCGCGGAGGCTGGCCTTTCCGGCCGCCAGCGCGACCATCCCGTCGAGCATGTTGAGCCACAGGCGGACATAGCAGAGGATGGGCGCCGCGACGAGGAGGAGCGGCTGGCTGGCCGACCACCAAAAGCAGGCCGCGGCCCCGGCGGCGGCGACCACCGATCCGTACGAGATCGTGTCCGGGTGAACGCCCGCCCGGACGCAGAACCGGACGGCCAGATGGGCGGTCGAGCGGAAGGCGTCCGCGATCGGTCTTCGGGCCGAGGGCTCGTAGTCGCTCATGGGCGGGAATTTACGGTCGCCGTGCCGGAGCGCGAGGGGAACAACGACCCCGGGAGTCGGGTGGCGTTCGAGGTCGGCGCCAGCAGACTAAGTTTCCAGACGCAGCGCCCGCACCGGATCCAGTCGCGCGGCGATCGAGGCGGGAACGAGGGCGGCGAGGGAGCAAATGATGAACGCGCTCACGCAAATGATCGCGACGTCGTACGGGACGATTTCCGCCGGGATCTCGGTGAATTGATAAACGCTCGCCGGAAAGACCTCGATCCCGAAGGTGCTCGTCAACCAGTGGCTGAACGGATTCCGCAGGTACGTGATGCCAAGCCCAAGGGCGAGGCCGAGGCCGCTGCCGATGAACCCGACCACCATTCCCTGCGCGAGGAAGATGCTGACGATCTGGCCGACCCGCGCGCCCAGCGCCTTGAGGATGCCGATCTCCTTCGTCTTCTGGACCGTGATCGTGATGAGCGTGTTCATGATGCAGAAGCCGGCGACGATCATGATGAAGAACAGGAGGACGAACATGACCGTGCGCTCGAGCCGAACCGCCTCGAAAAGCGAGCGATTCAGATCCATCCACGTGAGGGCGGTGAGTGGCGGCGGCAGTTTTTCCAGCAACGCCGTCTTCACGGCTTCGGCGCGATAGGCTTCCTTGGTCCGCACGGTCAGGCCGTGGACGTTATCCTTCAGGCCGTAGAGTTCCTGTCCGAGGTAGAGCGGGATGAAGATGAATTCGGCGTCATAAAGATACCGGCCCGAACTGAAAATGCCCGTCACCGTCACCTCGGTCGGGAGGACCAGCTCGCGCAACTGGACCAGCTTCTTGTCCTTGGCGACGCGATCACCCGTTTTGTCGAGGAGCTCGAGTTGCTCGAAGATCGCCTTGAAATTACCGGGCGAGTAGATCGTGATCTTATCACCGACACCGACGCCGAGGGCCTTGGCGATCTCCGCCCCGATCACCGCATTCTGCCCGTCGAGATCCCATTTTCCCTCGCGGACACATCCCTTGATGTCGCTGACCTGCTCCTCGAGCGCGGGATCGATCGCCCGGATCTTCGGCGCCATGCGCTGATTTTGAAACTCGACGATCACCGGCCCGAGGACGAAGGGCGAGACCGCCACGATGTCCGAAGACGCGCTCCGGATCTTCTCCGCCACGTCACGCCAGTTTTCGATCAGGTCGCGGTTCGTGACGACGAGGTGCGCATCGAAGCCGATGACCTTCTTCTTCATCTCGCGATCGAAGCCCGTCATCACCGAGATGACGAGCAGGAGGACGGCGACCGCGATGGTGACGCCCGCGATCGAGATGAGCGTGATCACCGCCAGAAACGCCCGGCGCGGGACGAGGTAGCGGAGCGCGAGAAAGAGGGAGAATGATTTCACAGACGGCGGCGCGGCCCGCGGGCTGGCGCGGGCGGACAATGAATCGCGGGACGCGGCTCCTGTCGAATGCCGCTTGGGATTTCAGGTTTCAGAATGGACGTTCTGGCGCCTGCGAAGCGGAGGACAGGGTCTGCGCGGTGGTCGGGTCGCTGGAGGGATTCCCTCACGGGCGACCCGTGAAGTGACACACTTTTCCGGATTCCGCGGGCCGAGGCCCGGCATGCGCGCTTGCGGCAGCCCGCATCCTCGCTCTACTCGGCGGCCCGATCCGTCGCATGAGTCTCATCGTTCAGAAGTTTGGCGGCACCAGCGTAGGCAACCCGGAACGTATCCGCAATGTGGCCGCCCGCGTCATTGCCACGCAACGGGAAGGCCATGGCGTCGTGGTGGTCGTCTCGGCGATGAGCGGCGTCACGGACTCCCTCATCAAGCTCGCCCGCGAAGTCGCGGCGAATCCCAGTGAGCGCGAACTCGATGTCCTGCTCGCCACCGGTGAGCAGACGACCATCGCGCTGCTCGCGATGGCGATCAATGCGTCCGGGGCGCGGGCAGTCTCCCTGACCGGGGCCCAGGCGGGCATCGTCACGGACGGCGTCCACACGAAGGCGCGGATCGCGAACATCACTCCCACGGAGATTCAGCGCTTTCTTGAGGACGGGCGTATCGTGATCGTGGCCGGCTTTCAGGGGCAGACAATGGAAGGGCAGATCACGACGCTCGGCCGCGGCGGCTCGGATCTCACGGCCATCGCCATTGCTGCCGCCCTCGAGGCGGATCTCTGCCAGATCTTTACGGACGTCGATGGAGTCTACACCTGTGATCCGCGCATCGTGCCGGACGCGCGGAAGCTCACGGAATTGAGTTACGAGGAGATGCTCGAGATGGCGAGCAGTGGCTCGAAAGTGATGCAGTCGCGCTCGGTGGAGTTCGCGAAGAAATTCCGCGTCCCTTTCGAGGTGCGGAGCAGTTTCAATGACGTTCCGGGAACGAGGGTCGTGGAGGAAAATATGAGCATGGAAAATGTGGTGATCCGCGGCCTCAGCGTGGAAAAGAACCAGGCGAAGGTCACGATCGGCGCGGTCCCGGATCGGCCCGGCACGGCCGCGGCCGTCTTCGGCGCCCTCGAGCGAGCCAACATTGGCGTCGACGTCATCGTTCAGAACGTCTCGCAGACGGGGGCGACGGACATCTCGTTCACGCTCCACTCCGACGACCTTGAGAAAGCGCGAGCCGTGCTGGAGCCGGTCGCGCAGGAAATCGGGGCGCGGGGTCTGCAGGCTCGGGGTGGGGTCGCCAAGCTCAGCGTCGTGGGGATCGGGATGCGCTCCCACTCGGGTGTCGCCGCGAAACTCTTTGCCTGTCTCGGGACCGGCGGGATCAACATCCAGATGATCTCCACGTCCGAGATCAAGATCGCCGTCATCATCGAGGAGTCCGACATCACCAATGCCGCCCGCGTCGCTCACGGGGCCTTCGGACTCGCGAACGGACCGTTGCTTGCGCCGTGACCATGACCACCGTCGAATTTGCCGAATCCAAAGCCGCCCTCCGCACCGAGGTGCGCGCCGCGCTCGCGGCGATGTCCCCCGATGAGCGCGTGCGAGCCTCGGAGCGACTCTTCAGCCAGCTCGAGTCGGTTCCCGAATGGGTTTCGGCTCAGAGCGTCCTGCTCTTTGCGCCCACCCCCCTGGAGCCGGCCACCGATCGCTTGTGGTCGCAGAAGGGGGTCCGCCTGACGGGGAAGAATGCGAGTTACCCGCGCGTGATCGGCGAATCGCTGGAGGTGCGGCACGTGGTGGCCCTGGCGGATCTGCAGATCGGACGTTTCGGCCTGCGCGAGCCGAATCCGGACCGCGCGGAACTGATCGCCCCGACGAAGCTCGACCTCGTTCTCGTGCCGGGTCTGGCCTTCACCACCGACGGCGCTCGTCTCGGCCGGGGCGGCGGATTTTTTGATCGCTTCCTCGCCACCCTCCCCGGCCGGGTCTTGACGATCGGTCTCGCCTTCGAATGCCAGCTGCGCGACTCGCTCCCCGAGCAGGCGCACGACCGCCGGTTGCATCAGGTGCTCGTGGGCTGACAGGATCAGGTCGCGGCGATGTAGAGAATCACGGCCGTCAGCGCGCCGACCGCGTAGCTCATCGGATCGCGGAGCACAAAAGGGATGGGATCGCCGGGGATCAATCCGCGCGCAGAGAAGAACCAGAGGCGGTGAAACCAAAACAGCAGGAGCGGTCCGACGAGCCAGATCGCCTTCGGATACCGGTAGAGCTTCACGACGGTCTCGCCGCTCATGTAGAGCACGAGCACGAGGACGGAGACGTAGGCGCTGGCGGTGCCGAAACTCCGGACGACTTCCACGTCCTCGCGCCGGTACCCGCGACCGGGCACCGCCCCTTCCTCCGCATCGGCCATGGCGAGGAGTTCCCCGTGGCGCTTAAGGAGCGAGAGGCTGAGGAAAAAGAAGACCGAAAACCCGAGCAGCCATTGGGTGACCACGATGCCCGTGGCGTATTCGCCGGCGAGGATGCGCAGCGCGTAGAGGCCGGTGAGAAACACGACGTCGCCGCCGGCGATGCGTTTGATCGCGGTGGAATATGCGACCGTCGCGCCGAAATAGAGTCCGACCGCGAGGGTGAAGAGTCTCGGCAGAAGGAGCGAGAGAGCGAGCGCGGCGAGCGGCAGAGTGATCGCCAGAGCGACGCCCGCGACCGGGGCGAGGTTGCCCGCGGCCAGGGGCCGCGAGCGCTTTTCCGGGTGCAGACGATCGGCGGGCAGGTCGAGGAGATCGTTCAGGCAATATGCGCCTGAGGCCGCGAGGGAAAAACACAGAAAGGCGATGGCCGATGCCGTCCAGGCGGTGACGTCGCCCAGCCGATGCGCGAGCAGCACGGGGAGAAAAACGAGGAGGTTTTTCACCCACTGATGGACGCGGAGCTGGCTCAGGAGCACGCCGCCGGTCGGTGGGAGCGAGTCATGCTCCTCCACCCGGGCATGGGCGGCGCGGAGTCGGCGGACGAGCGCGGGCCGGGCGTGCCAGACGTGGGCCGTGTGGGCATCGCGCCAGACCGGAAGATCGGCGCTGGAGTTTCCGGCGTAGTCAAACCCGGAAGCGCCATGCTGCTCGCGGAGGAAAGCGGCCTTCCGCGAGGACGTCAGATTGCGGTCCGGAGTGGTCGCGTGCACCGCATCGAATCCCCCGACTTGCGCCGCCGCGAGTTCCGCGGCGGGGCGATGCGCCCCGGTCACGAGTTCGATCCGCCGACCAGAGGCGCGCGCCGCCTGGAGCCACTCGATGAGCTTCGGCGAGAACTGCCAGGTCTCGGCCGGAGGGAGCGCCAGGGCGGCCAGCCGGTCCTTCGTGTAGCGTTTTCCCCGGAGCGCCCAGCCGACGAAGCGGAGCGCAAAGAGCGGCTCCCTTCGGAAATGAAAGAAGACTTGCTCCCAGAAAGTGTCCCCGCGCAGCAAGGTGCCGTCGAGGTCCACGCAAAGCGGCCGCTCGGCGGGGCGGTCGTCCACAGGCGGAGTCATTACGGGAGACGGGGCGCGGCGCTATTTCTTGCTCCAGATGCCGACCGCGTAGCCATCGGCCCGGTAAAATTCATTCCAGTAATATTCGCCGGTCAGTTCCGCGGAGAGCTTCGCGAGCGCCTCCTTGTTGTTGTTGTCCCGCGGGAGCCAGAGGACGTAACGGACGTTGAATGCCTTCAAAAACCCACCGGGGTCCGCCAGCTTGCCCGCGTAGAAGTCCTTGATCCGGAGATGGCGTTCGTACGTCTCGGTGAGGTACCCGCGCCAGAGTTGTTCGTGGGACGTCCAGCCAAGAACCGTCGGCTGCTGACTGAAAAGCGAGTAGGCGCCCACCTGGCAGAACGCCAGATTATCCGGGCTCTCGAGGACGACGCCCTTGGGGGCGACGCGGAGAAACTCCAGTGCGGTTCGCAGGGGCGGATCGCTCCGGATCCAGGCGGACCCGTTGAGTTCACCTGGATGCCAGAGCTTCATCGGCGCCAGACTCTTGATGGTTCCGTAGAAATACCGCCAGAGGTTGATCGTGTAGAGCATCAGCACGGCGAGCACGACCGTCGTGCCCCAGCGGCGCAGCGCGGAGGTCGAGTCCAGGTTCGCCGCAGCGAGCGTCAGGATTACCCCATCGAAAACCCACGGCCACCATTTCAGGGTGGTGTTGAAGCGCTCGGCGCTGCCGGAATAAATGTCATTCACAAAGAAAAGCTCGGTCGCGAGCAGCGCCATCAGCCAGAACAAGGCGTACATCCGGCGATGTCCCCGCACGCCAAAAAAATGCAGGATCGCGACGACGAGGACCGGCCAGAAGACCATCAGGAAGAGGACCGGAGGCGTGAGATACTTTGCCCCGATCGACGTGGGCACGAACTGGATCGGCGAGGAGTTGCCGATGTTCTTGACGAGAAAGTAGCTGAAATACGGGTACATCAGGAAGGCGAACCCGATCGCTCCCACCAGAAACGCCTGCCAGTTGACCGCATCGGGGGCCGGTTGCCGGCGCTTGAGGGCATCCCAACGCTGGGTCCAGAGGAATGCGAGCAACCCCGCGCTCATCACGCCCTGAAACGGGAGGCTCCAGGTATTCGTCGCCGCCGTGAGGGGAATGGTCGCGCCGAGCAGGGCCGCGGCGTGGGCTTCTCCGGGTCGGCGGAGCAGCAGGACCAGGGCGCCGAGCGAGATCACCTGAATCCAGAATCCGCCGAGCGGAGCGTGGTAGTCGCCCAGCTCCACGACGTAGCTGAACGTCTCCATCGGCATTTCCGGGACATCCTCGCGTTTGGCGCCGGGGGGGATGCCGCCGACGAGCGGCGTATTTTTCACCCACAAACCGAACGCGGTGAGCTTGTCGTCGTCGTAAAACGTCGTCCCACCGACGAAGCGCTGGGCATCGTAGGTGTTCTGGTTATCCCATTTGACCAGGAAAAGGGAGAAAAGCGACGAACCCGTGCCACCCGCCAGAAAGGTCGCGAGGACGAGCGCCTGCGCCCAGCGGGGCCGGCAGAGCAGGGCGACGAGCTCGTAGGCGGCGGACAGGGTCAACCCGGCGAGCAGTGCGTAGGATACGTTATAGGCCGTGCCCGGCTCCAGCGCGAACCAGCGGCCGAGGAGGGCCGCGCCGTAGTGCTGGAAGCTGTAGTAGTGGTCGAGATTGTGCGGCGGATACCAAAAATCCGGCGGGGGGAGGCGGACCCCCTGCATGTACGCCACAACGAAGCTCAGGTCGGGCAGGCGTTCCGTATTGCCGTCGATGTTTGGGAGCGAGTACCGCCAGGCGAAGACATAGAAAAAGCCTGCGAGAAGCGCGTAGATCGCGAAGCGGGCCTCCTTCAGGCGATCGAGGTTCTTGAGCACCGCCCAGCCCGAGACCGCGGTGGTCAAAGGCATCAACCAGCCGAGCCGGCCCAGTCCGACGAGGTGCTCAATGAAGAACAGGGTCGCGCACAGTGTCAGGATCCCGGCCGCTTGGGAGAGGCCAAACGGCAGGCGGACCCAGCGCTGGACGAGCAACCCGATTCCGATGGCGTTGAGGAGGACGAGTGCGACCAGGAACAGGTTGAAGAGATGCAGCATGGGCGAAGAGCGTGAGACTCATTGCGTGCCGTAAGTGGAGCCGGAGCGCAAGTGCGTCGTCGCCCGTCCCAAGTCTGCAAAAGCGCGCCGGGCTGAGTTGAATTGGGGACTTTTCTCTGGAATTCGGCCCTTTTCGATCCCTTGAGCGCAGTGTTACAGCCGTTGTCCTACGTCCGGTGCCGCCCGAGGCGCGGGCATTCGATCTTGCCGGTCTGTCCCAGAGTGAGAATACTGCCAGCCGATGGACTTCACCCTGCCGAACCCTCCCGCGACGCGGCTTTCTGCGCCCGGCTGGTATGTTCGCTGCTTAAACGAGCCAGTGTCACCTGCCAACCGCATGACCATCACCCGCTCCATCTCCAGGCGTTCTTCCGGCTTCTCGTTGATCGAGTTGATGGTTTCAGCGGCGATCCTCGCGCTGGTTGTGGGGGGCTTTTATATCACGTTTAATGGCGCCAATGAGTTTGCCGCGAAGTCGAGGCTGAATTATTCGGCCAAGGTTATTCTCAACTCCGCGATTAGTGAAGCTTTGGGCGCGAGGTGGAAGGCGAATTCGGTGGTTCCTCAGGTTCTTTCCACCCCGACCAACCCGAGCGGAGATGGGTTTGCGCTGTACCCCGGGTTGCCCACGGATCCGGGGAACCAGGCAACGGATGGATCTCCCTACGCTCAGACGAATGGGGTTGTCAGCCTCTACACGACTCCGCCGGATCTGGCGATCGCAACGCCAGGCGACAATCTTGTCGTCGGAACCCTCAAGCGAAAAGCCACGAAGGTCTCACCCGACTTGGTGCTTCTCACGTTTAAGGTGGAATATTCTTACAAGGGCGTCGCGATCGAACCTGTGATCGCCTACACCGCGGTCAGCAGGGACGACTGATCCGAACGTCTCGACCGAATCCCCATGAACTCCCGCCTCTTGAAGCGCCTTTGGCAGCGTGCGACCGCGTACACGCTTGTCGAATTGATGGTGGGCGTCGCCATCGTAGGGGTCATCGGGGGGATTATCTACATCGCATTCATTGCGGGATTGAATCTGTTTGTCAAAAACGTCGCGATCAATCAGGTCCATGCGGCGGCGCAGCGAACGATCGACCGCATGTCCTTCGACGTCGACCGTTCGGTCGGTGTCCCGCTCATGGTTAACGTCAGCGCCAACCCCGCCGCTCCCGCCGTGGCGACCGGCCTCGTGTTTGCCAACGTGCCGCTGAATTATGGCGGCCAACTTGATGCCGCGTCGGTGACGCCGGCTGTCTCTCCCTTTCCGCCTGTCCAAGGGAAGGTCTCAGGTCAGACGCTCAACCGCAAAACGCTCGAATTCCTCACCAAGGGCGATTACTTTGCGGCAACTACCGCCGGCACGCCGAGCTTCACCGACGCAATTGGCGCTGTGACGCTCCCGACGGTGAGTATAGGCGATTGGCTCGTTTATAACGGCCCCGATCCAGCGCTGACGTCCTCGTATGGGATCGTCCCGCCGAGCGCGCAAAAATACAACGCTTACATTTTAACCGTTCCGCTCTCGGCCAATCCTTATCCCGTTCAGGCGGCTTCCATCCCCGCGAGTTCTAATCTGAACGACGGCCTGCCGGGCACGATGACCATCACCATCCAGCGCAGCCAGGGCGGCAGCGCAGAAGCTGCGGCCCAAACTGCACCGTTGAATGGCGACGTCGTCGATATGGACGATCCCCGCCTTCGCGCGGCCGAGATTACGGCTGTCGACGCGAGCGCGGATCCCACCTTGGTTCTGACGATCGCGATTCCGCCAGCGGTGAAGACAGCGACCGTCCGAAGCACCCCAGGCACGATTAGCCTCCCGCAAACTCTCCGAATCAGAAGAAAAGTGCTCTACGCCGCCGTTGACACCGGGATTGCACCGGTCGTTGGGACTGAGTTGGTCACGATTGATCAGTTGAACTATGCGCCGGGAAATCCGAGCAACGTCGTCTTCCCTGCGACGCGCTCGGTGCTTTCAAACACGCTCGCCAAGGCCGAAACCAACAGTTTCGTGCCGTTTACCCTCGATCCCGTCAATGCGAGCTTGATGGCTCAACTCAAGTTTAGGGCTCAGGAAGGAAGCAACGTTCTTCAGAATTCCCAGGCCAAAACCGGCTTCAATAACTTTTACGACGTGCGAGGAACGTTCCGTAGTCGGGCGTTCCTGAATGATGGTGGGGTGCCTCCCGCAACGCTGACCCCGAGACCAACGAACACGTCGACCTCGACTCCAACTGCGACGACTGGTCCGACAGCAACGCCCTCGACCTCCGGGACACCCGCTGTCACCCCCTCTACCACCGTCCCGCCGACCAGTCCGACGAATAATCCGTCACCGACACCGACGACGCCGTCCCCAACGTCGACTCAGATCCCGACGAGTACGCCGATACCCCCGTCGACCACGACGCCGACTCCGTCCGACACACCGACGAACACACCGACCAACACGCCTAGTGCGACGCCAACGGCTTCGCCGACCGCGACTCCGACGGTGACGCCGACGACGACTCCCACGGTGGTTGTGCCGACGGCGACGCCAATTCCGGCCACTCCGACGCCGACTCCGTCCGCGACGCCGACCCCGACCGCCTCGCCGAGCAACACGCCGACGCCGACAAGCACAAATACGCCGACCGTCACACCGACGAACACGCCGACGCCGACAAATACGCCGACCGCGACGAGCACGCCGACAAATACCCCGACGGTGACGCCGACGGCGGCGCCGACGAACACGCCGACGCCGACGCCGACGAACACGCCGACGGTGACGCCGACGAACACGCCGACCGTAACGCCGACGGCCACACCGACTCCGACTCCGACGAATACGCCGACGAATACGCCGACTCCGACGAACACGCCGACACCGACCAACACGCCGACGAACACGCCGACGAACACGCCGACGCCTACCAACACGCCGACTGTGACGCCGACTGCGGCGCCGACGAAAACACCGACGCCGACTCCGACAAACACGCCGACGGTGACGCCGACGAATACGCCGACGAATACGCCGACGAGTACGCCCACGAATACGCCAACTCCGACGCCGACGAGTACGCCAACGAGCACGCCGACGAGCACGCCGACGCCGACGAATACGCCATCCGCGACACCGACTCCGACGCCAACGAGCACGCCAACGCGGACCCCGACTCCGACTCCGACGAGCACGCCGACGAATACCCCGACGGTCACCCCGACGCCGACGTCTACGCCGACCTCGACTCCAACCCCGACGGTCACCCCGACGCCGACGAACACGCCGACGCCGACGAACACGCCGACGCGGACGCCTACTCCGACGAACACGCCGACGAACACGCCGACGAACACGCCGACGAACACGCCGACGGCCACGCCGACGGCCACGCCGACGAACACGCCGACGCCCACGCCGACGGCCACGCCGACCGTAACGCCGACGGCCACGCCGACTCCGACCCCGACGAATACGCCGACCCGGACGCCGACGCCGACGAACACGCCGACCTCGACGCCGACGAACACGCCGACGAACACGCCGACGGTCACGCCGACTCCGACGAACACGCCGACTCCGACGCCGACGAACACGCCGACTCGCACGCCTACTCCGACGAACACGCCGACGAGCACGCCGACGCCGACTCCGACGAACACGCCGACGGTGACACCGACGCCGACGAACACCCCGACTCCGACACCGACGAATACGCCGACACGGACGCCGACTCCGACGACTACCCAGACGCCGACGAATACGCCGACTTCCACGCCGACGCCGACGATTACGCCGACACCGACGAACACGCCGACCAGGACACCGACGCCGACGCCGACGAACACGCCGACGAACACGCCGACGAACACGCCGACGAATACGCCGACGGCCACCGGCACTCCGACGCCCACGCCGACGAATACGCCGACGCCGACGCCGACGAACACGCCGACGCGGACGCCGACGCCGACGAATACGCCGACGAGCACGCCGACGAACACGCCGACGAATACGCCGACTCCGACACCGACGAATACGCCGACCCGGACGCCGACGCCCACGAATACGCCGACGCCGACGAATACCCCGACAATCACGCCGACGCCGACGATCACGCCGACACCGACGAATACGCCGACCCGGACGCCGACGCCGACGAACACGACGACGAACACGCCGACCCCCACGCCGACGCCGACGCCGACCAATACACCGACGCCGACGCCGACAAATACGCCGACTCGGACGCCGACACCGACGAATACGCCGACGAACACGCCGACGAACACGCCGACGAACACGCCGACGCCGACTAACACGCCGACGAACACGCCGACGCCGACGAATACGCCGACGGCCACCCCGACTCCGACCCCGACGAACACGCCGACCCGGACTCCGACGCCGACGAATACGCCGACCGCGACGCCGACCCCGACGCCGACGGTGACTCCGACGCCGACAAACACGCCGACGAACACGCCGACGAACACGCCGACGAACACGCCGACCGTAACGCCGACGCCGACGAATACGCCGACGCGCACGCCGACGCCGACGCCCACAAACACGCCGACGCCGACGAATACGCCGACGAATACGCCGACCTCGACGCCGACCCCGACGCCGACCGCCACGCCGACTCCGACCCCGACGAATACGCCGACAAATACGCCGACTCCGACGCCGTCTGCGACGCCGACGCCGAGCCCGACGAATACGCCGACTCCGACGCCGACGAACACGCCGACGAACACGCCGCCTCCGACGAATACGCCAACGCGTACGCCGACTCCGACGCCGACGAATACGCCGACGGCCACACCGACGCCTACGCCTACGCCGACGAATACGCCTACGCCTACGCCGACGAACACGCCGACTCCGACACCGACGAATACGCCGACGAATACGCCGACGAATACGCCGACCGCGACGCCGACGAATACGCCGACCGCGACGCCGACCGCCACGCCGACCCCGACCCCGACGAATACCCCGACGCCGACGCCGACCGCGACGCCGACTCCGAGCCCGACGAACACGCCGTCGCCGACGCCGACGAACACGCCGACGAACACGCCGACACCGACGAACACGCCGACGCGCACGCCGACGCCGACGAACACGCCGACGGTTACGCCTACGCCGACGAGCACTCCGACGAACACCCCGACGATTACGCCGACGCCGACGAACACGCCGACGAACACGCCGTCGAGCACGCCGACTAGCACGCCGACGCCGACGAACACGCCGACGAACACGCCGACGAACACGCCGACGAACACGCCGACGAACACGCCGACGAACACGCCGACACCGACGAATACACCGACGAATACACCGACGAAGACCCCGACGCCTACGCCGACAAACACGCCGACGAACACGCCGACGATCACTCCTACGCCGACCGACACGCCGACGAACACGCCGACGAATACGCCGACGAATACGCCGACCCCGACGAATACGCCGACGGTTACGCCGACGAGGACACCAACTCCGACGCCGACGAACACGCCGACGAACACGCCGACGAACACGCCGACGAACACGCCGACGAACACGCCGACGAATACGCCGACGAACACGCCGACGAACACGCCGACGAACACGCCGAGCCCCACCGGCACGCCGACGCCGACCCCGACGCCGACGAATACGCCGACAAATACGCCGACCCTCACTCCGACACCGACGAATACGCCGAGCGCCACGCCGACGCTTACGGACACGCCGACGCCTACTCCGACGCCGACCATCACACCGACACCGACGAATACGCCGACGAATACGCCGACGCCGGCGGTTACCGTCACGCCGACGCCAACCGATACGCCAACGCCGAGTCCGACCCCGACAAACACGCCGACACCCACCCGCCGGCCCACGGCGACCCGCGCGCCGTAAGAAGAAGTGTGAATCTCAGTGGACCAACCAGCTCAAACACCCAGTGCCATGAACCTGCGCATTCCCAGTCAAAAGGGCAGTACCCTCTTTGTCGTGTTGTTCTTCGTCGCGATCCTTTCGGTTTTCGTCGGCGCCGCCTTCAACTATACGTCCGAAACCGCCAGCCTAAGTCAGCGTAGCATCCAGCTCACGATGGGATATGGCGTTGCCGACGCGGCGATGGAGCTCGTGTACACTCGCTGGCGGTCCATCGCCAAAACGAACTCCCATACCTCCCTGGGTGCCGTCGCGTTTATTGATCCGACCAACGCCTCGAACCGCACAGCGATATCCGGCGGGAAAGATATTACTCTCGTCAGCTTGCGGGATCTGGGAATTCCCGGAGGCTACCTTGGTCTTCCGACGGATGACACCGTTCCAATTGGTCAAATCTCAATCAAGACGGTCGACGTCTACGGCCGGGCCTACGGCAGTTACGATTCGGCGGGAAGGTGTCTGGACACGTCGTATGTGATTGATACCTCCGATCCACGAACGGGATCCGTCTATCCTCCAGTCGCCACGCCCGATTATGCCTTCCTGACGACAGATGTTTCCGCGAATGGATTTAACTCCGTAAACCTAATCTATGAAGTTTCAGTAAATATCCCCGTCCAAGTCCGGGGCGGCGTTCTGAATACCGGAGTTAAAAGACTGTTCAAGAAATCCTTCGCCAGCGCCGCCCAAGCCGCAATCTTTTACGAAAATCGGCTCGAGATTATTCCAGGCACCAACTACACCGTGAATGGGCGCGTGCAGACGAACGATGACCTCTGGGTCGCCAAAGTCGGCGGCGCAACGGCACTTAGCTTTCTCGAAAACGTCACTTACGCGGGCGATTATCAAAACGGTGCCATCCCCCTGAAGTGGGAAGAGTCCACCACCACGTATTCAGGGATTAATGAAAACTCGTTTACGAACGGCCGAAATCAAGGGAGCGTAATGAATGTTGGAGGCGTAAACCGGGATTACCTCAGCGCCGACAACCCAAATGGCTCCTCTCTCCGGGAGACTATCGAGATTCCCGTCCGCCGGGATGCCAGTGCGACTGACCTTAGGTCAGGCAATCCCGAAACGACGGATTTTAACACTTACTGGAAAACCGACGCAAACGCAGATCAAGCTGCGATCGAGGCGGCTCGGATTTATAATACCGCCTCGTTGAAAATTCTCATCGCCTACAACCCAGACGGCACCATCGACGCGGCGAATACGATTGTCCGAAAACAAAGAGACATTGGCAGTAATTACGCTGACGGGGCGGAGGTCTCACCTACGGTGAAATCTGCCATCCTCAGCCAAGTGGTGAACCCATCAAACGGAGGAAGCCGCATCTCTGTCCAAGATCAGCGTGAGCGTGGAGATGGTGCGACGACGTCGGCTGCCGTTGCGGCAACGGAGATCAAAATGGGCTCACTCAAGACATTGATCGAAAGCACTCCCGAAATCAAAGACCAATTCAATGGAGTCGTCTACGTCGCGGACATCACGCAATACCAGGCTGGCACGGGCAATTACGGAACCGAAGGGGCTCTTTCAGTCAAGCACGGCATACTCTTGTCTAATGCAGAACAGCTCCCCGCCTCTTCGGCTGAAAATTCCTTTACACTCGCCACCCAGAATGGAGTGATTATTCAAGGAAACTACAACACGGGCGGGTCGAATACTGGGACTAACCCAGATTCGAACGATCAAAACATCGTCAACGGTTCAACGAATGTTCCAGGATATACGCAAGTTACGTCAGCGATCCTGGCAGATGCCGTCGCCGTCGTATCAAATAACTTTAAGCCAGACAAGGGATTCAGTGACCTGAACCAGTATGCGCGGGACACGAATGGGAAAATTCTCAGCACCGATGGCACCGTGTTACCTGCGTTAGTGCCCACGAGCGGACCGATTCCCGTGCCAGGGTACGATCGCGGCGCGATCAATACGACCGTCAATACGGGAATTGTTTCCGGGAACTATCTCAGCGACGCAAATGGTTTCTCCGGAGGTGCACCAAATCTAATTCGCTTCCTCGAAAATTGGAACACTTTGTCGGCTGCCGATCTCGTCCCCGGCGCTCCCTACTTCGATGCGACCTACGGTGACTATAACGGTTCGGGCACTGATCGCAGGAAATTTACCTACAACGGCTCGATCATGCAGTCGTTTCAGTCGAAGGATTGGACTGCCCGATGGAAGGATCCGAATGCCTATCCCAGCTATGACCCGCCCTCGCGCACCGTGCTGTTTGATAAATCGTTCCTTTCGAAGCCGCCGCTTGGTTTTCCAGGTGCCTACTCGTTTGCAAAGGGTGCTTGGTCGCGTCTATAGTTTCCAACGTGAAAGATACCTTGAGCGTGCTGCGAAAACTCTCCCGGACGCTGCAAGCGCTGTCCGTCAGCACGATCCTCGCCGGAGCCGCTTGCGCGCAGGCTGGTCGTCCAGTGGCGCCACCGCCTCCATCAACCGGAGGTGACGCAGTCATCGATTTCACGCTGGTCAAGCAATCGGTCAAGGGTGGCGACGGAACTTACGAGGCACAGGGGTTTCGCCAGGGATCAACTTTCATTCGAATTGCGCTTCCTCAAAAGTGGACACCCTACGGTTCGACGGGCGAGTTTTATTTGATCAATATCGCGCTTCCGGGGGCGAGAATTACGTTGCGAAAAAGTGCGCTCCCCCCTCCCGTCCTCATTGATATCGCGTGGTTGAACAGCACGAAGGGACTGATTCTGCAATCGCTCAAGAGCGATGGGCCGAAGCAAATCGTTTCCGCGACGGAAAAGCCACTCGACGCGAACGGTTGGATGACGGCGGAAATTCGAGCCGCCTATAATTCCGGCGGCCTCCGACAGGCGTCGAGCTACATCTTCATCAAGCAGTTGGAGGGTTCCTTCCTCGAACTCGTGATCAATTGTCGGGACGAGGATTTCAACACCGTTCGAAGGACGGCCGTGGATTTGCTTTACTCCTGGACCAGCATCTCATCTGCACAGCAGAATCGACCCGCCCGGCCGAAGCCGACACCGGCTGTCCTGCCCGTGGGGCGCTAAAGGTCACTCGTCGGGCTGGGGTCGCGGACCACGTCCCCGGCTGGGCTCGAACCAGCACTCTGCGGTTTAGAAGACCGCTGCTTTATCCATTAAGCTACGGGGACTTCACGGAGCGCCGTCATTGTGCGCCCGCGGGAACCAATCGCAAGCGGCGTTGCGAGGCGCGCGGAGGTCGGGAGGTGGCGGCCAGACACGAAAAAGGCGGACGGCATCCGCGCCGCCCGCCTTCCAAATTTCGCGCCTCCCGGCGCGGTAGAATCAATAAACGTCGCGGCGGTAGCGCTTGGTGGTGCGCATTTTTTGCACGTACGCGATCGCTTCGTCGTGGGTCAGTCCGCCGATCTTTTCGCCGATCGTGACGAGCATGTCGTCCACGTCCTTCGCCATCTTCTTGGCGTCACCGCACACGTAGAAGTAGGCGCCTTCTTCGAGCCATTTCCAGATTTCGCCGCCTTCCTCCGCCATGCGGTTTTGAACGTAGATCTTGTGCTCCTGGTCGCGGGAGAAGGCGTTGGTCAGCTTGTGGAGGACCCCGTCGGCCATAAACTTCGCGAGCTCGTCTTTGTAAAGGAAATCGCAGCTTTCGCGCTGCGAGCCGAAAAAGAGCCAGCTCTTCCCCTTCGCGCCGATCGCGCGCCGCTCTTCCAGATACGCGCGGAACGGGGCGATGCCAGTCCCGGGCCCGACCATGATGACGGGGATGTTCGGATCATCGGGCAGGCGGAAATGCTTGGCCGTATGGAAAAACAGCGGCAGCGCCGTTTCGTTCAGCGTCACGCGGTTCGCGAGGAAGTTCGAGCAGACCCCCTTGCGGCGGCGTCCGAGGGTCTTGTAGCCGAGGGTGGCCACGCAAAGGTGCACTTCGTCCGCGTGCAGCTTCTGGCTCGAAGCGATCGAGTACAGGCGCGGCTGCAGCTTTCGCAGCAGCGACGCAAACTCCGATGCTGCGAACTTTGCGGTGGGATATTCGGTGAGCATGTCGATCACCTCCCGGCCCCAAAGATATTGCTCGAACGCGTCCTTCCGCGCCGGATCGGTGGCGAGCGCCTGGAGATCGTGATCGCCGGCTTTCAACGCGACGGCCTCGACAAACTTGCGATCCGTCTGGGTGATCTGGCACTCGCTCGTCAACGCCTTCCGGAGCGTCATGCTGCTCCCATCCCCCGAAGCGACGGTCTCCTCGCCGGAGAGCCCAAGCGCATTCAAGATCTCGTTGACGAGTTCAGCGTCGTTTTGCGGGAACACTCCGAGCGCGTCACCGACCTCATAGGTGAGGCCCGAGCCTTTGATGGAGATCTCGTAGTGTCGGGTGTCTTTATCGACGCCAGCGGAGCACAGCGAGTGGTTGACGAGGAGTTTTCCGGGAAAGGGGTTTTTCCGGTTGTAGACGATAGCTGCGGGTGAAGTCGTATCCATAGGGAGCGCGAGATTACCGGGAGCGCGGCGCGGATGTCGAGTCCCCGCTCAAAAAATGGTGCAAATCGCGATTTTCAGGCGCACGGGAGCCGCGCGCAATGTCCCCGGTCGATTCCGTCCTCACGCCCCGCCTCCGCTTCCGCCGGTTGTCCCTCGCCCACGCGCCCGACCTTCACGCGATGGATAGCGACCCGGCGGTGATGCAATTCATCAATGACTGCCCGCCCGTGCCCTGGGAAGGCTACGAGGCAAAGACGCAGGCCTGGTTGGGACGAGTCTACTCTGACGGTGACGCCCAGGGAATCTGGGCGGCGCACCTGCTCGACGATGATGCTTTCGCCGGCTGGTTTCACCTTCGGCCGGGCCGTCAATTTGAGGATCATCGCCTCGAACTGGGCTATCGCCTCCCGCGTGGAATGTGGGGGCGCGGCCTGGCGACCGAGGGCTCCCGCGGCCTGCTCAGGTATGGTTTTCACGAGCTGGGAGCGCCTGAAATCATGGCGCTCACGCTGGAACGAAATCTCCGCTCCCGCGGGTGATGGAAAAGCTTGGACTCCGATTCGAAGGCGGCTTCGTCTATCCCCCCGAGATCCTGCCGTTCTGGGCGGAGGAGCTTCGGCGCGGCGTGCGGCACGTGATCAATGCGGACGGCTTTGCCCCGGCAACCTCCTCCGACGTCATTTGAATCCTGAAGGCATCGACGCCACGCTCTGAGTGCCATGTTTCGCCGCTGTCTCGCTTTTCTCGCCGCTGCCGGCGCGCTTTGGATCGCGGACTTGGCCCACGCCCAGGTCCAGGTCGAGCTGAAGCTCAGCCGCCGGCTCTACATCGTTTACGAACCGATCGTCGCCACCGTGACCATCACGAATCTCGCTGGCCGAGATCTGCGCCTCGACGCCGATGGCGCGCGGCAGTGGTTCGGCTTCGACATCACCACCGCCGAAGGAAACCTCCTGCAACCTTTCGACCCAGACTACAAGATCAGTCCCGTGTTCCTGAAGTCCGGAGAGCGCATCGTGCGGAAGATCGATCTGGCCCCCTTGTTTCCGATCCGCGATTTCGGCCAGCATCGCATCAAGGCCACGATTCTCGTCCGGGATCTCGATCGCTTTTTCGGGTCAAACGTCATGGCGATCGACCTGACCGATGGCCGCACGATCATGCGCCAAACCGTGGGAGTGCCCGGCACCGGTGACCTTCGGGAGGTGCAACTGCTGAGTTTCCAGCTGCCCGATCGATTGCAGCTCTACGTGCGCATCCGGGACAAGGGCACGGGCATCGTCTATGGAACCCAGCCGATCGGGCGCTATCTGCCGGTCGTGAGCGAACCTCAGACGATGCTCGATGCTCAAAATCGGCTGCACGTTCTCCATCAGGCCGCGCCGCGGACCTTCCTCTACACCCTGATCGCGCTCGACGGCCAACGACTGACCCAGGAGATCTTTCAAGCGAGCGGCGCCAGCCGACCAACGCTCGCGCGGGCCGGGGCCCGCGTGGAGGTAAAGGGCGGCCGCATCGTGAGTGGTCTGACTGAGCCGGTCGATCAGGCCCCGAGCGTCGGCGACCGGCCGCCAGGGCTGCCGTCGGCCCGCTGAACCACCCGACCGCGTGTGACCCGGCTCGCCCTGCGCCTGTTTCTCGCGTTGTTGCGCGCGCTGCCGCTGCGTCTGGTCGCCTCTATCGGGCGCACCCTGGGCGCAGCAGCGCACCTCCTCGCGGCTCCGTACCGGCGGCTGGCCCGGCGCAATCTGGGGATCGCGTTCCCGCAAAAATCTGCCGGCGAAATCGCCGCGCTCGCCCGGGAGCATTTCCGGCGGCTCGGCGCCAACCTGCTCAGTGGCGCGCGCTTTCCGATGATGTCGGATGACGAGGTCCGGGACGTGGTGCGGCTCGACGGACAGGAGGCCTTCGAAGCGGTGATGGCGGAGGGACGGGGGGCGGTGTGCGTCGTCTGCCATCTCGGAAACTGGGAGGCGATGCCGCGCCTGATCACCATGCTGAAGCGCTTTCGCTTCGGCACGATCTACCAGCCGCTACGCGACAAGCCGTCAGAAGAACTTATGCGCGGACTGCGTTCGCGGACGGGACTGTCCCTCTTCGCCCGGAACGATGGCTTTCACGCGCCGCTGGCCTTCGTGCGCGCGGGCGGTGGACTCGGTGTGCTGGTCGATCAGCACGCCGGCGATGGCGGGGTCTGGACGCCGTTTTTCGGGCGCCTGGCGTCCACGTCCACCCTCGCGGCCCTCATCGCGTCGCGAACCGGAGCACCGCTCTTGCCCGTCTCCGTGACGACGGAGGGTCCCGGTCGTTGGCGCATGACCTTCTGCCCACCCGTGCCGCGCGAGCCCGGGGAGTCGGTCGAGGCGCTGAGCGCGCGCGTGAATGTCGCGGTCGAGAGCATGATCCGTCCGTCCCCCGCGGACTGGTTTTGGGTTCATAACCGGTGGAAGACCCCGAAGCCGCACTTTCTGCTCGCAGGCTACAAGCGGGGCGTCACGTTACCCGACGAAATGAGCGCCGATGCGCTGCAGCCCTTCAAGATTCTGATCCGTTCGCCGAATTGGCTCGGAGACGCGGTCATGGCTGCCCCGGCGGTTCGATCGATCGCGGCCGGACGGCCGGACGCGCAGGTGACGATTCTTTCTCCCGGCAAACTCGCTGACTTCTGGCGGACACTGCCCGAAGTTCGGGAGGTCATCGCGATCGAGGAGGCGAAATCGGGAGTCTTCGCGGTCGCCTCGCAGATCCGCCGCGCCGGCCCTTTCGAAGTCGCGATTCTCCTGCCGAACTCGCTCCGCTCGGCGCTGGAAATCTGGCTCGCGCGCGTGCCCCGTCGCGTGGGCTTCTCCGGCCATTCCCGCCGCCGGCTGCTGAACCAGGTCGTGGCCGAACCCGAAATCGTGCCGGGGCCGATCCGCCCGCATCACACCGGTCGCTACCTTCAGCTCGCGCGGGCGGTGGGCGGAATGACACCGGACGACACGATGGCTGAGCCGACGTCCCTCCGGAAGCCCTTCGCGCGGATCGGGATTTGTCCGGGGGCGGAATACGGACCGACGAAGCGCTGGTTTCCGGAGCGGTTCGCGGCTGCCGCGAAGCAGATCAGCGCGAGCCGGCCCTCGCGTTTCGTCCTCTTTGGGGTGGCGAAGGATGCCGCGCTGGGAGCGGAGATCGAAAAATCGCTGGAGGGCAGCGAATGCGAAAACAAAATCGGCGAGACCTCGCTCGCCGGCTTGATCGACGACCTCCGTCAGTGCGATCTGCTGATCACGAATGATACGGGAACGATGCACCTCGCCGACCATCTGGGGGTGCCGCTCGTCGCGATCTTCGGGTCGACCGACGACCAGGCCACCGGCCCGCGCTCGAAGCGCGCGCGGGTGATTCGTCACCAGGTGGAGTGCAGTCCCTGCTTTCGCCGCGAATGCCCGCTTGATCTGCGGTGTCTGAAGGCGGTCACGGCGGACGAAGTGGCGAAAGCCGCGCTGGAGATGCTGCCGTGAGTGAGGAGCGCGAAATCGCGCGTCGCCACCTCGAGGCGCGCGTCACGGCGGCGATCGAGGCAAGCCTTCGGGAGCCGCTGGAGCGGGCGGCGTGGAACGAGATCGCCCTCGCCATCCACGCCTTCCAACTCGCCCACAATGCGCCGTACGCGGCGTTCGCTCGAGCGCTCGGCGGGGGCCCGCCGACGGACTGGCGCTCGATTCCCGCCGTTCCGCAGAGCGCCTTCAAGCGCGCCGATCTCCGCACGTTTTCCGCGGCTGAGACGCAGCTTACCTTTTATACGAGCGGAACGACCGGGGAGGGTTTCGGCCGGCATCACTTCCGCTCGCCCGATCTCTATGAATCCAGCCTGCGCGCGGCGTGGCGATTCGCCGGACTGCCGGTTGGCCGACCCCATTGGATCCTGATCCCGCCGGCGTCCGAGGCTCTCCATTCCTCACTCAGTCACATGATGGGCGCGCTCGCGCCGCTCGCATCGGAACAGAATTGGCTCGCCCATCGGCGCGACGACGCGCTCGCACTTGACGTCACCGGGCTGCGGGACGCCGCGGCGCTCGCCCGCGAGCCGGTGATCCTTCTCGGGACGGCCCTGGCGTTCCTGGCCCTCTTCGAGCAGCTCGGGGAACGGACCATGACGCTCCCCGCGGGATCACTCGCGTTTGAAACCGGGGGCTACAAAGGAAGCGGCCGGGAGATCGCGAAGGACGAACTCTACGCGCTCTTTACGCGGCACTTCGGCCTCGCGCCGGAATCGGTCTGGAACGAATACGGGATGACCGAACTCAGCACGCAGGCGTACGCCAACGGGCTTGGCGGGCCCCATCGACCGCCTCCGTGGCTGCGCGCTCTGGTCATCGACCCGGAGTCCGGAGCCGAGGTTGCCGGGGGCGAGGTGGGACTGGTGCGACTTTTCGATCTCGCGAATGTGGGCTCCGCGCTGGCCGTGCAGACGCAGGACCTGGCCGTCCGCCGGGACGGAGGCACGTTCGAACTGATCGGACGAGATCCCCGCGCCCTTCCGCGGGGCTGCTCCCGCGCGGCCGATGAGTTGCTGCAAATCCGGCCATGACGACCGCCGAACGAGCCGCGGCGCTCGCGCTGGCCGCGCGGGAATTTGCACCGTGGCTGGGCGAAATCACCGCGGAGCGCCTGCTCGAGCTGGTGCATCTCGAGCTGGGGAGCGCGGGCGTCCTCGATGGTTTCGTCCCGCGCGGGGCTCATCGATCCCGGGCGTTTCCGCGCTCACCGCTCGTCCACATCATGAGTGGAAACACTCCGCACGCGGCCCTGCAGTCGATTCTACGCGGTCTGCTGCTCGGCGGGCGGCAGCGGGTCAAACTTCCTGCCGCGGGTCTGCCGGAACTCGCGGCGTTCGTCGGCGCAATGCCGACGATCCTCCGGGAGAGCGTCGAAATCCGCCCGGATCTCCCGGATGCGTGGATGGCCGAGGCTGGTGCCGTCGTGGTGTTTGGAGGCGATGAGACGATCGCCAGCATCCACCGGATGCTGCGGCCGGATCAGGTTTTTGTTCCCCACGGTCATCGCGTGAGTCTGGGTGTGATCTTCGCCGAGGTCGCGGCTTCGCTCGAGGCCGCCGCCCGCGAGGCATCGCTTTTCGACCAGCACGGCTGTCTCTCGCCGCACGGCTTCTATGTGGCGGGCGACGCCCGCGCCTATGCGGCTGGGCTCGCCGCGGCGATGGCGGCGTTTCAAGTTCACACGCCCCGCCGGGCCTTGGTTGCCGGTGAAGCGGCCGGGATTCGGCGGGTGCGCGATGACGTGGCGTTTCGAGCGGCGCTGGGCGAAGATATCGCGCTGTGGGTCAGCGACGGCGGCTCGAGCACCGTCTGGACCGTGATCTTCGATGGAGTCGATTCCGCGTTCACCGCTTCCTGTCTCGACCGGGTGGTGTACGTCAAACCGCTTCCCGCCTCACTCGCCACCGCGCTCGCGAGCGTTTCCGCTCACCTCGGCGCCGTGGGCTACTGGCCGCCGACGCCCCAGGCGGCGGAACGCTTGGTCAGGGAAGGGCTGCGGGCGAGCCGGCTTTGTCCGCTGGGAACGATGCAAAATCCGCCGCTCACCTGGCATCAGGACGGCCAGCCCGTGCTCGCTCCGCTCGTCCGGTGGATCGACGTCGAATAGCGAATACGTGCGAGTCGTCGGCATCCAAAGCCGGCGTCTGACACGATAGAGGGGCACCTGCATAACGCAGAGAGCCTATGGAACTGGAATCCAGTGTGAAATCGATCGAGTCAGGTCAGATCGACCTGAGCGACCCGGAGGAAATCCGTCGGTGGGCGGACGACCTGAACATCGCGCCCTCCGAGCTTCGCGCCCTCGTTGCCAAAGTCGGCCCCGGCGTGAATGACATCCTCGACGTCATCATGTTGGGCGGGCGCTGATCAATGCTTCGCTGCGTGTTCGCGGATTTGGACCGGGCTGGCGAGAAGTTTGTCGAGCAGCGGATGGCCGGTCGCATCGAAGCGACCAAAGCTCAGGACGCCGGTCGGGCACTGCTGAACGCAAGCGCTGCAGCGCACGCATTCCGGATCCTCCATGGGGAGACCCTTGTTGGCGAAGCTCATGATGTCGATGCCTTGGTGGCAGACGCTCGTGCAGACGTTGCAGGAGATGCACTTCTTCTTCTCGGGAAAGATCCGGAACTTCGAGAAGCGGGCGTAAATATGCATCAAGGCCGCCAGCGGGCAGGCGAAGCGGCACCAGACTCGGCCGCTGAACCAGAAATAAACGCCCACACCGAGGATGCCGGCCCACATGAGGTCGACGAACCAGGCGTAGTTCAAGACGGGGAGGTCGTGGAAGAGATATGCGAACGTGTGCGAAGCCCAGGACTGGGGCCCGAGTGCCCAACCGATCGAGCGAAGGACCATTAGGATCAGCGCGAAGGCGAGAAAGGCCTGCCCGACGAAGTTCACCCGATTCCAAAACGGACCGTGCGGCATTTTCGAGCGTTGGGTATCGCCCAGCGTCTCCGCCAAGGCGCCGCAGGAGCAGATCCAGCCGCAGTAGGCGCCCTTGCCCCAGCGCCAGACGATGAGCGGAATGATGACGAAGGTTTGGAACAGCGAGATTCCCAACCAGAGCCACATGGGCTGGTCGGTGAAGCAATTCCAGAAGAAGAGCGGCCAGGCCAAAATGAGGCCGAACGCGCGCCAATACTCCCGCCCATGCTCGGAGTACGTCACGGCAGGGAAGAGCTGATCGGCGAGCCATTTCATCGCGCCGCCATCGAACCAGCCGTTATGTCCGGCCCACGGCAGAATGATGTACGGGATGAGGAAGAGCGGCACGATCTGCACCAGGGCGAGCGAAATGGTTTGGAGCCGCACATACGGCGTCCGCCGCCGCTGGTAGCGCTTCCAGCCAAAAAGAGCCACGCAGGTGCAATAGGCGAGTGAGTAGTAAAAGCCCGGCTCGCCCAAGGTCACCCGCAGCGTTCCCAACAGATTCGACGGTCGCTTGAAGGCATCGCCAAATCCCCCCCACCAAGCCGGCACGTTGTAGGGGAACCAGCCTTTGCTCGAGAAGAGGTCACCGATGCCGGCGATCTGCTTCAGCACGGGAACGTCCGCGATCACGGCCCCCTCTTTTTTCCAGTGGTAGATGAAGACCGAAAAGGCAAGGAAGAGGATGAAACTGATCCAGGTGGAAGCTTTCCACTCGCCCCGGATGGGAATGTGGCTCCGGCGGAAGAAGTCGAGGGGCGCCTCGCGCCCGATCATCGCAAAGACGTTCGAGTTTGGCAGCGTCTCTTCGCCGCCATCCGCCAGCTTCATCACCACGGTATCAGCCGTGATCTCCTTCGTTTGCGAGCCGAGCAACACGCGCATCGAGCCCTTCGGAGAAGACTCCCGCATCGCGTGGCTCGCGGCGGCATTCACCCGCTCGCTCTTCGGATTGTCGACGGAGACGGGCGCGGCAGCGTCCTTCTCGAGTTGTTGCACCTTCTCGATGTTCTCCGGCTTCGCCCGGGCGAATTCCTTGCCGCGGTAGCTGAGCGTGACGTTTGCGCCGCAGATGCAGCACGCGATCGCCGTCTCGAGTGCGCTGTCTCCGCCGCCCACCACGAGGATGTGCTTTCCAATGAAGTCCTTCGGGTCGTAGAGCCGGTTTGAAACCTTGTCGAGCTGCTCGCCGGGCACGCCGAGCTTCCGGTAGTTCCCACTGCGTCCGATCGCGACCACCACCCGGCGCGCCTTCGTCACCCGCTTGTCGGCGTGATGCACGTGAATGAGCGATCCCACGCGTTCGAGCCGGTCGATGCGATCCTTGGTGATCTCGATTCCGGCCGCCGCCCGCTGGGCTTCGAGTTCCTCGAGGAGCGCCTCCTTCACGTTCGTGGTGAACTTCACCTCTCCCGCCGGTGTCATCTCCGTGGGGTACGTGTAGATCGGCTTCGCCTTCGGGAAATTGACGATCGTCGAGAACGGTTCGGCGGCTTCGTAAATTTTAAAGGTCAGTCCGGCCTTCTTCGCTTCCATCGCGGAAGAGAGGCCCGAAACCCCGGCGCCAATGATCGCAACGTCGAGGATTTCGGCGTCGCCCGTCCCCCGTTCACCGGCAAAATTCGGTTCCGCGAGAATCGCCTGGACCGCGCGAGCGCCGGTGTCGGCCGAAAACTTCAGGAGCGGAATGCCGCTCAGGTCGCCGACGATCCGCACGCCCTTGAGGGCCGTTGCGCCACCATCCCCGACCTCCGGCAGTTGTTCGACCGTCCCAGCCGGCCAGCGAAGATGGAGCCAGCGGGCGTAGGTTTGGAAGGGAGAGAGAATGCTCATGGAGGGTGGGAGGGTGGGTGAACGCAGGACCGGATCACTGCTGCGAGACGGATACCCCCTCCGGTATTCCAGCCGGAAGCATAAACTTCATCCCCCTCCGGCTCGCGCGCCAGCCGGCGGCAAAAATGTGCGCCCCAACTTGCAGAGTACGCCTCAAACTCACCCCGGAAACCTTTTGTTCACCTGCGACCCGGACTCGCTCCCGGACGGAAACCTCGGTGATGGGTACGTCGAGGCGCGCCGCGACGATCTGGGCTTCGATGGTCCAGCCGTAGGTCCATTCGCGCAGCGCGAGCCGCTCAAAGAGCGTCCGCTCAATCACGCGGAAGGGTCCGAGATCGCAGAAAAACCGGCCGGTAAGCAGCCCACACCAAGTCCCGAGAATCACGTTCGCGAGAAGATGCGAGAGCGACATGGCGGTCTTGACGTTGCGGAGACCGTCGGTGCGGCAGCCGAGGACGAACGGAAAGCCATCCTCATGCGCCGCGAGCAGTTTTCCGAGATCGCGTGGATCATTCGCGCCGTCGCCGGCCATAAAAATGTACGCGTCCACGTCGATTCCCCGGCGATGCAAATGATTGATGGCCGCCTGGCAACCGTGGCCGTAGCCGGCGCGGGGGGTTTCCGCGAATTCCACCCCGGCGACCTCCGCGACGACCGCACTCCGGTCCGAACACCCGTTGAGCCCCACGCAGATCGTCCAGGTGGCCTGATTCGTTAGGGTGCGCAGATGTTCCTTCAGCTCGGCGAGGACCCGTCCGAGGGATTCGGCCTCATTGCGGGCCGGAATGATAATGGCGTAGTGACGGCGCGACGGCATGGGTTGCACGGAGGATAGCGGGTTTTCGGCAGGTTGGACAAATGAGATGCCCGGCAAGTCTTGCGGGAATGCGGAGGGCGCCAGGGCACTCGCACTCCCGTGGGAGCCGTCACGATTCAGCTTATTCCAGGCCTCCTGACATTCGGGTCGGGGCTTGCGTGGATCCCGTGGCGCAGCTACGGAGCCCGCTCGCGGCGGTTCGCCGCGCCCATGGCGACCGAGTTCGAAACCATCGTCGAGACGCACCAAGCCTCACTCTTTCGCTTCGCCCTGAGTCTGGCGAAGGAGGAGGCGACGGCGTCCGATCTGGTGCAGCAGACCTTCCTCAAGTGGGCGCGCCACGGCCACCAGTTGCGGGAGCGGGCGAAGGCCAAGACCTGGCTTTTTACGACCCTCCACCGCGAGTTTCTCGCCCTCCGCCGGAAGGCTAAGGATTTTGTCGACGTCGAGGAGCTCGAAAATCTGCCCGCTGAACCGGCCTTTGGCGACGCGCCCTCGATCGACGCCCGGTTGGCGGTCGCAGCCCTTTCCCAGCTCGACGAGGTGTTTCGGGTTCCCGTCGCCATGTTTTACCTTGAGGAAATGTCCTACGCGGAGATCGCGGAGTGCCTCGAGATTCCGGTTGGGACGGTCATGTCGCGCCTCTCGCGCGGACGCCAGCGACTCCGGCGGATTCTCCTTCCCGATTCCATGCGCTGACAGCCGCGCCCTGCCCGATGAATCTCCCCGAGCCCCACCCCGACCGTCCGGAAATGGACGCGCTGGATCGCGCCATTGCGGGCGCTCTGCGCTCCCTTCAACCGCCCGGGGAATTGCTCGCGCGCATCCTCGCGGAAGAGCGCGCGCTGCGGGAAGCTCCCGTCCGCGTGGTGCCGGGACCCTGGTTCACTTCGGCGCGGTTTTGGCTGGCCGCTGCGGCCGTGCTTTTCGTCGCGCTCAGCTTTTATCTCGGTCAGCCGGTCCGGGGCGAGTTCGATCAGTTCAGCGGCTGGGTCGCCCGGGTGGAAGCGCCGGAGGTCATCGCCGGCCGTGCGAATCTCAGCTTGATGAGCGACGAAATGGGGTCCCTCGAGGCATATCTTCGGGCCGTGAACGCCCCTTCCGTCAGCGGCGGATTTCAGCCGTCAGACGGGTTCAAGCCGGTGGGCTGCAAGACCATCAAGTGGAGGGGAATGACCTGCAGTCTGGTTTGCTTCTACGACTCGCAGGGACGCGGAGCCCATCTGTTCATCGCCCGCGCGGGCGATTTCCACACTCGGCCCGGCGGGACGCCGCGCTTCGCGATGGTGGGGAATCTCGAAACCGCCAGCTGGAGCCGCGGCTCCAACAGCTTTGTGCTGGTCGGCGCGCCCGGAGTGAACGTGCGGGAGGCGATGCGACTCAGCGAATCCCCGACCAATTCCTGAATCGCTCCGGTGGCGCCGCCCGCCCGAAGGTTCGCGCTTGCCCGGCGCGTCCGGTCACGGCAAGGAGAGTGGCGGTATGGATTACGTCTACGTGGGTCTCGGTAGCGCGCTCGGAGGCATCCTGCGCCATTGGCTCGGGGTCGTCATCGGGGCGCGCCTCGGCGCCAGCCTGCCTTGGGCCACGATCCTGATCAACGTGACGGGTTCCTTTGCGATCGGCTACCTGACGGGCTGGCTCGGATCCGCCGAGACGCCTCATTCCGGGTGGGGGCGGCTCGTGATGCCGCTGCTGGTGGTGGGGCTTCTCGGCGGCTACACCACCTTCTCGGCGTTCAGCCTCCAGACTCTGAAGCTCGTGCAGGCGGGGAATTTGGGCGGAGCCGCGTTCAACGTCAGCTTTTCGGTGCTGGCCGGACTCGGCGCGGCGGCCGCCGGCTTCTCGATCGGAAAGGCGGTCTCGGCATGATCGACGGTCGCGGTCTGAAATTTACGCTCGGCTTCGTCCCGGGGCTGTACGCGGTCCACCTCGCCCAGCTCCTGCGCCCGGAGTTCAGCCTCCTCTCCCTCGGCATCCTGCCGCGCACGGTCCAGGGATTGTGGGGCATCCTGTTTGCCCCGTTCCTGCACGGCTCCTGGAGCCATCTGCTGGTGAATTCCGGGCCGTTGCTCGTGCTCCTGTCGCTGTTTTTTCTGAATGCGCGCTACCGCCCTTGGTCGAGCCTCGCCGCGCTCTGGCTGCTGAGCGGGTTCGGCACCTGGCTGATTGGCCGGGGCGGCGTGGTCCACATCGGGGCGAGCGGTCTGATCTACGCGCTGGCGGCGTTTCTCATCGTCGCCGGTTGGCGTTTGAAGCATTGGTTCGCCCTCCTCATCGGTGTGGGCGTGGTGCTGTTCTATGGCGGTCTCTTTCTGGGCGCGCTTCCCTGGGTGGTGGAGAAGACGGTGTCCTGGGAATCACATCTCACCGGCGTGATCGCCGGCGTGCTCGTCGCGAGCCGGCTGAGGCCGCCCGCGCCCGATCCCGTCGAGCTCGCGGGCCAGCGCGCGCTCGCGGAAGCAGAGCGCCTCGAGAAACTCGCGGTAGAACTTTCCGATGGACACCGCGACGGGCGCGTTTGAGCGTCCGGCATGATGCAAATCGCCATCCAGCTCGCTGTCTTTCTGGAAAACAAGCCCGGAACCTTTGCCGCGGTCTGCGAGGCGCTCGCGAACGCGAAGATCAACATCTATGCGCTGACGGTTTCCGACACGGTCGATCACGCCGTCGTGCGCATGGTGGTGAGCGACACCCCGAAAGCGATCCATCTTTTCGGTGAGCATGGCGTGCTCGTGGTTGAGAATGAAGTGCTCATGATCGAGGCGGAGAACCGGCCCGGGGTGCTGGTCGATATCGCCCGCAAGATGGCGAAAGCCCGTGTGAACATCGAGTACGCCTACCTGAGCGGTCTGCCGAAGTCGAAGAAGGCGTTGATCGTGATCCGGCCGAGCAATGTGCAGAAGGCGCACAAGGCTCTGTCCTGAGCGCCGCGGGGTTTTGGGGAACGCGCGGTGGCACCGGCGGCGCGGAATTCGGCCCGTGCTCACGCCCGTCCGCGTCCGAGCCGAGCTTTCACTGACCGCATCTTCCGATGATCCAATCCGTCTGGCCAGGCTCACCTTATCCGCTCGGTGCGACCTGGACGGGTGAGGGGGTGAATTTCGCGCTCTTCTCGGAGAACGCGACCGGCGTCGATCTGTGCCTGTTCGACTCGAATACCCAGCCGCACGAGAGCGCCCGCATCCGCCTGAACGAGCACACCGACCAGATCTGGCACGCCTTCGTCCCGGGCGTTCAGCCGGGCCAGCTCTACGGGTATCGCGTCTACGGCCCCTATGCCCCGGAACGCGGGCATCGCTTCAACGCCAGCAAGCTGCTCGTCGACCCTTACGCGAAGGCGATCACCGGTCCCGTGCATTGGGGTCCGGAAATGTTTGGCTACGAGGTCGGCTCGCCGATGGGAGATCTTTCGCGGGATCATCGGGACAGCGCGCCGGGCATGCCCCGGTGCCTCGTGGTCGATGACCGCGCCTTTGACTGGGAGGCCGACCGGCAGCCGGGGACGCCGCTGCATCGGTCGATTATTTACGAGCTGCACGTGAAGGGATTCACCCAGCGCTGTCCCGGAGTCCCCGCCGAGCTCCGCGGCACGTATGCCGGGCTCGGGCATCCCGCCGCGATCGAGTACCTTTCCGCTCTGGGCGTCACCGCCGTCGAGTTGTTGCCGGTTCATCAGCACGAGGCGGAGCCGCATCTCTCCGGCCGGGGAATGTCGAACTACTGGGGCTACAGCACGCTCGGTTATTTCGCCCCGCACGCCGCGTTTGCGAGCAGCGGTGGAACCGAGGGCGCGCAGGTGGCGGAGTTCAAGCGGATGGTCCGGGCCCTTCACGCCGCGGGGCTCGAGGTCATTCTGGATGTCGTCTACAACCACACCGCGGAGGGTGGCGAGTACGGCCCCACGCTGTCGTTCCGCGGCATCGACAACCTCGCCTACTACCGGCTCGCGCCCGAGAACCGGCGGCACTATCTGGATTTCACCGGCTGCGGAAATTCGCTGAATGTTCTGCACGAAAACACGCTCCGGTTGCTTCTCGATTCCCTTCGCTACTGGGTGACGGAGATGCATGTGGACGGTTTTCGCTTCGATCTCGCGACGACCTTGCTGCGCGGTGAGAGCACGGGCGTCGAGCGCTTCGCGCCCTTCCTCACCATCGTCCATCAGGACCCGGTGATCAGCCGCGTGAAGCTCATCGCCGAACCCTGGGATGTGGGCCATGGCGGCTACCGCGTCGGCAGTTTCCCGGTGCTGTGGGCCGAGTGGAACGGGCGGTACCGGGACACGGTGCGCCGCTATTGGAAGGGCGATGACGCCCAGACCGCGGAACTCGCTTTCCGTCTCACGGGCAGCAGCGACCTCTACCGCCAAAGCGGGAAGCGGCCCTATGCGAGCATCAATTTCGTCACGTCGCACGACGGCTTCACGCTGCACGACCTCGTCAGCTATGATCGGAAGCACAACGAGGGGAACGGCGAGGAAAACCGGGATGGGGATAACCATTCCTTCTCGTGGAACCACGGCGTGGAGGGCGAGACGGATGACCCCGCCGTCAATACCCTGCGCCGACGGCAGCGGCGCAATCTCCTCGCGACCTTGCTGCTATCGCTCGGGGTCCCGATGATTTGCGCCGGGGACGAGTACGGCCGCACCCAGGGAGGGAACAACAACGCTTACTGTCAGGATAACGAGACCAGCTGGTTCGACTGGGAACGGCAGGAGGAGCCGACGGCACGCGATCTCCTCGCGTTCACCCGCCATCTGATCGGCTTGCGCCACCATCATCCGGTCTTCCGCCGCCCGAAGTTCTTTCAGGGTCGGCGGATTCGCGGCCGCGATGTGAAGGACATCATGGCTTTCGGACCGTCCGGCACGGAGATGAACGACGAGGAATGGACCCAGCATTTCGTCCGCGCCTTCGGTCTGCTCCTCGCGGGGCAGGCGCTGGATGTCGTCGACGAACGGGGGAACCTGATCGAGGACGATTCCTTCGCCTTCCTTCTCAACGCTCATCACGGTGAAATGCCGTTCATCCTGCCCGGCCGGCTGGATGTCCGCTGGGAATTGGTGCTCGACACCCGTTACGAGGACGGCCGGATTCCAGAGAGCGTCACCCGCATCTGGGAGGCCGGGCGCGCCATCACGCTGCTCGACCGCTCCTTTTGTCTCCTCCGGCTGGCCGAGGGCGACCTGGAATCCTCGGTCTTTTTCCGCTGAGCCGCCGGGCTTACGCGCGCTCGCCGGACTGTTGGCGCAAACGAGCTTCGCGGCGGAGTTCCCGGATCCGACGAAAGCCGACGAGCTTGCGGCGCTGCTCGTCCCAGAGGTGGAGAGTCAGCGCCTTGAAGCTCGCAAAAAACGTCACGGGTTTGACCGCGAGGAAGAGTGGATGCGAATTGTGGCAGCGCTCGAGATTGTAGTTCGGGATCCGGGCGCTGAGGTGATGGATGTGATGGAAGCCGATGTTCCCCGTGAACCACTGGAGAATGCGGGGCAGCTTGTAGAAGGAGCTGCCCTCGAGGGCGGCGGACGTGAAGTCCCAATCCTCGCGGCGCTCCCACGACACGTGTTCGAATTGGTGCTGCACGTAGAAGAGCCAGAGCCCGATCCCCCCGGCCACGGCGGTCACGATCAATTGAATCAGAAGATACTGCTTCCAGCCAAACGTGAACCCGAGGGCGACGACCATTCCGGCAATCGTCAGGTTCATCCACCAGACGGAGTTGCGCTCGCGCGGACTCGCCCCGGATTTGGGGACCCGCTGGTGAATCACGAGCATGTAGAGCGGTCCGACCGTGAAAAGCGTCAGCGGATGCCGGGCGAGACGATAGGCGAGGCGGCGCCAGCGCGAGGATGCGAGATACTCGTCCACTGTCATGGTCCAGAGGTCGCCGGTGCCGCGGCGGTCCAGATCGCCCGAGCTCGCGTGGTGGATCGAGTGCTCCCAGCGCCAGTGATGGTACGGCGTCAGCGTCAGCGCGCCGGTAATGAAACCGGTGATGTCATTCGCGAGCCGGGAAGGGAAAAATGAACCGTGGCCGCAGTCGTGGAAAATGATGAAGACGCGGACGAGGACCATGCCGGCCAGCACCGCGAGAGGCGTGACCAGCCACCACGAGACGGAGAGGCCGAAGTACATCACCACCCAGAGCGCGGCGTAGGCGCCGATCGAGTTGGCGAGCTGCCACGTCGCGCGCCCCGCGGACGGTTGCTGATGCTTGGCCACGATCGCCTTCCACTCCGCGACAGTGACTTCCGGCTGCCCGGCAGGAATATGCATGGGAGCAGCCATGCGCCTATATCGGCGATCCCGCCACCCGGGCAAGCGGGATGTCAGTCACTTTGTGCTGCTGCCAGCGCCGGGCTCCGGATCGAAGGCTCAGCGCGGTTTCAGCATCTTGTTCCACTGCGCGACGCGAGGCGCGTACGCTTCCAGGAGCGGTTCTCCCCCGGAGAGAACCTCCACGCTGAGGATCTTGTCGCCCTGCTGGATCGCCGTGGCGATCTCCTGCCCCTTCGTGACCTCGCCGAAGATGGTGTGCCGGTCATTCAGATGCGGGGTGGGCGAATGGGTGATGAAGAACTGGCTGCCGTTCGTGCCCGGACCGCGGTTCGCCATGGCGAGGAGGCCGGGACGGTCGAAACGCAGCTCGCTGCGGAACTCGTCCTCGAACTGGTATCCGGGACCGCCGGATCCCGTGCCCGTGGGATCACCCGCCTGCACCATGAAGCCCGTGATCACCCGGTGAAAGGTGATGCCCTCGAAAAATTTCCTCTGCGCGAGGTTCACAAAATTGGCGGCCGTGAGCGGGGTCTTCGACGCGAAGATCGTCATCTCGATGTCGCCCTTGGTCGTCTTCATGATCATCCGCACGTCCGAGAGTACGATGGGCGTGGGCGTCGGAATCGGCGTCGCCGTGGGCACGAGTGTCGGCGTCGGCGTCGCCAGCGGCGACGTGCCGGGATTCGGTACCGGGGTCTGCGCGCGCACCAGGGCGGCGCTCGCGAAAAGAGCGAGGAGCGTCGGAAGGAGGCGGAGCTTCATGGGGCCAGACGCTACGCCCGAACCGCCCGCTTGGAAAGATGGCCGGAGACCTCGCGCCGGGCGGGCGGCGTTCCGGGCGCGCGTCCGATTGCGACAAAGTTTTCCGTCGCGGCCCGGACGATCCGCGCTAACGGATTCCCCATGCCCGCCCCGAAAAAACTTCCGCGCCCGGCCGCGCCGTCCGCCACGAAAACGCGTCTGGCGATCATTCAGATGCGCTGCGTTGAAGCGCCCGAGGCGAATCAGCGCGCGGCGGAAAAGCACATCCGCGCCGCCGCGAAGATGGGTGCCGGGATCGTCTGCCTGCCGGAACTCTATCGTTCGCTCTACTTCTGCCAGGAGGAGGACCACCGGCACTTTCAGCTCGCCGACGAAATCCCCGGCCCCACCACCGAGCGCCTCGGCAAGCTCGCGGCGGAACTCGGGATCGTGCTGATCGCTTCGCTCTTCGAGCGTCGCACCGCGGGCCTGTATCACAATACCGCGGTCATCTTCGATGCCGATGGTACGATGCTCGGGCGGTATCGGAAGATGCACATCCCGGACGACCCCTTATTCTACGAGAAGTTTTATTTCACCCCGGGCGATCTGGGATTCCGCTCGTGGGAGACGCGCCGGGGAAAGATCGGAGTCTGCGTCTGCTGGGACCAGTGGTTCCCGGAAGCCGCGCGTCTGACCGCGATGAGTGGAGCGCAGATCCTTTTCTATCCCACCGCGATCGGCTGGCATCCGGGCGAGCGCGCCAAATACGGCGTGGCCCAGCACTCCTCGTGGGAGACGATTCAACGCAGCCACGCCATCGCCAACGGCTGCTATGTCGCCGTGCCGAATCGCGTGGGACACGAGGCGCCCGCAGGCGGCGACGGCATCCAGTTCTGGGGTCAGAGCTTCATTGCGGATCCCCGCGGACAGATCCTCGCGAAGGCGGGTGACGCAGCGGAGGAGATCCTCTGCGTGGACATCGACCTCGCCGTCGTGGAGGAACAGCGGACGCACTGGCCGTTTCTCCGCGATCGTCGCATCGACGCCTACGGTGACCTGACGCGGCGGTTGATCGATTAATCCGCCCCCATGCCCGCCTCGACCCCCGCCTCCCGCGGCTATCGCCTGCCCGCCGAATGGGAACCCCACGCGGCGACGTGGCTCTCCTGGCCGCGTCGCGACGGCATTAGTTTTCCCGGCCGATACGATGAGATCCTGCCGGCGCTCGTGAAAATGGTGGGGGCCCTCGCGGGTTCCGAAATCGTAAACATCAATGTTTGCGACGAGGCCCACGAGAAGGAGGTGCGGGGTTTTCTGACGCGCTTCGGCTGCCGCGACGCGAGCGACGTCCGGTTTCATCCCGTGCCGACGAACGAGCCCTGGTGCCGGGATCATGGCCCGATCTTTCTGACGAAACCCGGCGCCGCCCAGCCGCTCCTTGCGCTGGACTGGGAGTACAACGCCTGGGGCTGGAAGTACCCGCCGTTTGACCTCGACAACGCCGTGCCCGCGCAAGTCGCTCGGATCCTCGGCGGCATCCCCGTGGTCAGCCCGGGCATCGTGATGGAGGGCGGCTCCATCGAGGTCAATGGAGCCGGCACGCTGCTCACGACCGAGAGCTGTCTCCTCAACCCGAACCGGAATCCGAGCCTTTCGAAGGCGCAGATCGAGCAGCGGCTCCACGATTTTTTCTGCGTCCAGAACGTGCTCTGGCTCGGCGACGGAATCGAGGGCGATGACACCGACGGTCACATCGACGACCTGACGCGTTTCGTTGATCGCACGACGGTCGTGACCGTCGTGGAGGAGGACGAAAACGACCGAAATTTCGAGCCCCTGCAGGCGAACCTGGAACTCCTCCGGACGATGCGCGTCGAGGATGGGACCCCGCTGCAGGTCAAGCCCCTGCCGATGCCGGCAAAGATCGTGCGCGACGGTCAACGTCTGCCGGCCAGCTACGCAAACTACTACGTGGCGAATCAAGTCGTGCTCATGCCCGGGTATGGCGAGCCGACCGACAGCTGGGCGGCGTCCGTTCTGCGGGAGGCGTTTCCCGCCCGGCGCGTCGAGATCATCGACTGCCGTGAACTGATCTGGGGCCTCGGCGCCTTCCACTGCCTGACGCAACAGCAGCCCGCGGTCTGACGAATGGTCCGCCGACGCCGCCAAAAGGACTTCGGCCCTCTGCGGCCCAGGGCGCTGTCGAGCGGCTCCGCGACGATTTCCTGCACGAGCGCCTCGACTTGACCGCCGAGGGGAGGGGAAGCGTTGCTGCCCGCGAGCCTCCGCGGATTTGACTTTGAGCGCAGAGCGCTCCTGCGGCGACAAGCGGAGTCATCGGGGGGAACGCATTATTCTCCGTCATGACGCTTGGATGGTTGCCGCTGGCGGTTATCGGGACGGATGCCCGAGGATTATCTCCTGGTTCTTATCCGCCGCGCCGTTCAGTTGGTGGCCGCCACCCTTTCCGGGAGGCGCGATCTCAGCCCGGACGTACAGGAACAAATGCTGCGCGATGACTTCCGTCTGCACTGCGGCCTGGATCTGGGGGCATTTAGCCGCCGCACTCCGGATGAAGTCCTCGCCTTCCTTGAGGCATCGGGCGATGCGCTTTTCGCGGATCGGGGCCTGATCCTGGCCGCGGCCCTGGCCCGGCTGGCGGCGCTGCAAACCCCTCCGGCATCCACTGTGGCGGCATTGCAGAGTGCCGCCATCGTGCGGGAATTGCGCTCCCGCTTTGGCGATGACCCCACCAATCCGCTCGATGCATCGCTGCGGGACATCTCTGCTGCCCTGGCAGACACACAGGCCGCCGCTGCTTCCTACACGAGGACGCACGCAAATTCGACCTGAGCGGGCGTTGAGCTGGAAGCCGATCGAGGGTGCCCCACCGGCCGCCGGTCGCGCCGGCGGCTACGGGTGTGCGTTCATTTCCTGCTGGATCGCCGCGAGGAGCAGATCCGGAATCGGCGCCTTCCGGCCGGTGGCGACGTTGATCCAGACCAGCAAGGCCTGGCCCTCCGCCACGATCCGGTGATGGCGCCGGGAATAGACCGCGTTCCCGAGTTCCGCCCGGTCGCCGCCCGCGCTCAGGAAGCGGGAGCCGACAATGAGCGAATCCGGATAGGTGAGCGGGAAGCGGAAGCGGCAGTTGATGGATGCCAGCACGGGACCCACGCCGTCAGCCGCCAGATCCGCGCCGAGCCGTAGGCGCCGGAGGTGCGCGATGCGCGCGCTCTCGAAGTAGCGGAAGTACACCGCGTTGTTCACGTGCTGCAGCGCGTCCATCTCGCCCCACTGCAGCGGCACCTCCACGTGCGAGGGGTATATGGCCATCGCGGCGGGGTGAGGAGAGTCGTCATACGCCGATTCAGGGCCGTGCATGAGGCCGATCATGAGCCGGACTCGTCGCGAGCGCCAGCAGGACCGCTTGCCGCGGAGCCGGTCGTCGGCACGGTTCGGCGGATCTCCGATGCAATACCAAACCCGGAACAACGCCTTTCGCGCCGAAGAGATCTGGCGCTTGGCCCCCCCGAATCTGCTGCTTGGTCCCGCCGATGGAGTCGGGCGCTCCTTCGCGCTCGCGGACGTGGTGGAGTTCCGGCTCACGTTCGCGCCGACGCGCGTGGAGCCGAACCGCTACCGCTGCGAGCTTCGGCTGGTGGATGGCGCGTCGCTGGAGTTTTTCAATCGCTGCTACGTCGCCCTTGGTGAATTCCGCGAGACGAGCGCAGAGTACACGGATTTTGTCTTCGCCCTGCACGACGCGCTCCGCTCCCACGCGCCCGCGTGTCGGTTTTCCGCCGGGTCCGGCCGGGTCCGGTGGCTGGTAAATCTCGCGAGCCTGCTCTTCGCCGGGGCCGTCCTGATCGGAGCGGTCTTTTTCCTGTTCACGGGAGGCTGGTGGTGGCTGCTCTTCGCGAAGCTGACCGTCCTCGGCCTGTTTCTTCCGCTCGCGGGACGCTGGATCCAACTCAACCGCCCGCGGAGCCACCGGTGGGAGCAGATTCCGCCCGAGGTCCTCCCACGACCGTCCGCGTCGCATTCGCAACCCCGGCAGATGCGCGGGGACGGGGATTGATTGATCATCCGGACTGGTTTCGTTGTCGGAGTCACCCGCTCACATGTTTTCTCCGTCTTCCCCGTTCCTGGCCGCGTCCCTGGCGTTCGGCGAACCGGCGTGGTTGTGGGCCTTGCTCGGCTTGCCGCTTCTGCTGGCCCTGTTCGTCGTGGCGCAGCGCAAGTCCAGCCGGGCCCTCGCGCGGATCGTCGCCCCACGGCTTCGGACCCAGCTCGCGGCCGGAGTTTCGCTGCCCCGGCGGCGGGTGCGCTTTACCTTGCTCCTGCTCGGCTTCGCCGCGCTGACCATCGCGCTGGCGCGGCCGCAGTTCGGGTTCGACGTGCAGGAGGTGAAGCGCAAGGGGCTCGACGTCATGCTCGCGGTCGACACCTCAAAGAGCATGCTGGCGACCGACCTCGAGCCGAACCGGCTCGCCCGCGCGAAGCTCGCCGCTCAGGATCTCCTGAACCATTGCAAAGGCGACCGCCTCGGGGTCATCGCCTTCGCGGGCCGGGCCTTTCTGATGGCGCCGCTCACGATCGACTACGGCGCGGTCCTCAATGCGGTGCGGGAGCTCGACACCGATACGATCCCGCGCGGCGGCACGAATCTGACGGAGGCGATCAAGCTCGCCCTCGATGCCTTCGGCAAAGGGGAGGGCGCCGATCGCGCGCTCATTCTCATGACCGATGGCGAAGATCTGGAGGCCGATGCCATCGCAGCGACGAAAAAGGCCGCGGAGCAGGGCGTGAAGATTTTCTGTGTGGGGATCGGCTCGCCCGAGGGCGCTCTCCTTCAGCTCGCGCCGGGGGTGTTCGTGCGGGATCGGGAAGGAAAAATGGTCCGTTCCCGGCTCGACGAGCCGCGCCTGCGCGAAATCGCGGGCCTCGCGAACGGGATCTACGTGCGGCTCGGGGCGGGTCCGGACGCGATGGACATGCTCTACCGCGACGGAATCGGAAAACTGAAAGCCGCCGAGCTCGACGCGAAGACGACCATGCGTCCGGTCGAGCGCTTTCGCTGGCCGCTCGCCGTGGCGGTGCTGGCCCTCGTGGGCGCGATCCTGCTGCCCGAACGGCGCCACCAGCCGCGCGGGGTCAAGGCGCCCGCCGCCGCGGTGGTGAAGGCCGCGCTGGCGGGGTTCATCCTCGCGCTCGCGGCCCCGGTCCAGGCCTCGCCGGCGCCTCGTCAGGGCGTCCAGCAGTATCACGATGGCAAATTCGCGGAGGCGGACAAAACCTTTGAGGAACTGCTGCGGGAGCATCCCGACTCGCCCCGCTATCAGTTCAATCGGGGAGCCGCGGCGTATCAGCAGAAGGATTTCGGGCGGGCCGTGGACGCGTTCGGCCGCGTGCTTGCCTCGCCGGACAACTCCCTGCGGGGCTCCGCGCATTACAACATGGGGAACAGCTTGTTCCGCCAGGGAGAAGGGCAAAAGGAGCCGAAGGATCGGATCAAGGATTGGTCTGACGCCTTGAAGCACTACGACGACGCCCTGCGGGTGGAACCGGAAAACCAGGACGCGGAGAACAACCGGGCGATCGTGCGGCAGATGCTCGAGGAGGAGAAGAAGAAGGAGCCGCCTCCTTCGCAGAAGGGCGACAAAGGCGACGACAAGGACAAGAAGGATTCCGACAAGGACAAGAAGAAGAAGGATCAGGACCGCGAGAAACAGGCGAAGAACGATCCGCAAAAAAAGAAGGATCAGAAAAAGGACGAGCAGAAGAGCAAGGATGACCCGCAGGACGGCGACAAACCCGATCAAAAGGACGACGGCTCACCCGGAGAGAAGGGGGAGAAGAAGGACCAGCCGGGAGATGAGAATTCGCCCCCGGATTCCAAGGACGGGGAGCCCGACGAGCAACAGGCCCCGCAGAATCAATCGGACGGTCAGCAGGGCCAGAACAAACAGCCGCGGCCCGCGCCGGAAACGAAGGATCAATCGAAGGGCGAATTGCAGGCCCGCGAACCGCAGGCCGAGCCAAAGCCGGGCGAGACCGGTGAGCGCCCCGGGGTGATGCAGGAGGCGCAGGAATCAAAGGACGGGAAGCTCACGCCCGCGCAGGCGCGCCAGTTGCTCGACGCGCTCAAAGGCGAGGACGACCGCGTCATTCTCAACGACCGCCAGCGCCGGCAGGAACCCGTTTACAAGGACTGGTAATGAACGAAGCGGCCTCTTTCCGTCCCTCGAGGACGATTCCCCCGTCATTCGCGCTCTGGCTCGTACCCATACTGCTGCTCTTCGCCGCGGTGCGACCCGCGGCGGCCCAGCAGGCTCCCCGCGCGACCGCCACGCTCTCCGAGAACCGCGTCGCGGCCGGCGATCCCGTCGAATACCGCATCGAGGTGAACGGCGCGCGGACCGCGAGCCGGCCCGCCGAGATCCTCGTGGAAGGACTAACGATTACCCCGACGGGGCAGTCCTCGTCCTTCAGCTATCAGCCCGGCACCGGCCTCGTCGCGAGCGTGACCTACATCTATCAAATCGAGACGACGAAGCCCGGCACGTTCGTGATTCCCGAGCAGCAGTTCGCGGCCGGTGGGACCAGCGTGCGCGCGAATGCGGTGCAGCTCACCGTCACCGGGTCCGGCCAGGGCGGCGGCGCCGCGGAGAAGGAGACGTTTTATTTCGCGGAACTCATCATCCCGAAAAAATCGGCCTACATCGGCGAGGCGATCCCCATCGAAATCCGCTGTTACTTCAGCCCGCGCGTCCGGTTTGAGCCGGACATGAATCCCATCCTGAAGGGCGAAGGATTCACGGTCCAAAAATTCACGGAGCCGCAGCAGGACACGGTCGAAGTGCAAGGGCAGCCGTTCTCGGTCATCATCTACAAGTCCTCGCTCGTGCCGCTGAAGGCCGGCCCGCTTTCGATCGGTCCGGTGGAGTTCAACTGCATCGTGGTCGTGCCACGCCCCCGCCCCCGCGGGCGCTCGAACGATCCCTTCAGCGACCCCTTCTTTCGCGATCCGTTTGGCAGCTTCGCCATCCAGAAGCGGGTCGAGATCAAGAGTGAGCTGGTGGCGCTCGAGGTGTTGCCGCTGCCGCCGGGCGCTCCGCCTTCGTTCTCGGGCGCGATCGGACAATTCACGATCGAGGCCGGCGTCGATCCGCGCCAGGCGAACGTCGGCGATCCGCTCACGATGCGCCTGACGATCAATGGCCGGGGAAATTTTGACCGGATCAACGCGCCTTCTCCCGCCGATGCCAACGGCTGGCGCGTCTATCCCGCGAGCGGAAAATTCAAACCCGAGGACAATGTGAAAATGCGCGGCGCAAAAACGTTCGAGCAGATCATCGTCCCGCTCGACCGGCGCCCGGCCACGCCGCGCTACGAATTCAGCTTCCTCGATCCGGCCACCGGCGCCTACCGGACGCTCGCGGCCGAGCCGATTCCGCTGCAGCTCGGCGGCGGTACCGCGCCCACCCCCACGCCCGTTCCGGCGGCCGGCAGCGCTCCGGTGGCGCAGACGCCCGTCCCGAGCCCCACGCCGGCTCCGCTCGCGGTGGACATTCTGCACATTCGCACGGATGGCCCGGGCGGCGGGAGCTTCCGCGCGCTCCAGCGCTCGCCGTGGTTCTGGACGGTGCAGGCGCTCGCGCTGGGATTGCTGCTGGGCCTCGGAGCGAGGGTGTGGTGGCGTCAACGCCCCTCCGGCCTGGCGGCCCGCGCCGCGCTCGCGCGGCGGACTCGCGAGGAAGACCTGCTCCGCACGCTGCGGGCAGCGGGCACCACGCGGGGAGCCTTCCACGAGGCGGCGGCCCGACTCGCCCAGGTGCGGGCGGCGGCCAGGAGCGGTGCGGCTCCGGAAACGCTCGATGCCCGCGACGTCATCCGCTTCTGCGACCTCTCCGGCAGCGAGGGGGCGGGGGTCGAAACGATTTTCCGGCAGCGGGACGAGCTCGCTTTCAGCGGGAGCTCCTCCACCGAAGCGATGCCGTCCGAAGGGCGCCGCGAGATCATCGAGCTGCTCGAAAACCTGGCCCGCGAACCCGTGCGGAAATGAACGCTCCCTTCCTGTCGGCCCCATTGATTCGGTCCCTCTGCGCCCTCGGCGCGAGCCTCTGCCTCGCCGGGGTTTTGCACGCGGGGGATTTTGAGACCGGGAATGCCGCGTATGAAGCCGGCAAGTTTTCCGAGGCCGCGGCGGCGTATGAGTCCGCCGCCAAAGCTGGCGCCATCGGAGCGAACCTCAGCTTCAATCTGGGCAACGCGTATTTCCGGGCCGGCAACCCGGGCCGGGCGGTCCTGCACTACGAACGGGCGCTCGCACTGGAACCCGGTCATCCCGAGGCCGCGGCCAATCTCGGACATGCCCTGCGGGCCACGCGCGCCCCGCGCGAAGCCGTTCCGGGCTGGCTCGTCCCCGCCACCCGGCTCGGGGGTGATCGTCTCACTCTGCTTGCCTGCGCCGGGGCGTGGATCGCGTTTGCGGGCGCGGTGCTGGCTTTCGGTCCGGTGCGCCGCCGGACCGCGGGGTTCAGCCTTCTCGGGGCGGGCGCGCTGGGCGCGATTCTGGCCCTGACGATGTTTGTCCTGTTGGACGGTGGGGCGAAGAATTCCGCGCGAGCCATCATCGTCGCGAAGGAGGGGGCGAAGGCGCTCTACGCGCCGGCGGAGACGTCGCGGACGGCCGCCACGCTTCCCGCGGGGGCCGAGGTCCGCGTGCTGCAGGATCGGATCTCATGGCAGTACGTCGAGATTCCCGGCGGCATTCGCGGCTGGGTGCCGGCCACCGCCTTGGAACGGGTGATTCCCCGTGGGCGTTGACAGCGGGTTTCTCCGCCGCAGGCTGATGCGCCGATGATTCAGGAATGGAATATCCAGAGCCGCGCGAATCACTGCGCCCGCACGGGCAAGGCGTTCGAAGAGGGTGAGGTCTTTTACACGCTCCTCCACGAGGAGGGCGAGGGCCTGCGCCGCGAGGATATCTGTGCCGAAGCCTGGAAGGCCGCGCAGGCCACGCCGGCTCCCGCGCAGGGTGAGCCGCTCGTCTTCTGGCGGAGCAAGTTTGATCCCCCGCCTCCGCCGCTCGTGGAGTCCGTCACCAAGGCCGATGCGGAGACGCATCTCCGCCGTCTTCTGGCGGAGGGTCCGCCGGCCGACAAGCTCGGCGTGGTCTATTTGCTCGCCGCCCTGCTGGAGCGAAAGCGGATCATCAAGCCCGTCGCCACCGGCGTTGACCGGGCGGATGGCCCCCGCGTTCTGCCGTATGAGCACGCGAAGAGCGGCGAGATTTTTCTCGTGCCGGATGTCCCGCCCCGCCTCGATGAAATCGAGCGCCTCCAGGGCGAGCTCGCCAGCATGCTGGGTTGAATGCGAGCGATCACCGAGCCGGGTGCCCGCATCTCAGTCGTGCTCGCCGCGATATTTCTTTTCTCCCGCGGTCACCGCGATCGTCAGCTGATTTTCCTTCGGCGGCAGGGGGCACGTCGCGAACGGCGTGAACGCGCAGGGCGGATTCTGGGCGCGGTTGAAATCCAGCACGACCTTCCCGTTCTGCGGCGGGTCGGCATAGAGAAAGCGGGCGGCGGAGTACGTTTCGTTCCCGCTCGTCTCGTCCGAGATGACGAAAAATAACGGCTCGGCCGGTCCCTCTGAAATCGGCCAGAGTTCGAAGGTTTTCCCGTCGCGCTGAAAGACCGCCCTGCCCGGGATTTTTTCGCTCGAGACGTTGCCGAGCATGTTTTTGATCGGCACCTCCCGCGGTGGGTCGAAGGGAATCCACTCCGCCTCGATCCGCCACGCGGGATCGATGGGGAAGTAGTCGAGCCCGAGGAAATTCTTTCGCCGTCCGGCCCCGCTGTCCTTCACCCGCAAGGCCAGGCGTCCGCCCCGCTCAATGACGAAAAAACTGACGTTTCCCGCCGTGACCACGGTGGGCTTTCCAACGCCCTCGCCGAGCCGAAGTTCGGCGCTCGCGACCGGCTTTCCATCGACCAGCGCGCCAGCGTCCGGGGCCGGTTGGAACGTCACCCGGCCGTCGGAGGCGAGCGTCGCGGTGCCGAAGCGCCCGGGTCCTGCGGCGAGGACGATCCCATTCGTCGGAGCGCGTCCGATTGTGTTTTCGCCCGGCTGGAGGAAATGCAGGCCGATCAGCGTCAGCCAGCCATCGGGGGCCGTGAGACGCGCCAGCCGCTGCGCGCGCCAGGCCTCGATCTGGGACGAGAGATCGCTCTCCGCCCGCGCGGGATTGGCCAGGGCGGCGAACGCGGCCAGAAGGATGAGGCGTCGTCGGGAAAGCGGGCTCATCCCGGATCGTATCGTTCTCCGGCGTTCCCGCCAGCGCCGACGCTCTTGGCCTGACCGGTCGGAACACTGGCCACCACCCCGCTTGCTTCCGCGCCCGTCCCCACCGATACCTTTAGCCCCATGCCGGACGCAGCCCCCCTCGACGGAAAGCCCAAGTATCAGCGGATCGTGCTGAAGATCAGTGGCGAAGCGCTGCGCGAGGTCGGCAGCAAGGACAACATCAGTCCACAGATCGTCCTTTCCATCGCGAAGCAGATCCAGGCCGTGCATGCCCTCGGCGTGCAGGTCGCCGTCGTCATCGGCGGCGGCAACATCTGGCGCGGACTCGCCGCCGCCCACCGCGGGATGGATCGCACCACCGCGGATTACATGGGCATGCTCGCCACCGTCATCAACGGCATGGCACTGCAGAGCACGCTCGAACAGATCGGTGTCATCACGCGCGTTCAGACCGCGATCGAGATGAAGAATGTCGCCGAGCCGTTCATCCTCCGCCGCGCCACCGCGCATCTGGCCCAGAATCGCGTCGTCATTTTCGTCGCGGGGACGGGGAATCCGTATTTTTCGACCGATACGACCGCCGCGCTGCGCGGGAGCGAAATCGGCGCACAGGTCATCCTGAAGGCGACAAAAGTGGACGGCATTTACGACCGCGACCCGGCGCAGCATCCCGACGCCAAACGCTACGAACGCGTGAGCTTCGTCGAGTGCCTGACAAAGCGGCTCAACGTGATGGATTCGACCGCCTTTTCGCTCTGCATGGATAACAAGCTGCCCATCGTGGTCTTCGACATGGGCCGGCCGGATAACATCCTCCGGGCCGTCATGGGCGAGGCTGTCGGCACCATCGTCACTGGCGACTGAACGCCCGTCCTTGCGACTTCCCCAACCCCCCCCAACGACATCGCCCCTATGGATCCTGAAGTTGCCCTGCTCGAGATGGAAGAAGGCATGGAGAAGGCCGTGAACCACATGATGCACGAGTTCAACAGCGTGCGGACCGGCAAGGCCTCCCCCGCGCTCGTGGAGAATCTCGATGTCGAAGCCTATGGCTCGATGATGAAGCTCAAGCAGCTTGCCGTCATCACCACCCCCGAGGCGCGCCTGCTCGTCATTCAGCCGTTCGACGGCACCACCACGAAGGCGATCGAGAAGGCGCTGAAGGAATCGCGTCTGGGCATCAATCCGATGGTCGACGGCAAGATCATCCGCCTGCCGATCCCGGAGTTGAGCGAGGAGCGCCGGCGCGATCTGGTGAAAGCGCTGAAGGGGATGGCGGAGGAGACGCGCGTGCGGATCCGCGGCCACCGTCGCGACGGCATCGAGGCCGCGAAGAAGGCGAAGAAGGACAGCGCCATCAGCGAGGACCAACTGGAGGACTTCGAAGCCGAGGCCCAGAAGCTCACCGACCGATTCGGCAAGAGCATCGACGACCACTTCGCCCACAAGGAAGCGGAAGTGATGCGGGTTTGAGCCGGGCGGCGCTTTCCCGACGCGCTGCCTGATCTCATCAGGCCACCCCTATTGGTCGAGGTCCTGCGGCGCGATCTTTTGCGCGCGGGTGATCTTGCACTTTCCTGCGAGATCGAAATTGAGGGTGAAGAGAAAGGCGGTGGGCGAGTCGCCTCCGCCCGGGCTCGTCCCGGCGGTGTAGACGTAAAGAATGGCGGTGTCATCATCCGTCCAACTGCGCACTTTGAAGACGAGCCGGTAAGAATCGGCCCGCCAGAGACGCGGCGGCCGGACTCCTCTGGGAAGATGTTTGGCGAGTGCGGCGAAGGACTTCTGCACCGAGTCCTCGTCGATGGGAGAACGGAGCAGGAACCACTCTTCACCGCGGAGCTGATAAAACGCGGTCGTGACATACGTGCTGTGGGGCACGTGCGGCGGGCTGTAATTGAAGGCAAAACGTTTTGAATCTGGCGCCCAGAACACTTCCTTGCCGTCCGGGTGGGGCACGGAACGCCCGTCACCGTTTAGGTCCAGGACCCGTTTCGCGGTGCTCGTCTGCTGAATTTCCGGCCAGTGGCCGTCGACGCACTCGTAGCGCCATTGGCCATCGGGCGACACCGGATTGACCTCGCCCGCGGCGCTGCCTGATGAAGGGAGCAGCGGAAGCGCCAGGAGCAGACAGGCCCAAGCGACTGGCTTGTTCATGGCGAATGCGTAAGCGGCCGACGAAGGATCCGCAACTCCGAGATCGACCTCCGCGGGCTCCGTCATTTCCTCGCGCGAAATTTTTGACGATTGGAGGAGTGACGCTCCCTGATCCCGCCTCACCCGAGCACCGCCTCGGCCTGCGCCACGACCTTCCGGGCGTCGTGCAGGATGAGACCGCGCACCTGCGTTCTCCCGATCAAAACCCGCCTATCTTAGCGCCATTCGTCTCAGACCTCAATGGCGCCAAGATAAGATCACTTTCGGATCAATGCGGGATGGGTCGCGCGGGTTCTGTCCTGGTTCTTCATTCCGGAGGAATGTATGTGTTTAGCGTCTCGCGATTGAGCGATTGCGGGAACCCGCGGTGTTGGTGCCTAAATTTCTTTAGCTGGAGTCGAGTGGGACGCACTGGGCGACGCAGTCGATAAAGCTGGTGTTGGTTTGCGCGCAGGTGGCGGCGAGAGAAGCCAGGATCTGGAAGGTGCGCACGCCGGCCATGGTTTTGTTGCCGCAGGAGAGCTTGCGGGCGATGACGGCGGGCCGCAGTTGGCGCTCGGCGAGATTGTTGGTGGCGTCGATGCCGGGGTGATCCAGGAAGGTGAAGAGGTGGTCGCGCTGCTGGCTCAAGCGTTTGCAGACGACCTCCTCCTGGCGCGTGGGGCAAGGCAGTGCGAACAAGGCAGCGGCTTCCTCGTCGAGAGCGGCGCGGGCTTGGGTGAAAGTCGTGGGAGCGAAAGAGGGCAGTCCGCGGGTTTTGCCCAGGGCGATGGCGCGTTGCAAGAGGGCTTTGGCTTTGGGCAGAAAGGCCGCG
>JBBQFQ010000014.1:0-96192 GCA_038322235.1 Chthoniobacterales bacterium
GAGCCTGAGCCTGAGCCTGAGCCTGAGCCTGAGCCTGAGCCTGAGCCTGAGCCTGAGCCTGAGCCTGAGCCTGAGCCTGAGCCTGAGCCTGAGCCTGAGCCTGAGCCTGAGTCTGCGGCGGAACCGGGAACTGTGGACGGCGATCCATCGTCCGACGGGAGTCGGAGCGTTTAGGACCGGGCGACGGAGCGGGAGACGGGCCAAGGTACGGGCCGCCGTAACCAGGCACGGTCCAGGACGAAGCGCCGCGACCGATCAGCGGGTCACCAAGACGTGCAGTTGCACCGGAGGATTCGTCTCGTTCCAAGACATGATCACGGCGGTCGAGAACTTGCTGAACCAGATGTGCTCATCCGTCGTCGGCGCGACCACGGCGCGGGAAAAGTCGGCGAAGCCGTCGGCATCGAGAGGCGCGAGCGCGCTGTCGGCGACGAGCACTTCCCTTCCGCCCGAAGCTTTGGCCGGGCGGCCGGGAACCAGTTCGCGCTTCATCCATTCCGCGAGGGCGGCGGTGCCGCCCTCCTTCAGAACCGCGTTCAGCTGCGCGTTGAGACTGTCGAGCGTCAGATCGATCGAGGGCATCGTGTTCCGCGCCGGCGGCACGATGTCCCGGCTCGCCTCGCGCGTGAGGACCTTGGCGACCTTCCCCCGGCGGCATTCGACGAAAACCCAGAGCTTGTCCGAGCGGTAGCTGAACGTCTGCGATTTTTCCCCGGTCGAGGTGCCCATCGCGTCACCCATGATTTCCTTCACCTCCGCCGCCGACATGCCAGGCTTCACGCGCGCCACGTTTTCGGCCGTGACGCGATTGCAGCCGGTGAGGAACGGGAGGCAGAGCGCCGTGACCGGCAGGAGAAGCGAGAAAAGACGGTTCATGGCGGAAACGGTAGAGTGGTTGCCCCTCTGCTTACCTTTTGCCGTGGGACAGTTACCTGGAATCCCAACCGTGCTGATCAGCTCGGATTGCGGCCGGAGATTCCGTCGCACTTGCTTCCCCCTCCCCAGAAAAAGCTCCCCCACCGTTGGCTGACCCAGAAAATCCCCCCGTCCCGATCGGGTCTGGGCGAGGCCGCCCGTGCGAACATGGCTCGCGCGTGGCCGGAGCCTCGCGCATTCTTCCGGCCCATGAGTCCCCGTCTCCTGCTTCTCGTCCTCGCGCTCGTCCCCACCGTCGCCGACGCGCAGGTCCCGGTTGAGCTCGGACCGGCGCTCCGCTGGCGCAATGTGGGACCGTTTCGCGGCGGTCGGACGCGCGCGGTCTGCGGCGTGGCTTCGCAGCCCAATGTCTTCTACCTCGCGCCGGTAAACGGCGGCGTCTTTAAAACGACCGACGCGGGCCGCACCTGGCAGCCGATCTTCGATGACCAGCCCAGCGCCTCGATCGGCGCGCTCGCGGTCGCACCTTCGGATCCAAACGTGATCTACGCCGGCAGCGGCGAAGGCCTGCATCGGCCCGATCTCTCGGTCGGAGATGGACTCTACAAGTCGCTCGATGCCGGGAAGACGTGGACGCATCTCGGCCTCCGCGATGGCCAGCAGATCGCGCAGATCGCCGTCGATCCCAAAAACCCGGACCGCCTTTTCGTCGCCGTCGCCGGACATCCCTACGGTCCGAACGAGGAGCGCGGCGTCTTCCGCTCGCTGAATGGCGGAAAGACCCTCGAAAAAATCCTCTATCAGGACGAAAACACCGGCGCGGCCGATGTGCTGATCGATCCACTGCATCCGGAGATCATCTATGCCGCGCTCTGGGAATCGCGCGAAGGCCCATGGGAGAACGGCGCCTGGAGCGGAACGAACGGCGGCATTCACAAATCGACCGACGGCGGCACCTCGTGGACGCGCCTCACTCAGGGTCTGCCTGAAGGCATCGCCCAGGCAAATCTCGCGCTCGCCCCGAGCTCCCCGCAGACGCTTTGCGCGGCTGTTCGCACGGCCCGCAGTTCGGATCTGTTCCGCTCAGACGACGGCGGCGCTTCCTGGCAGAAAGCCACGGAGGATCCGCGGCCCGCGGCCGGGATCGGCGGCGGTGATCTGCCGGTCGTGCGCTTCGACCCAACCGATCCGCAGATCGTTTACTCCGCGAGCGTCGTCTGCTGGAAGTCCACCGATGGAGGCCGGACGTGGCTCGCCTGGCGAGGCGCCCCGGGAGGGGATGACTACCAGAACGTCTGGATCAATCCGAACCATCCAGAGATCGTCCTGCTCGGGAGCGATCAGGGTGCCGTCATCACGGTGAACGGCGGCGCCTCCTGGAGCTCTTGGTACAACCAGCCCACGGCGCAGCTCTATCACGTGAGCGCCGATAACGCGTTCCCCTACCGGCTCTACAGCGGGCAGCAGGAGAGCGGGTCCGTGGGGATCGCCAGCCGGGGCAATGACGGCGCGATCACCTTCCGCGACTGGCATCCCGTCGCGGCGGAGGAGTACGGCTACGTCGTCGCCGATCCGCTCGATCCCGACATCGTCTACGGCGGCAAGCTCTCGCGCTATGATCGGCGCACCGGCCAGGCGCAGAGCATTCTTCCCGTTCCGCTGCCGTCGCCGGACTTCCGGATGATCCGCACGCAACCGATCGTCTTCTCCCCGGTCGATCCGCATCTCCTCTTCTTCGCCGGAAACACGCTCTGGCAGACGCGCGACCGCGGCCAGAATTGGCAGCAGATCAGTCCGGACCTCAGCCGCCCGACTTACGAAGTGCCGGCGAGCGTCGGGAAATATCGGGCCGAGGCCGCCGTCGAAGGGAAACGCCGCGGCGTGATCTACACCGTCGCGCCCTCACCGCTCGAAGTCGGCCGGATCTGGGCCGGGACCGATGACGGGCTGATTCATCTCACCACCAATGGCGGGAAGCAGTGGACCAACGTGACTCCGCCCGTGCTCACGCCCTGGCAAAAAGTCTCGCTCATCGAAGCCGGCCACTTTGACGCGAAGGTCGCCTTCGCCGCCGTGAACACCCTGCGACTCGATGATCTGCGGCCACACATCTACCGCACGGACGACGCCGGTCGCACGTGGCAGGAAATCGTCCGCGGCATCCCTGCGAGCGAGACCGTCAACGTCGTGCGCGAAGATCCGCGTCGTCGCGGCCTGCTCTTCGCCAGCACGGAACGCGGCGTGCACGTCTCCTTCGACAACGGCGAGCACTGGCAGCCGCTGCGCTTAAACCTGCCGGCGACTTCGGTCCGCGATCTGATCATCAAGGACGACGATCTCGCCATCGCCACGCACGGGCGCGGATTCTGGATTCTCGACAATTTCTCGCCCCTCCGTCAGCTCGCGTCTGTCCCCACCGCGACGACCCTCTTTCCGCCGCAGGTCGCGCTGCGCGTGCGCTGGAGCATGAACACCGACACGCCGCTGCCGCCCGATGAACCCGCGGGCGAGAATCCCCCCGATGGCGCGATGATCGATTACTTCCTCCCGGAGGACGCGAGCGGTCCGGTCACGCTCGAGATTCAGGACGCGAAAGGCGGCCTGATCCGCCGCTACGCGAGCACCGATCCCCTCCCCGTCCTCGATGAATCGAAGCTGCGCATCCCGAGCTATTGGGTGCGCCCGCCGCAGCCGTTGCGCGCAGTGAAAGGCCTGCATCGTTTCCTCTGGGATCTGCATCTCGCGCCGCAGCCGGGCGCCGACGCGGAATATCCCATGACCGCGATCTATCGAAACACCGCGCCCGCGGCGACCTCACCCTGGGTACCGCCCGGTGCGTACACGGTCGTGCTCACGGTGAATGGACAGAGCTTGCGCCAGCCGCTCGCGGTAAAGATGGACCCGCGCGTCAAAGCGACGCCCGCCGATCTCGCCCGCCAGTTCGAGCTGTCGCGCCAGCTTTCCGAGCTGCGCGCGCAACTTTCCCCCGTCGGCCGGCAGTACGAAGCCTTGGTGGAAAAACTCCCCGAGGAGCAGAAGCGAGCCGCCAGCTCGGCGGCGGAGCCGTTGCTCGCGACGCTCGCGCAGAAGCTCGAGGCCCTGGCGCCACCCACCCGCGGCCGCCGGAGCAGTCCGCACAGCCTGCATCTGCTGAACCAGGTCGGGCAGCTCTTCGAAATGATTCAGGATGTCGATGCCGCCCCCACCCCCTTCGTCCAGAAACTCGCGGTCGAAACTCTCGCCGCGGCCCCGTCCGTCCTCGCCCGCTGGCGTGCCATCGTCGCCGACGATCTCACCGCGCTGAACGCCCAGCTGCAGAAGAGCAATCTGCCCGCGCTGGAGCTCCCGGCGGAGAAGTAGCCTCGGAACGAAAGCGCGCAGACGCAACTGGGAGATCCCATCCATCCCATCCATCCCATCGGTCCCATCCGTCCCGTGTCCGATCTCACCGATCTCACCGAGTACCGACGCCCCAAAACCTCTGCGCCTCTGCGCCTCGGCGGGAGACGTGCCTTGGGAATCTGTCGGGATGCTGCGCGGTCCGCTGCGAAACCTTGCCACCAACTCCCCCACACCGCGTAAGTACCGGCGAACCTCTCGCTCTCCGCCGCCGCGATGGGAGCGGTTCATCCACGCCACCCCGATGAGACCTCTCCTCCTTTCCGCCCTCTTCGCCTGCCACGCCGCCACGGTTCTTGCCCAGGGATCTCTGACGCCACCTCCCGGAGCGCCGGTGGCTTCGATGAAGACGCTCGACCAAATCGAGGCGCGCACGCCCATCCAATCCCTGCCGGGTGACAGCGCGAACCGCTACATCATTTCGCAGTCGGGTTCCTATTACCTCACCGGAAACATCGCCGGCGTGATCGGAAAAAACGCCATTGGCGTCACGAACGGAATCAGCAACGTCACGATCGATCTCAACGGATTTACCCTCACCGGCATCAACGGTGCTCTCACCGGGATCAACGCGCCGCAGGTCAGCAACCTGTCCGTTTCGAATGGCACCATTTTCAATTTTCCCCTTTTTGGCATCAATGCGGGAGTGAACGGCGCCACGCGACTGGAGCGCCTGATCATCAGCCACTGCGCGGGTGGCGGGGCCGCCGCCGGCCCGTTTGCCTCGGTGCGAAACTGCACCTTTCTCGTCTGCGGCTCCGCGACCTCTCCGTCGCTCCTCGTCCTGAACGAGTCGATCGTCGACCGCTGCGTCGTGCAGGGAAACCCCGGCGGCGATGGCATTCAGGCAGACTACAATTCGATCGTCTCCACCTGCATCGCGTCGGAGAATGCCGGCTCAGGCATCGTCACCAACGGCGCCTCCGTCCGCATTGTCGGCAACAACTGCCTCGCGAACTTGGGCGACGGCATCCGCGGTGGAAGTTTCGTGGACATCTCCGACTGCACGGTCTGTCTGAATGGATCCGCCAGCAATGCCGCCACCTCGGGCGGCATCCGCCTGACAAGCTCCAGCGGGCGGGTGGATCGATGCTTTTCCAATAATAACCTGGGCCGCGGCATCGCCGTGGATCTGGTCAACGGCGGCAACACCATCACCCGCAACAGCTCGGTGGCGAACACCACCGCGAACTACGCCATCGCCTCCGGGAACCGCCCTGCCCTGATCGTGACCTATTCCCCCGCCACCGGCTTCACCTCGGGCGATCCGCTGGCGAATACGCAATGAGTGGCGGGGATTCTGCCCAAGCAGGACGCGAGAAACGCCCGGAGGGTTCGCTGCGGCGCATCGTTACGGCCCTCGTCGGATCCGAGTGAGGGTCGTCTCGGTAAACCTCCCGCTGGCGATCTCCCAGTTGCCTTCAAACCGCACCGCCCAGCGTCTCGGCTCGATCTCTTTCGGGTCGGTTGTGCAGACGGTGTCGATGACAACGTGACCGGCGCCATCCAAGTCCCAACCACGCTGCGAAGTAACTTCCCCGCCAGCGGTGACGGTCCATTGATCGTCGCTCTGAAAAATGAAATCGTGGAACTCATTGAATCTCCGGGCGTGGGATTTTTCATAGTCCGGCGTCACGTGCCGTCGGACGGCGCGGGTGAGGTCGGCCAGTTTTGTGAGCTCGCGGTCGTGGAGCCGAGCCAACCAAACTTGGTCTGGCCCCCACTTCGTTCCCACAACGAACACGGCGGCGGAGGAATCCGCCGTCCAGTCGCAAGCGCAATAGCCATGCGCGTTGGCTACCAGACTTCTGCCGTGGATTGGGATTTCTGACAGGACGCGAAAGGGCTGGAGCGCGATGAGATAGAGGCGAATCCGCGGCAGTTGGTAGAGACGCGAGCGTTTCGGGTAAATGAACGCAAACTGATGATCGGGCGAAATGCTCCGCGGTAAGATCTGGTAGTCGTGATGGCGGGCCGGGAAGGGCGCGGGCGGCTTCGGCTCAGCGCCGGATTCGTCTGATTCCCCGGCGAGGCCGGTGGAACCGAAGAGCACGAGAAGGGTCACGATCGCGAGCGACTTCATGGGCGGAGCGACCGCAGGCGTCGCGACCGTGAAATCGGTGCGAGTGCCAGCGCGACGGGCAGTAAGTCGGCGATGGCAGCAGCAGCCGTGACCGCCACGCGTGTTCCTGAAGTGGATTCTGAGCAGAAGTTTCTTTCAGCCTTCACGCGGGATGTCTTCGGTTGGGTCGTAGTTCGATGTGGGCGGCAGGCAGAGAAAGAGGACACCGCCGAATACTTGCTCCCAATAACCGCCGAGTGAAAGGACATGGTCCTGGATCGCGGTGATCCGTGGCGACCTCAGTAACTCCACGGAACGCACGAAGTCGTACGTGCACCATCCACCTGCCTCGGCGACCCGCGTGAAACGGAGGCTGCCGCCTGGACGGGACTCAACCTCGATCACATCGCCAAAGTTGGCGGCCTCAACCATGATGGGAACACTTCCGATGCGAAAAAGCCTTGGGCCGACCTGGACGAGGTCCAATCTGATGGCGACATGCTCTGCCGGGAACTCGACCAAAGTTTCACCGCCGGCAGCAATGCGGATTGAGACGGAACGGTCGGCCATTTGCGGTATGCGCGGGGATTACGGAACTGCCCGAATCTCAACGGAGTGGTCGCGACAAACCAGATGCCGCAGTTCATCGTTTGACGAGAGGCGAGCGAGGCCTGCGGAACCAGTCATAGACCGAGCTGGGCAGGGCGAGCAACCGGCGACAAAGTGTGGGCATCGCGGGCAAGGAGCCAGCGGCCGTCAGACTGTTTGCGGTAGACCGTGAGACGATGCCCGGCGAGTTGCGTCGCCTCCCCGCTGGCGCGCTGGGTGACGGTCAACGCGTCCCGACTCCAGGCGTGCGCGACCTCGCCGACCACCACGACTTCTTCCAACTCGCTCGTGCAATGGATGAAGATCTGCTGCTGCGCGGCCGAGAAGGTGGCGGAAAATCCATCCCGGCCGAACGGCGCGTGGCCGGGATTGAGAAAGACGACGTCGCCCGTCATCAACGTAAGCAAGCGACCGAGATCGCCGGCATTGACGGCCTCGATCCAGGTCGAATGCACCTCGCGGATTTCCCGGTGATCAGGTTCCATCGGCAATCTCCATCAACCTACAGCATGACTTCACGGTCATGAGAATGCCAGCGTCTCGTCCGGAGTCAGATCCTGGTTCGCCGGTGAACGTATCAATCTCGACCAAGATCCGCCTGGCGTCCTCGACGTGGAGAGCCAGCGGTTGCACTCCCTGGTTGGGCTGAAATGTGTTGGTTCTCGACACAAATGGCGCACGAACAACGCCGGGGATTTTGGTCCGGAGGGCCACCAGACATTAGCCGGTGCGCGTCAGCCACCGGTCAACCAACCGTTCGTCACCCGCCCCGGCAGGGGCGGTGGAACTCTGGCCACCGCGCACGCCGCGCCGTGAGGTAAATGCGGCTCGTCGTTCATTTGCGACGATCAGCGACCCACATCGCCTCGTCAGGCCACTTGGTCGTCATGTCGGATGAGTCGGATATCCACTTCGCGCTCGACGTGCTTCCATTCTGCGGTGACGCGGAGTGCCGCCACGAGGTCTTCGAATGCCGTGGCGTCTGCTGGCGCATACTCAAACCAGGTCAGAAAGTCGAATGGCTCTCCGAGGTCTCGGGAATGATACAGTTTGCGCGCGATGGCTGGCAAGTAGCGCAGCCCCGTGCCGATATGCGAGGAGCGCTCCTCAAAGATCTCGCGCCGCTCGTCCTGGGTGAGAGTCCACCTGGCAGCGGACTTCGTAATCGGGATCAGGGCGGCGCACGTCGACTCCGGTCGGCCAAGCCCGGCCTGGATCGCGACGAGAGAGGCTTGCTCCGGTCGCGTGACATAACGCTGATTGCTGGTGACGCCCCGCAGCACCCATCGTGAGGCCAGGGGAGACGCTGGCAGATGGGCGTTTTGAACGTCGAGGCGCGCCGCAGTCTCAAGCGATTGCCCGCTGACGGCTTGGATGGAGGTAATGTTCCACGGGCCGGTGTCACCCGCGACGAACGCATAAAATCGGTTGTCCATAATGGAAGCCTGGGAAAGACGCGCTCAGCGTTCAATCGACCCACGCTTAGCGACCGCGGCCAAGGTGACGGCCCCTATCCGCGGGCGTCGTTGACGAGGCCGGATCACTTGTGGTGACTCATTATGTTGATGACTACGCCATTCGGGTCCGTGACATGAAAGCGACGGACGCCCCAAGGTTCCGTCGTTAGCGCGTACACGATCGGAATGCCCAACGCCAAGGCCGTGGCATGCACCGCGTCGACTTCAGCGACCTCGATACTGAGCGACAGATGAGGCTGCGGTGCCGCCGGCGCTGGTCCACGAAGGAGGGAAATCTGGGCCGTGGGATTACTGGGCGAGGAAAGCGTCACAATCCAGTCCAGATCCATCGCGATCTCGAAGCCCAAGAACTCCGTGTAGAACTTCCGGCTCTCATCCATTCGCTCGGATTGGATATTTGGCACGACTCTTCTGATACTCATAGGATTCACCCGGCACGCCCGGCCTCTCAGATATGTGACAAGCAGTCGGGTTGCAATGCGACCAGCCGCATTTGTCCGGATCCGGTCACCACCGCGTTCCCCGCTCAGCAAGGCGAGCGCGGGCGGAGTCCCGGCGGGGCTTCGGGCACCGTGATTGAGCGAGGCCGATGACGGAGCGTGTGACGCGGCGCTGAGAGCTTTCAGCACGGTGAGGGTGCGGCCTCGAGCTTGGCGTCTCCTGCCATTTGTTTCAGGAGGTTCACGCAGACACGTGATAAGTGATTGGAGAGCCCGTGCATTTGTAATGCGGAATGGCCAACGGCAGAGCACAGACCTCCATGCCGCGAACAAGCCGTGCTCAATCGTGAAACGGCTTCCGATGCGCTCATCGGGCGGGATGGTTCCCTCCATGTCGCGCACGAGCTGAGGGACCTCGACCAAGGTGGCTTCGGTCGTTGCACGGAGAGACTTCATCCATCGGACCAAATCGACCGCGAATGTTGACCCGGAGGGCCCGTAGAAATTAGCAGGTGTGCGTGAGCCACCGGTCAACCAAGAAAATTTTCACCCGCCCCGGTAGGGGCGGTGGAATTCGCGCCATCGATCATCGACTCACATCCTGATCTCCGCGCGATCACGTTTGCTAATTTTCCGGATTTTTTACACGCGGCAGCTATGCTTCACCCGCCTCAGCTCTTCCCGCCGGCCCGATACGCCGCTAGGACCCGCAGCATCCAAGGCCCGGCGGGTTCTGATTCGCCGTTCGGCTTTTTGATCAGGTACGGCTTGCCCGACATGGAGCTTTTCGAAGCAATTCCCTCGATGAAATCCTCGGCCGTTTTTACGCGCTCGCCGGCGTAGTTCAGCTTCATCCGCAAATGGGCGATGGCCTCCGGCGCGGGGTACGCAGAACCGTTCCGGACGAACTGCGCGTCCGACCGGGCGATCGCGCCAAGAACGGCTTCAATCTCGCGGTTCGCGACGTCATCGCGTCCGCTCACGGCCGCCGCAAAGAAAGCGAACGCGAGAAAGGCGGTAAGGCAGCGCGTAAACATAAAGGGAAATTCGTAGATGGAGTGCGCTCGTCTTAAACCGTTCGCCGCACAGGGGTGGATCGCGCGTATAGACGGTCTGGAATTACCGCAGACGATTCATTTTGCGCCAACCTTGTGGCCTGTGACCCGTGAACGACCCCGAACCAAGATTGCCCGGCGGTGTGGCTTCGAGCGAGGAAGCGAACCGCCCCAGACCGCCGCCGATGAATGGGGCTGAGATGCGCCCGCCACGGGCTCGAAGTCCGAAAGCCGCTACTCGATGTCGGCGTAGAACTCGTGGGCGAGATGCTTGATCTCTTCGTCGGACGACCGCAGAAAGGGCCGGAGCACCGCAAGAACCCGCGCTTTGGGCCAGCTTTGCATGATGTGCAAATAGACGAACCAGCGAACCTCGGACGGATGCGCCCGGAGGTCGGCGATCATCTCGGGGATGACTTCGCGGGGGTTGTGGTGCTCGGCAAAATCGCGGCAACGCCGAGTCAGCTTGGGAGTGGCGCCCTTCTGCCACCACGAATCCGAGATGGGCGACCAGAACGGCTGCAACGACGCCGGTGGCACCCACGTGCCGTAGAAGCTGCGGGGCTCACCGGCGAGGCAAGGAGCGACGAGGGCCAGCAGACCGAAGGCCAGACCGCGCGCGAGGCGGCGGCCCAATCGACTTGAGCGTAGCTTTGATGTGCAGGGCGGTTCGATGCTGTTCATGGTTCGGCTACGGGATACGCGATCAACGCGTAACGACACCACGACCCGCTCACAAAGGCGGTCGCGGGCGGAGTTCCGGACGGGGGTTCGGGGCATCGTCATTAAGGGAGGCCGATGGGGGGGCGTTTGACGCGGCGCGGAGGGCCTTCAGCACGGCGAGGGCGCGGTCGCGCTGATCGACGTTTTTCCACGGGTATCCACCCCCACTCCCGTGGATGGCACGGATCAGGTCCTCATAGGAAGGGTCTCCCGGTTGGAGCGCCCCGCTGCAGGCCTGATCGATTCGCTCGAGAAATTTCTCGATCGACGCGAAGCCCGACCGCAGGCGAACGCGGCGGTGGTTTGTCCAGTCCATGTCGTTCTCGGGTCCGGCTGGGAGGGCCGAGGGAACCGGTCCGGGCTTTCCGGCTCCGGGGCTCGGAGCAGCGGGCGGAGGTGGTGGGGCGAATCGCTCGATGAACGCGTCGGCGGCCGCGGCTCCGCGAACCGTCAGGTCTCCAATGAGCTTGGACGGCATGTTCAGATTCAAGCCGCCTTCGTCTGGCGTGAGCTTGATCCCCGCGATCCGATCGCGATAGCCGGGCAGCCCGGCCTGGGTGGAATCGGTCCAGTTTTGCATCGTTTTCACGAAGGCTCCGCCAAACGCCAGCAGCCGCTCCAAGCCCGACTTCTGCCGCGCCGGGCCCGGGCTGCCGGTCGTGGCATCGACCGACTCCTCAATCTCGAAGCGATTCCAACTCGCGAAGATCCGGCTGTTGTTGTCCGCCGCCATCTCCGGCTGGGCGAGCTCGACCGCCGGCGTCCCGCGCGGGCGGTCCACGAGATCGAGGCTGAGCGTCGGCCAGCGGGGGAGCGGACTGTCGAAGAAGTGCAGCGGAAAATTGCTGCAGACCCCGCCGTCCGTGAACCAGCAGCGCTCGGGGTTTTCGGCGAGCTCGTCCCGACTCCGGTCGATCGCGTGGAGCGGCACCGCGCTGAGAAGGACCGGAAAGCTCAGGCTCATCCGCACGGCGACGACGATGGGGAGATCGGCCGGTTCGGGGAGCGGGAAGAAACCAGCCTCCAGCAGCCGGTCGCGTCGAGGTTTGTCGCGGGTCGCGCGCGGATGCGCGATCATCCAATCGACGATCGACGCGGGGAAAAAGCGCCGGAACTCTTCCTCTCGAAAATAGAAGAGCCCGTTCTCGTGCGCTCCGCTGTCATTCCGGAAGGGCAGGCGGTACGGCCGACCGTGCGTCAGGCAGGTCGTCATCATTTCGAGATTCACCCGCCGGGGTTTGTCCGGGTCGGCCGTGTCCCACAAATCACCAAACGTGACCGGATGCCCGAGCGGAGCGTCGGCGAAGAACTCGTCGAAATACTGGGTCAGCCACGGGGTCAGCGCGAGTTGCGCGGCACTGGCGGTTTCGCTGCCCGTCGCGTCTGCGGGCATCGGCCCCATTCCGCTGCACAAACCGTAAAAATTCTGCGGAAGCGCGCCGCTCAAGTCCCGACCGATCGCGATGACGAGCCCGACCGCGACCCCGAGCAGGCCCAGGAACGCCGCCACGACGATGCTCGCGAGGAAAAATGAACCCTCGCTCTCGGAACCGGTCGCCAGCCCGTAGACCAGCCCCGGCAAAGCGCCGAGGAAGGCGGCACCGGGGTATTCCGAAAGCGCGGTCAGAACCACCCGGCGCACCGATCCGAGCGTTTGATTCGGGTGGCTCACCGCTTCTCCGGCGGCGGTGGTGCGCTCGGCCGGAGGAGTGAGCGCTGAGATCGCGAGACGAAACAGGCGGCCCGTCGCGGCTTCCGGCTGGAAAAAGCGGAAGAGATTGCTTCCGGCTCCAGCGGGGTTCGCGATCAGGAGGTCTGGCAATCCCGCCAGCTTTCGGAACCCGCCCTTCGCCGAACCCCGCGTTCGCTCGGCCACCGCCGCTGCGGCCGCCGCGATGGCACCGGCCGAAGTGCCACCCAGATTCTTGAAAACGAATTTCTCCGCCAGCTTCACGATGGCGCGCGGGTAGACGACGCCACTGGTGATGCCGCCTTTCATCACCATGTCACAGTGGGCGAGCGGAGGCGCGTTCTTGTTCATGAGTAGGGATGGTCGGCGTTCCAGGAGAGCTCGAAGGTCCGGGTGAAGATGCGCCACTCGGTATAGCCGGGCGCGCGGAAACCGGTGAGAAGAAAATGAGCGTCTCCGTCGAACGTACAGAACTCGGATTCGAGAATGTCGCCCTCAATCGCGGCGCAGATGTCGGGATGGGGCCGCCACTCCCGAGACGGGTCGTGCCAGAACCGGGCTTCAGTGCGAGTGACGCCGGAGAACGAGAGCAGCGCGGGAGTCACCGTGAGCCAACCGCTCGTGTCGTTCGCAGGATGCTGAGGACTCAGGAATGCCTCGCGCAAGCGAATCTCGATGATCAACGGCCGCGAATGGATCGAATCGATTCGCGCATCGTGCAGAACAATCTCGGGAAAGGCGGTGTTCGTCGCTTTCATTCCCAATCTTGGCGGACGATCTCGTTAAGGGCTGCGGGAGGGCGTTCGTTCAAGCGCGTGAGTCGAATCACGCTCCTTCGTACGCCCGCTTCAGCCAACCCACCAGTTCCTTGTCGACTTCACTCGGGGTGGAGATGCGGACGCGGTGGCTCACCATCGCGTTGAAGCTGCCGGAAGCTTCGAGTCGGCCTGCGGGAGAGACATTCTTCAGGTTGATCCCAACATCGACGCGAGTGCTCGAAGAAGGCTGCACGAGGGCGAATTGCTTGGCCCGGCGCAGGCTGACATAGGACTTCTTCGGCGAGACCTCGATGTCCGCGCCAAACTTTCGGACGCTGGCGAGGATCGCCTCGTAAACCGGTCGCAAGGCTGCCTTGGCCCCGGCGTACTGGGCATCAACCATGGCATCCGTATCCTCGTCGGTGTGGCTGTCGGAGCCGAGCGCCTGGAGCGCGATCATGTTGGCAAAGCCGTGGGTAAGGCCGTGCTCCGTCTTGAGCAGGGTGACGAATTCTTTGTGTTTGGAGAGTTTCGTCGCGCGCAGGAGGGCGAGCCATTCGGAAAGCGATTTGCCCGTTTTGGCCGCCAGACCCGCGATCATGGTGGCCTTCATTTCTTGGGGTGATTTGCTCATAATGCGGTTGATTCGATGCGAGCCGAACGATCAAGACTGAGAGACGGCGAAGCCGTTAGAAAGCAAGGCGAAGAGTGACCCAAAACGGTTCACTCCGGTGCCTGGTCTACGCGTCAGTGGATACATGGGTCTCGAAGCGCGAGGCAAAAGTCTCGTCGAACATCCTGTCCACTGCTCTAATCTTGTCCACGGCCATCGAGCCGTCGAAAGTGCTACCCTCAATGGTGAAGAGTGCCTCGTTGTGCAGTGCGTAGGCCAAGTGCGCTGCTCGACGAACAGCGGGGTCGCCCGCATTCTGACTCCCGAGATAACCGGAAAGCAACTGGCGTATCTCGTAAATTCCCTGCGCCAGAATCTTTGCTTGTGACTGAGTGTTTGGCATAGCGGTCGTGTCACGTTTAACGGGAACTAAGCTCAGCCGGCCGAAAAGTGGGTCCATGATCTGGGGCGTCGACTGGGAACTAACGCCCCGAGCTGAGCCGACGACGAGCCGGAAAACAAGTTCGACCTTGGGTTGCTTCGCGGCCCGCCGAGGAAGTTCGCTCGAGCGCCTGGTTCCACCGGAGTGGGTGGTTCAATGCTGGAGCCAGACCAAGACCATCGCGGCGTGGCAGAGCCCGACGGGCATCACGATCTGAAGTCCCCAAACTTCCCGGATGATTCGTGCAAATCTGAATTCCGCCATCGGCAAAAAGCTGGACGCGGTCAACGTGAGCCATCCCCAGATCATTGGCTTGTAGTAAAAATCGATCCTTCCGCCATCGAGGAAAAAGCTCCCGGTCGTGAAAAATGCGACGACGACCGCGGCCACAAGGGTCTTAGACTCGGGGGATGTCTGCATGTGCGAGCGGGCGACTGAAGAAACGCAGAGGTCGCAAAGACCGGGGTGGAAGAAATATCGTGCGCGCGCCTGATTTGGCGCCGTTTCGGTCAAAAAAGCGCGAAAAACGACGCTTTTTGGGTCGTTTTCGGGCGCGCTCGGACGCGCCAGAGGTGCGAGAAACGGTCGAGGCACGGGTACGTCGGCCAATTCTGAGCCGAAAACGGATTTTCGTGGGTCTCCGGTGGAGAGCCGCAGGCCCGGCGGGCGGTGCCTGACGCTCAGTGTGGTTCGGGAGTGAGCTTGCGCTGGAGTTCCTCTCCGTCGCCCGACAAGACGGCGTAGTCGAGCGCCGTCCGACCCAAGGAATCGCGGAGGCTCCGGTCCGCGCCGCTCGCGAGAAGGATGTCCACGTATGAGGAATGATGGTCGAGCGCCGCCAGCATCAGGGGTGTGATGCCCCGCGGAATCGCGGGGCCTCGCGCCGGATACATTTCGTTCACGGAGCGCACGTTCACGTCCGCTCCGTGCTCGAGCAGAAATGTCAGCACCGAGACCCGATCCACCTTCCTCCGCATGAGCGTAAAGAGGGGATTGAAATGGTAGTGATCGCCGGCGTTCAGATCCGCGCCGTGCGCGTGCAGGAGCCGCAATTTTTCCAGCAGGACCGCATTTGGGTCGAGGCCGTCCCCCGCCGTCTGCGCCTCGATGGCCGCGTGCGCGACGTAGAAATCCTTCGCGGGCTGGAAGCCCTTCTCGAGGCAGTATTGCAGATCGGCCACCGTCCCTCCGGCGACGATCTCCGCGAGCACCGGGGCTTGGGAAAGATTGAGTTCCTTCAGCGGGACACCCTGCTCGAGCATCCATTTCACGAGGAGCCAGAGCATCGGCCGATCCGCCTTGTTCAGCCAGTATTCCTGCCGCGGATCCGCGCCGTGGCGGAGGAGGACGCGAGCGGCCTCCAGCTTCCGGTTCAGGATCGCCTCGTTCACCAGCGCGGTCATCTCGGGCTCAAACTTGACGCTGAGCCAGAGCATCGCTCGCAGACGCGCGGTCGCACCTTCACGAATGGCGGACTCCAGATTCGACCGGGTCGGATTGAATTCGCTGCAGGCCTCCCACGCGAACGAGGCGGCAAACGGATGAAAGAACAGCGTGCAAAAAGCGAGCAGCCGGGGCCGGCGGTGCGGCAGTGCGGACTCGCCGACGGAGCACGCTCGGAGCTTCCCATAGGCCCACATTTTTAGCAGGACGAAGCCCACCGGGAGGATCGGGACCGGGAAGACAAAGAGCACGAACGACGCGCCGCCGAAGGACGCGAGTAAGCCGAGCGCGCCGACCGCGAAGGCCACGTTTACGACGGTGAGGAAAAGGAACGCTCGGCGGGACGCAAACATCCCGGAGGCCCCACGCAGCCAGAGCAACTCGAGCGCTGTCAGCAGCGCGCAGAGCAAGATCCCCCAGACGAGAAACGCGACGGTGAAGAAGGAGGAATTCATGCCAGCGGCCGCGCGGGATCGGGCGCGCGTAGCCCGCGGGAGTGATATGCCGAAATCGGGAGGAAAGTTGCAACCGGTGATCCGCCCGATGTCGGGAAAACGCGCCGTCGGCGCTCGAAATCCGGCTCGGCTGGGGCAGGCTTCCCGCGTGGAAGAGATCACCCTGGCGCCGTTTGATCCCGCTCATCCCGAGCGGCTGGTCCCGCTTTTCGAAGCGCAGTTCCGGGAACATGCCATTCCGTCGGCGGCGGAACGCATCGTCGCCAACCTGCGCACTTTGGCGCGGCATCCGGAGCAGGGGTTCGTCCTGACCGCGACGAGTGCGGGAGCGCCGATGGGCGTGGCCTATGCCGCGCGCATCCTGAGCCTCGAACACGGCGGGTGGAGCGGCTGGCTCGAGGAATTTTATTTCCTGCCCGAATGGCGAGGCCGCGGGGTGGGCACACGCCTGCTCACGGCGGTGATCGCGGAGGCAAAGGCGCGAGGCTGGGCCGCGCTCGATCTGGAGGTGGATGCCAGCCACGAGCGCGTCATCGGGCTCTACGCCGGGAATGGATTCGAGCCCGTGGCGCGCAATCGATTCGGGCGAAGGCTGGCCCGAGAAAGCGGGAAATGAGGCGGTGGACGAGAGGCGCGACACGGTTTAGTAAATCGTTGCGCCAGAAATCGCGGACGATGGCAAGTTGCGTCAAATCGACGACGCGGTAAGGGGGATGGACGCGTGACATTTCTAGCACCATCCTCGAAACGACCTTATATTGATACGAGCCCACATGCGCAATGTTCTCACTCTAAGATTTACAGCTTCTTGCGCAGTATTTCTTGCAATAGTCATTTCGTCTTGCCTGTATCTGCAAAGGCCGGTTTGGAACCCGCTCAAAAAATATGGGGTGTCCTGGGAGATTTATCGGAGCTCAGGCATGTCGTCCAGCTATACAAGCATTCAGTTTCGTCGTGACTGGCGTGGCAAAAATCACCGTGGACCGTTAGTTAGCGGTTCGCACCCTCAAATCATTTTCAAAGATAGGGACAACGACGGCGTTAACGAAATCTTCGTTAACGTAGAAGGAGGAAGCGTTTGTATGAAACTACTTTTCCCTGCGGATAATAATGGGAGATTGTTCGAAATCGTAGAGCATGTGGGGTCAGCCGCTGTCGAAGAATAGGAGAGCGTCGCGGAAGGCGACACGTGCTCGCCTCCCAGACCCCTCCCAACCACTGACCTCCCGCTTCGCCCTCACCACGGCAGAATGCGCTCGCCGAAGCGATACGTCCCGGTCGGCCCGTCGGGGCCGAGGAGCGCGAGTTCGACGCTGGTCTGCGCGCCGGTGGCGGGATCGAGCGGGGCCTCGGTGCCGCCGAGATCGGTCTTCACCCAGCCGGGGTGCGCGGCGTTCACCTTGAACGCCGTGTCCTTCAACTCGAGGGCGAGCTGCACCGTGAACGCGTTCACCGCGGACTTCGAGGCGTTGTAAGCCGAGGTGCGCGAGCCGTAGATGGCCGACGTCGGATCGAGGTGCGTGGCGATGGAGCCGAGAATACTCGTCACATTCACGAGCCGCGGGGCCGGGCTCCGGCGGAGCAGCGGCATGCAGGCGCGGGTGACCGCGACGAGCCCGAAGAGGTTTGTTTCGAAGGTAGCGCGCCAGTCGTCGATCGACGCAGCCAGCACGCTGATTCCCCGCACGTCGCGCATGACGCCGGCGTTATTCACGAGGATGTCGAGCCGCCCCGCCTCGCGCTCGATCCGCCCGACCGCCGCCTCGATGCTCGCCTCACTCGTGACGTCGAGGCCGATCGCCCGCACGTCGCGGTTCCCGGGGCGAAGCGAGGCGGCCGCTGCCTCCCCGCGCGCCTCGTCCCGCGAGCCAAGGAAGACGGTGATGCCCTGCTCGGCGAGCTGCCGGCAGGTCTCGAGTCCGATGCCTTTGTTTCCGCCGGTGACGAGGGCGACGCGCGTAGTGCTCATGCAGGACGCTAACGCGGGTCACGCATGCGCTCCAGCGCCGGCCGGATTTTCCCGTCAGCGGCGTCACCCTCGGCCTCTGCCTCGTCGCCCTCACTCCTGCGAGAGCAGAGCCAGCTCACGGTAAAGCCGGTCGAAGACGTGCGCGCCGAGGGCGAGTCCGCGTTCGATGAGGGCGCGCGACGCGGGATCGCTCCACTTCGGCTCGAGAATGGCGAAGAATTCCTCGGCGTGGCGGACGTCGAGTTCCGCGTGCAGACCGTAATGCACCAAGCGCCCCGCGGGGACCCAAGCGGAGGCGAGGACCGCCTCGCCGATCCGCGCGGAAATCGTCGCGAACGCGTACTCGATGATTCCCACGGCCGCGATGCCGACCTCGAGTTCCTCGAGCAGGCAGGCGGAGTAGAGCACGCTGTTGAAGGCGCTGACCGCAGGATGCGGACCCGCGCTGCGGACGCGATCGGCATCGACTCCGAGGCGCCGAAGAAACTCTGCGAAGGTGGCGGCGTGGCTCTTCGCGAGGGTGAAGTCCCCGTGTTCCTCCACGACATTGTGCAGGATATCGATCCGCGAGGCGTAGTCGGGCAAGCGCGCCACCAGTCCGGCGAGCGGGCGCGCGAAGAACGCGACCGCGAAAAAGAACTGCGCCTGCGAGCGCGCGAATCCGGCGCGCGACATCGTTCCGTTGCGCAGCGAAGTGAGATACGGGTTTGTCCAAATGCCCACGTCGGCGAGCAAGCCGTGCGCGCGAGCGCTGATCCGGGGGGCGAGGCTGACCGAGCGGGATGCGGTGGGGGCAACGGTGGGTTCGAGGGTGGTGATCATGGGGTTAGATTTCCGAGGTGCTGACATTCCAGGCGCAGTCGGACGGCAGCCCGGCGCCGAAAATCGTGGCGGGCGCGTCGACGAGTTCCGGCTGGGCCGCGCGGAGGAGCTGAAGCAGCGCTTCATCGCTCGCCGGGATCGACACGAACAGCGCCGAGGCGTTCCCCCCTTGCGCCGTCCGGCGCATCGCTTCGCGGATGACGGTGAGCCCGGCTGCGGGGTGGGTGCACGCAAAATGCGAGAGGTGCGCGGAGCACATCTCCGCGTCGTCATTCCCGATCAGCCGCTTGGCGAGACGCGTGTCCTCGAGAACGCCGCACGCGGTGCGATCAGGCGTGAGCAGACCGACCGGGGTCATGGCCGAACGAAGTCCGGGCGCACCTCCCAGCGGCGCGAAGGCGGGGACCCGCGCGCTCAGCTTGGCGTAGAGTTCCTCCACTTCCGGGAGCGGCGCGCCGATCGACTCATCCATCGCGCCGCCGGAATCCGGGCCGACGGGAAGGCGCAGAACGCGCAGGCCGGCCAACGACTGGAAGGCGGGAATTCCGAAGCGTCCCGTATAGCTCGAGGGGGAGCTCGGTGTGCCATCCATCACGATGCCGTAAACCGCCACCGCCCCGAGTGGGCGACCCCACGCGAAGGCGGCCAGCGCGAGGCGGAGCAGCGTTTGCGCGGCACGGAGGTCGCGCACGACCTTCAAATCGCCGACGTAGGCCGCGAGACGGGTGGAACCATCCGGCCACTGCATGGGGCGCAAGGCCACGCCGAGCGTGCCGAGAACTTCCCCAGAAGCGTCCTCCGCGACGAAGCTCACGCCCTGCCCACCCCCGATCGCGCGGAAGAAGCGGGCGTAGTCGGTCCCGTGGGAGATGCGGAACGAGCGACCGGGACCGAGCGGATAGACGAACTGCCGTTCGAATTCCTCGAGGGCTCCGCCGAGCGAAGGAGCCGCCGCGGCGTGGAGTCGGAGAATCTTCATGGCAGCGGTCTCTCCGCGAGATGGAGCGCGCGGTAGAAGAAGCTCTGGTCCCGCGCGTGGAGGGCCGCGGCTTCTTCGAGGAGCCAGCGAAAGTCCGGGCCGCAGGCGGGAATATCGAGGGTCGAGTTCAACTGTCGGATGAGCACGCGGCCGCCCGGACGGAGCGCGGCGAAGACGGCGCGCAGAAGCCGGGCCGCGGCCGCGGGCGGGAGCCAGTCGAGAATGTTGGAGAGGTGCACGAAATCGAGACTCTCCGCGCGCAGGTTTCCCAGGACGTCGTCCATCGGGCGTCCGTGCCAGTGCAGGAGCGGCGGCTGGCCGCTGGGGATCGCGTCCAGCCAGGGATAGGCGCCGGCCTCCGCAAACCGACCGAGCAGCATCTGCGCGAGAAATGGATTGGTCCGGGCGGGCTGCGAGCCGAGACACTGCCGGAGCTGCCCGAGGAAGTGCGCGTGAAATGTCTGCCGCGGATTCCTCGTCGCCTCAGGTCCGAAGAGCGCAATGAGCTGCTCCAGGCTGAGCGCCTCGGCGAACGCGGTGGCAAGCTCGTCTCCGAGCGGAGAACCGGGCGCGACCGCCGCCGCCTGCGTTACGGGATCAGAAAGCGCCAGCAATGCCTCGAGCTCCGAGCGCCACGGCGCGAGCGCCGCGCGGAGTTGCGCAAAAACCCACTCGTAGCGACCGGCGTAATCCGGGCCGACGCGCGCGACGTACTCCGCGGGGCCCAAGCATCCCGTCGGCAGAGCGAGTTCGCGCTCGAGTCCGCGGAGGAGCGGGCCGCGACGCCCGCGCAGGGGCGGCGCGTGCCCGAGGATCTCCCGGCGACGCCGGGGCGTTTCCCGCGCGAGCAAATGCAGCTTCAAACGCGTGAGCGCGAGCTGCGCGGGGTTCAGGTCGACGAGGTGAAGAATTCCCACGCGGCCGCCGGCAACCAGCCAGGCGGCGGTGTCACCGCCCGAAGCAATCAGGGCGACGCGCGCCCCCGGCGGCAGTGCTCCCAGCGCCGCCGCATCGATCCGGGCATCCTCGCGAACCTGGCTGAACGCGAGCGGCAAGGTCGCGGGAGAGATCCTCGACCGGCGGCGCCGGCGCGATGGGCGGAGAGCTGTTCTCATCGGGCAGTCCCCCGGCGGAGGACAAGGAAGAGGACCGCGGCGGCCAGGACATCGGCCGCGTAGTGCTGGCGGAGATAGAGCGTCGAGAACGCGAGTCCGACGGCGGGAACGAGCATCAACTGGAAGCGCAGGGGACAGACGTGGCGGTCGTACTCGAGAAGGAGCAGCGTGTTCAGGACGTGCAGGCTGGGAAAGCTGCCGAGGGCCGCCGCTCCGCGCGCGATGACGCTCGCATTGAGCGAGGCGAGGACGCCACCCGTGAGGGGAGCTGTGAAGCGCTCCGGAAACGCGGCGCCCGGTCCGAGCGCCGGGACGAGGAGGTAGCCGATGAACCCGGCGAAAAAGCCGGCGAAGAGCAGCCGGGAAAGCCTCGCCATATCGCCGGCCGGGCGGGTGAGAGCGTGCCCGAGGACGACGTGCAGATAGACCAGGTAGCTGAGGTAGCAGCCGCTAAGCAATTCCGTCAGCCCGGACGTCTGCCCGGCCTCGAGCGCAAAGGCCGGGGTCCGGCGGAAGCACGCTTCGTCAAACGCAAGCAGTCCCGCATCGACGGTCGGAATTCCGAGAGCGAGCGCGATCCGGGTCGAGGCTCCGTAGAACCACAGGCAGAAGAGATAATTCACAGCGAGCCGGCCCCGAGCCTGGGCGCGCGGGGATTCGAAGCGGGCGGTCGCGCCGAGGAGGAAAACGTAGAGGGCCGTCCCGGCAAAGGCTTCGACCGCCCCGCGCGCGGCGTCGCTCCCGCGGAGGAGGAGCGCCGCGCCGGAGACGAGGCCGAGCGCCGCGAATCCCAGTTCGTAGCCGCGAAACCGAATCGCGGCGGACGGCGGCGCCAGGAGCGAAGAAGAGGCGGCCGAACTCATGGGGTGGATTCGTCCCGAGCCCCCAGCGGACTGCGGCGGAAGCTGCCCGCGACAAAGGCGCGGACGAAGGCGAAGTAGGACGGGATGAACGGTGCCCCGGCGTGGGCCAGATCATCCCGCAGCGCCGAGTGGACGCGAGGCAGGTGATACCAGGGAACGCCCGGATGGAGGTGGTGCTCGAGATGGTAGTTCTCGTTGCACATGAAGAAGGCCGTCACGCGGTTCGTCAGGATGCTGCGGGTGCCGCGGATTTCGTCGCCGTGATGCGCCTCGAGCAAGGTGTGCTGGCTCATGCCCCGGATGTTCACCATCGAGTTGATGAAGAGCATGGGGATGAGCCAGGCGTGAACGACGGTGGCGGACGGAAGCGCAAGCCAGAGCACGGCGAGAAAGCCGAAACCGAGCGCGACTTCCGCGGCGATGCCGGCCCGGTCGCGGCAGAACCGTGCTTCCAGCCGAGGACGGGAATCGCGACGAGATAGGCGGGGTAACCGGCGAGGAGCCGGCCCCAGTTCATGAGGAAGACCAGCCAACTCCAGCGCGTGTAGTTCGGGTAGTGGTCGGGATCGTCTGCTTCGCCGAGGTGATCGTGATGACGCAGATGCAGCACGCGATACGCGCTGAAATTCTGCAACACCGGCAGCGCGCAGAGCGCCCCGAGCAGCGCGTTCCAACGCCGCGACCGGCAGAGCGTGCCATGCACCGCCTCGTGGGTGAAAAGGCTGATCCCGTGGAGCGACGCCGCGGCGAGCAGGTAGCAGGGCAGCGCGGCGAACCAGCGCCAGGCGGTATGGGGCGAAGTATCGCCCGCGAGCCGAAGCAGCGCGGTGACCGAGACGACATAGAACGCGAGAAACAGCGCGCCCCGCGCCAGGTGCCGCCCATCATTCCGGGGCAATTCGCGCACGAGACCGGCGGACAGGTGGCTGATCGGGGTCGCATGAGTTTCTGGCACCGCCAAGGCTCGGACTCGCGGCGACGCGCGACGCATCGAAAAGACGAGGCCCATTATCGACCGCGTCGATGCGCGGGACCGCGGGAGACCGACTCCATCCAGGCGAAAGACCAAGCCGAACGCGAATCCCTCGAGCCCGAAATCGGGCTCGAATCTCCGGCGGGGTTCGGCTCTCCTCGCACCAAGCGCAATTTGCCCCGAGATTCTTCCGACCTTCCAATCATGGATCCCGTCCTGCTGATCGTGACCCAACTGCCGTTGACTGCGCTCGGCGCCGCGCGGCAGGGAGCGAGTCGCACCCGCTCGCTGGGGGAGCTCGAAATTAAGGCGCTGCTCCGGAGCGGGCCGGTGGAGTTCGTCGTGGCCGAGGTCGGTCGCCCGCTGCGCTGGCTCCCGTGGAGGGAAGGCACTGAATTCTGGAAAGGGGAGCTGCAGCCCCACCTCGCGCGCCCTGGCGACGAAGCGATCCGGCTCGACGACTTTCCCGGCTCGTATTTCTATTGGGCGTCCGAGTGGGGAGAGGCGGGATCGGCGCCGGTGATTCTCTGCGAGCTGAGTCACTGAGAAAAACTCCGATGCGCGTCATCCGCTTCATCCTCCTGCTCATCGCGGTCACCGCGGGCGGACGCCTGTCCGCCGGGGAGCCCGCGGTCCTGCGGGAGGCCCGCGCGGTCTATCAACGGGAAACGCCCCAGCCGAGCGAAGCGGATCGCGAGCGCTACGTCACGCGGCTCGTCCGGCTCCGGGAAATGATCGCGAGGAAGAAGGGCGACTGGCAGGCGATCGATGCGGAGGTGAAGCGACACCCGGCACCGGCGGAGTCCGATCCCGCGGTCTTCGCGGCGCTGCTGGTGGGCAGTTGGCGGTCACCGCGGCACGACTACATCTATCACTCCGATGGCACGTGGTCCGTGGCCGATCCGATGCCGGGAAATGACGGCTCGGCGGTCGGACGCTGGCGGATCGAGGGAAACCAGTGCATCGAATCGTATGCCTCGGGCGCGCCGATGCCGCGCCGGTACACGATCCTGCTCCTGACCGGGCACGATCACGTCGTGACCGATGGAGAGTCCGTCTTCTACCGGGTGCGGATCGCGAAATAGTCGCCAAGCTCGCCGCGGCCTCACCGCACGAAGGCGAAGATCGGGTACGGCTTCGCGAGCGCTTTGCTCGTCTGCAGGTGGAAGACGGCGCGGGATTTTGCCGCGGTGCCGGTTGGGCGAATCTCGACAAGGTAGTGACCCTTTTCCGGCTGCGGCTTCACCTCGGTAAGATAGCCGCCATCGGTCGTCTGGACACCGGTGAGCTCCACCCCGCTCTCTGGATGGACGTGGACGTCGATCGTCTTCGGGGCGGGCGCCTCGTTCTGCTCCCAGCTCACCACGCGCGGGGTGATCTCGAGCGGCTGCGGCACGCTCAGATAGAGGTGGAGCTGGAGCGGCGCGGCGTCCGGTTCATCGGTCTGCACGTAGATGACGCTGTGCTGATCGCCCACCCGATCGCCGATGTGGAAGCTCGCCTTCACCTCGCCGGACTCGCCGGGCGCGTAGATCATCTTTTCCAGCGCGGGAGTGGTGCAGCCGCAACTCGCGCGCACGCTCAGAATGGTGAGCGGTTTTTGGCCGGCGTTCTTGAAGGGGTACGCGACCTCGACCTTTTCCGCGCCCAAGGCGACGGGTGGGGTGCGCTCGGTCGCTTCCCATTGCAGCGCGCCATGCGCGGTCGCGACACCGAAGGCGAGCGCGAGGAGGAGGCGAATCGTCATGGCGAGAGAGCACAAGTGGGACGAATGAGCTCCGTCCCGAGCGGATCACTTCAACGAGAAGCCCACGCGCCAGAAGCGCTTTGGTCCCGCGGCGGCTGGCAGCACGACCTCGAACTGGCCGGGGAGCGTCTGATTGAAGGCATCGGGTGCGTTGCCGAACAAGGTCCCGCCGAGATCGGTGGAGATCTGGAGTTGGAAGTTGAACTTGTCCGCGTAGACCGCGGGCAGGTTGAACAGAATCTTGTTGATGCCCCCACCCATGGGAATGATCTTCGGCTGCGGGAGTGAGCTCAGCAAGCTGGAGAGACCCGCGTAGGAAGCGGGATTCAACGGATCTTTTCCGTCGAGGTAGATCTGCAAATACGACAACCCGGAGCCAGGCGGCGACGCAAACGGATCGATGCCCGTCTGGCCGAAGAAGAAGAGCTGCCAGTCATCCGGCAGCAGGCTGCCCCCGCCGCTGAAGGGCGTCGGCACCGGAATCGACACGATCTGAACGGCGGGAACGCCGGCCACGTTCACGACTTCGAGGTTGGGGCCGCAGGCGCCCGACACGAGATCGGTGAAGGCGGTGACCTGGAGACGCGTCCCGGTGCCGACCATGAAGCTGTCCGGAAAGCGAAACGGCAGACCGTCAAAGCCAACCAGGTTCACGCTGCCGGATCCGCCGGGGAAGACATCGAGCACGGTGCAGGTGGACTGGAGGGTGTCGTTGCGGACGAGAAGATCGAAGACCGCCGAGGTCCGCGCGGTGACGCTCGCCAGCACCTTGTTCAGGCCGAGGATTGCGCTCGCATACTGCGGGTCGGTGAGGGCCGAATAGGGCGCGCCCGGGAGCGGCGAGACGGGCGGCTTGTTCCCGTAGCCCGCGGGCACGGCGCCGGTCGCGAGGAACTGGCGAAGCGCGCCCACCGGCGGATCGAAGGCGCCGCGCACTTCATTCGCGTAGCGCGAGCTGATCCGGTACACGTCCATGACGACCGCCCGCAGGTTGGCGATGTCGGGATCGGCGGAATTGCGCAGCGCATTCTGCACGGCCGGAAGGACACTCGCGATGCGATAGGAAATGACCGGCGGCGCGGCGACCTCGAGCGAGCGGAGCTGGGCCGCGGTGGGGTAGACGGCGCCCGAGGGAGCGGCATCGATCGCCCGCGCCGCCTCGCCCGCACGGAAGCGCGTGAGCGTGACGTAGTTCGGGTTCACCGCGGGTGGCGTGGTCGGATCCGGGGCCGGCGGCGCATAGGCGGCGGGAAGAACGCCGCGCTCGAGGAAGCGGAGGAGCAGCCAGCGCTCAAAGAGGAGCGCGGCCATGGAGTCGAGCGAATCCAGCGTCTGCGCGACGGTCGGGATCGGCGTGCCGTTGTAGAAGGCCGCGGCGCCCGCGAGCCAGGCATTTGCCTCCGTGAGATCGGAGCCGCCGGTGTAGGGCCGCACGTAGTAGCTGGGAGTGATCTGCGGCAGCGGATAGACCCCGACCATCTCGCGGCCCGTCGCACTCGGATAGTTCGCGGCCGGATAGGGCGCCGTCAGCGCGAAATTCGTCCGCGTCGTCACCACGGTGAACCCGCCATTCCCTTCGCCCGAGAGACCGGAGAGACGCGCCGACGGCTCGGCGAACGGCGGATTCCAGATGCGCAGTCCGTCGTTGATGCCGGCCGGCGGAGTGGTGTCGTCCCCCTGCGTGAGCTGCGTGCCGCCCGCGTCGTAAGCGAGAATCTGGTTTCCCGAGGCCGACGAGCCATCGGGCAGCACCGTTCCGGCCAGCACGCTCGGAACCGTCGTGAGCGAGTAGCCGTTCAGCGACATCGGACGCACGAAGAGATTCAGCGCCGACGGCGTGAGCAGACGCGGATCGGAGACCAAGCCCGCGAGCAGCCGGTTGAGGAAGCTGCCTTGCTCGGTCGGATTCAAATTCGGCGGCGGCAGGAAGGGATTGTAGTGCAGCCCGAGTTTCACGTAGTCCGGCACGCCATCGCCCAGTGAGCTGAGCTGATCCGGCGCGACCGTGAACTTGAATGCCGCCGTCTTGATCGGAGAGCGTTTCGCCCCGACCTGGCCGTAGTATTCGACCGTGGTGTTCTTAAAGCGCAGGAGCGGACGGAATCCGGCGAACCAGGCCTCGTAACCGGGATCGCCCGGATTCGTCGTGGGCTGGACGCCCGGCGCGACGTACGGGATCCACGCGCCGCCAGTGTCGCGGAAATACACCGTCATGCCGGCGGGAGCGGTGAAGGAGAGCTGCACCGTGCGGGCGAAGAGGCCGCCATCGGGCGCGATAAACGGCTCGCCGATCGACGTGCCGTCCGCGCGGCTGATCCCGAAGATCGAGAGGAAAGGGCGGTATTGATTGAGCAACACGTTGGTCACGCCGGCTGGCGGAGCGCCGAGCGTGACCGAGGACGGTCCACCGAGTCCCTGATTCGTGCCGCGGTCGAGCTCGCCCGTGACGCTCACGGTGGCGGGCGGAATCGGGGGCGTACCGGAACTCCAGTCCCGGGCGTTGAGACGCGAGACGAGGGTAGCGGTGGGGGAGACGAAGGGTTCACCGCTGAAGAGCAGCACGTTGCCGGCGCCCGCCCGCTTGCCCGCGGCCGGAAAGGAGGTGCCGCCGACATCGCCGAACTTCCCGGCGCTCGCGTTCCATTTCAGGTACCGCGACGTCGTGGTGCGGCCATCCCCGGCGGCGCCCCGGAGGAGATGAAAGCCCTGGAACCCCGGCAGGGCGACGCCGCCGGTGAACTGCTCTCCGGCAGGCGCCGTGAGCGTATCGATGGCGGCGGAGAGCGTCGAGCCGTCGAAGTCGAAATAGGCCGCCGTGCTCCCATCCTTCGAGATCGCGAAGAGCTTCGGGTTTCCGTTCGTCGGGACGAGCAGCAGCTGCCCCACCGGAAACGGCAGCGTGAAACTCAGCGGGGCCGCGAGGGCAAAGGTGCCGGGAACGGGCTCCGAGACCACGCGGGACGCGAAGCCCGGATCACCCGCCGCCCACGTGAGGGCGCAGGCGTAGGTCGCGCCCGCAAACGGCGCGATGAGATAGGCGGAGTTGGGCGGAAGTCCGGCCACCGTGAGACGGACCGGCGCCGTCGCCTCCGCGGGCGACAAGACCCGCAGCGTATCGCTGGCCGGGAGACGCTCCATGTAGGCGAACGTGCCGGCGAGGCTGGTCTTCACGGTCACGTTATTCGTCCGATCGAAGTAGCCGGCCGAAACCTGTCGGTTCGCATTGAAGGCAAACGTGCCGGCCGGACTATTCACGAACTGATCGAAGCTGCCGGGGTTTGGCGCGGAGTTCAGCGCCGAGCCGGTCCAGAGGTCGTCCACGGCGATGGTGCCATTCAGATTCGAGACGGCCACCGACACGGGTCCGATGGGCGAGACGAAGATGGACTGCGGCACGATCGCGCCGCCGAGCGTGGGCGCGATCAGGTTGATCCGGTTCGCCTCCGGCGCGGTAACGACGAGAGCATCCCGCGTGGCGAGCAGGAGCCGGCCGGCACTCACGCCGGTGACATCGGCAATGCCCGAGGCCTTTGGCTCGTCCCACTGGAAAACGCCCGCGGCGGTCTGGTAACAGACGCGGACGGTGCCCGAGACTTTGTCCACGACGATGACGTCGGGGAAGCTGTTGCCGTCCACATCGGCGCGACCGGAGAATTCCACGGCCGTCTCGTTGAAGGTGACGGCCGGGAATTGGGCGGACACCGAAGCGGCGACCGTGGCGAGGGCCGTGAGCCCGAGGGCGGCGGCGCGAAGAGAAGCGGCGGGATGCATGGCGATGCCTTAGGGGATGTCGATCGGAGCGAGCGGCAGCACGCGCGAGATTTCATGCGTGTCGGGATCGAGGAGGACGAGCAGGTAGAGGTAGCGCGCGCCGGAGAGCACCGGCGTCGTGTCCTTGAGGTAGAACTGATTGAGCCGCGTGCCCGCGAAGTTGATCGCATTCACGTAGATGAAGGGGTCGTAGATGCTGATGCCCGTGCCGCCACCGGGATACGCCTCGGTCGCGACGGAGATCGATTCGAGGAGCGGCGACACCTGGACGACATCTCCCGGGACGCTCGGGTAGTTCGCCAGCGGCTTGCCCGGCGGGTTCGGCGCGTCGGGAATCTGCGTGCGGTAGAGCACGCAGGGCAACGCGTTGCGGATCACGTCGGGATTCTTGAAGTCCGCCGTGAAGAGGAAAGTCTCCACCGCCTGCGTGGTCTGGAGCTGGATGACCGTCCGACCCTGCGCGCTGAAACCGCGGGAATTGAGCGTCGCCTGGCCGAGAAGAACGCCGACGACCCCATCGACCGGGAAATAGGTGGGGGTGAGCGGTCCGCTGAACTTCGTGACGTCACCCATCCCGGGCAGCGCGCGGGCGGGCCACGGCACATCCGGTCCCTGGAAGCCGGGCGGCGGCGTCCAAGTGTACGTTTCCACGTTGCTGAAGCCACCGTGATCGCCGCCTTCCGAGACGGCGCGAACCTTCACGCGGAGGGTTTGACCGATCGACACCGGGACACTGACCGAGAAGATGGAACCGCTCCCGAAGAGCGGACCCACGCGCTCCGTGTTGAAGCGCTGATACGTGTAGTTCACGAGGAACTGGCCCGCCTTCTCCTGCGAGGTGCCAGCCGGATTCGCCGCATCTTGATTCAAGACGGGGCTCAGGGCGCTCGCGAGGGGATTCGGACTGCTGCTCACCCAGACTTCGAAATGATCGACGCCCACCGGCGGACAGAACCACTGGATGTCCGCCGTCGGGGCGGCCGCGGCCCCCGTGCTCGCGATGGGCGCGAGCATCGGTTTCGCCAGCGCCGCGCTGCCCTTGATCAGGAAACAGCCGAGCGGCGTCATCGGGCTCGGATTGCCGTCGATGTCGAAGATTTGGAGGAACAGACAAACCTGCGACGTCGCGGCCGGAATCACATCGAACAAGACCTGGAGCAGCTGACCCGGGGTGAAGTTTTGCGAGTCTTCCTTCGCGAGCGTCTGCGGTCCGTTGTCGAGCCGGTAGTAGAGCTTGTATTGGCGGGTCCCAGCCGGCGGGAAGAAGTCGATGACGATGCCGTTGCCGTTCGGCGGGACGACGCCGCTTCCCGGATTCGGCGGGGTGTGCGTGGTGCAGCGGGGAGCGCCGCCGGTCACGCTCGTCAGCGGGACCCGGGTATACGCGATCGACAGGGTCCAAGTGCCCCGGCTGATCGACAGGGCGGGCGGGACCGAGATCGAGATCTGGGCGTAGGAGGAGACATCGCCGTTCGACGCCAAGGCGCGAGCGCGCACCACGGCCGGCGACGCCACCGCACCGGGAGGCGTGGTCCATCTGAAGGTGGTGGAAGTGTCACCCGGAGCAAAATGGAAGCGGCCCAGCGGCGTCCAGGTCGCGCCGGACTGCAGCTCGAAATCGACCGCTTCGAGATTTTCCTCCCCCGCGGGACGTGTGGCGATGAGCTCGATGTAGCGCTGGTTCGGATCGAGCGTGTTATCGATGACGCGCGTCGCCTGGCCCGCCGTGATGCCCGGGACCGGACAAAGAATGCTCACCGTGGGCGTGGGCGCCGCCGGACCCACGCGATTGCGGAGGGTCCCGTAAGCGGACGGACTGTTCGCGGAGATGTTCCCACCGAAAGGCGGGATGTCGCAGAACGGCCCGCCCGGCGGCGCGTCGAAGGCACCGTTGTCGACGGAACGCACCGTGTACCAATAGGTGCGGTTCAGGTCAGCCGGGGTGGCCGGCGAACCGACGCCGGTATCGTCATAGGAGAAGGTCGCCTGACCGGCCACATGGGGAATGGGACCAGCGACGAGATTCGCCAGCGGATCGCGACTGACCGGGAGCGGCGGATTTCCCGTCGGCGCGAGCGGACCATCTGGCGCGGACCAGCGATAGACCAGATACCCGGTGGTCTTTTTCGCGCCGCTGTTGTCGTTCGCCTTCCAGGTGAGGCGGAGGAACTGCTTCGAGGCACCGCCGTTGTAGCCATATTCGTTGGTGACTTTCAGGCCGGCTGGAACATCGGGCATCACGCGATCGCAGAACGTGGCGAGCAATCCGGCCGAGGCCGCGCCGACATTGTCGCGGCCGAGCGCGTCGCGGGACGTCACGAAGTAATAGTATTGATCGCCGTTCTTCGGCGTCACCGCGGTGGTCGGATATCCCGGCATGCGGGAGACGTCGTCGACGAAGAATTGGTCACCGGGCACGGTGGTGAGGACCTCGGCAGCGCTGAACACTTTGGCGGGCGAGATCGCCGCGCGATTCACGCGGCCGACATTCGAACCGGGCACTCCTGCCATTCCCGCCAGGATCGAGGCCGCAGGCGCCGAGTTCTGCCAGCCATTCGCCACGGCGGTGGAGCGCTTCACGCGAAACAGATTGAACCCCTGCGTGAGCGGGCGCAAACGGCGCAAGGCGTCCGGCGTGTCCCACACGAGCTTGACGTTCAGATTGTTGAAGCCCTGCTGCGTCGAGTCCGGCACCTGGTGCACCATCGTGGGAACGGGGAGGGCGACCGGCGCGGCATTGTCGAGCGTGACGCGGCCGATGACGGCCACATCCGTCTTGGTGGACGGCTGGTATTCGCGCACTTCGAACGTCACCGGACCCGAGGCGGGAATCTTGGCGGAGAAGGCCTGGCCGATCGCGAGGGCGATTGACGGATGGTAGCGCGAAGCGAGCACGAGCGATTGCAACTGCCGCGGGTCCGCCGTGACGCCGCGGAGCACCGCGGAGACCTTGGCGGCAAGCCGCTGCCCCGGGGGCAGAGCCGAGAGCGTGGGCATGAGATTCTGGAACAAGCCGGTGATCGTCTGGTCGAGCGCGACGGGATCCTCGCCCAGCGCGAGGGTGGCGCGATCGATCACGGCGGAGACCGCGCTGGGGTCGGTCTGGAGATTCACGATGCCGACGCGCGCGAAGGGAGCCGCCGAAGTGGCGTCGCCCGCCTTCTGCCAGACCGAGTAGGAGCGGGCGTTCAGCAGCTCCATGGAGTCGGTCTGCCAGAAGAGATAGGCCCACGTCTGGCCGGCGGCGGTCGTGGTGAGGCCACCCACCGTTACCGTCTCGGTGACGGGCGGCGTGGTTTGGGCGCGGAGCCCGCCGAGGCAGAGCAGGGAGGCCGCGCCGAGCGCGAAGTAACGAAGGACAGATTTCATGGGAAAGAAATGAGGAGCCGCTTACTTGGCGTCGCCGGAGCCAGCGAGGGAGCCGTCGGATTGCACGGTGGTGCCGATTTCCACGTCCTTGCAGACCTTGATGCCGATGATGCTGGCGCAGAACTCGCCCTTGCCGGCGACCTTCGTCTTCCCGCCCACCTTGCCACCGATGAGATCCACGCGGCCGGAGATCCCGAGGATACAGGCCACGTGGCCATCGACCCCGAGCGCCATCCGAGCGCCGTAGGTCGGTCCCTCGGAGAAGACGAAGAAGCCGACGCCCGCATCGGCCGTCACTTCAAAGAAGCAGGTCGCGGGAATGCCCAGCAGTACCTCCGAGACCGGGATGTGGACCTCTCCGTAGACGTAGATGCCCGAGAAGGTGGGATTCGGATCGCCGAGCACCTTGGCCGCGAACGAATCCCAGAGGGCGATCGGCTGGATCGTGCAGGTCCGGCCGAAGAAGACGCCGCCCGTCGCGCCGTAGCTGCCCATCTGCAGGCCGAGCGCGGCGCTGAAGTAGTTCTCGGTCTTCCCGAAGGCCACGCCCACGGCGAGCTTGGTGATCTTGAAGGCCTCGAACGAGATGGGACCCTGAACCATCGCGATGCCGCCGGCCATGCCTACGGGATGGACGCTGCCTTGGCCATTGCCCTGGGTGATGAAGCTGAACTTCGCGTCGAGATCCACCTTTACGCCCGGCGTGAGGAAGTCGATCGCCACGTTCTTCGCGCCGATGATGACCTCTGTCAGCGTGTCGCTCCCGAGCCCCTGGGCGCACCCCGGCGGCGTATCCTTGGAGGTGTATTGATTGATCTCGAGATAGGCCTCGATGTGGGTGGGATCGGGCACCTTGAACTCGAATTTTCCGTCGAGTCGCAGCTTCCGCAGCGCGTCACCGTTGAAGGTGGCGTAGCCCTGGATCGAGCCGGATCCGAGATACGACGCGAATTCGCCGAGCACGCCGTTGATCGCATCGTCCACCTCCGAAAGCAGGCCGGAGACGGTCTTCTTGATCAGCTTGTTCACCTCGGCAAAGACCGAGTCGAGCCCCTGACGGATCGAGACTTCGACGTCCTGCAGGCGCTGCTTGATCGCGCTCTGAATCTTCGCGAGCAGCTTCGTGCCGAAGAAGCGGTCGTAGATCGCGTTCTCGATCTTCATCCGCACTTCCGCCTTCGTGTAGGCGAGGAAATTCTTCCCCGGGACCCCGACCTGGAAGACGTTGAGATACCCGCTGATCTCTGTGTTCACCGCGGCAGAAAGCGCGTCGAGCTCGGCAATCTGGGCATTCACGATCGCGGAGAGCTCGTTCGCGAGATCCCCGCCCGAATTTACCGCGGACTGGACCTGCACCAGAACGCCGCGGAGCTGCACGAGCGCGGCCCGGAGATCGGCGAGGGTGGGCTGCGCGTCCTTGAGGAGCGGATCGATGATGTCGCCGATCTTTTGATCGATCCCGGCGCCGCCGACGAGCGAGCCGAGCGTGCCACCGATCTGCTGGCTGAGCGTCTTGATCAGCTCGCGAGCGAGATTGCGGGCGATCGGGAGATTGCCGTTTCCGTCCGGGGCGAGGAACTGGTTGTCGATCAGATCGAGCGCGTTCTTCGTATCGTCGACGAACTGGGTGATCTGCTTAAACTGGTTCGTGACGTTGTTCACGCCATTGAGCACCGCCGACACCTGATTCCGCAGAGCGCTGTTCGGTCCGAAGAGCGGGTTCAGCTTGTTGCTAATCGTGACCGGGTTCCACTGGTTGTTGACCCAGAGCGTGTTGAGGTCGGTATAGAGCTGGTCGCTCAGCGGGGAGATCACCGGATCGAGGGCCGTCGTGACGTAGTCGCGCAGCTGATCGTTGAGCATTTTTCCGAGCGATTGCAGACCGTCGTCGACCCCCTGGAAGATCACGCCGCAGCCGGCGTCCGTGGCGGCCTTGAAGACACCGGTCGCGTCATCGAGCTGGTTCACCACGAAGTTCGCGAGATTGATCTTCGGCACGCCGGAGTAGGAGGCTCCGAACGTGAGCTCGGCGCGCTCGGCGCTGAGATACGGCAGGCGGTGGTCGATCTTCAGGATCACGAGCTGCTGCGCGAGCTCCGCCGCCGCTGGGGTATTCTGGCTCTTGCTCGCATCGAGCGACGCGAAGGACCGCGTGGCCGAAGTCCACTGGAGCTTGTATTGCAGGACGATGCCGCCGCCGAGCCAGCTCTGGCGCGCGATCGTCATGTACTTCGGATCGGTGTTGTAGATCGTGCGCGACTCGCCCGATCCTCCCGCGGAGACCGGATACGGCAGGCCGCGATTCCAGGCATCGTGATACGTCGCCGTGTCGAAATAGCTCGTGGTCGAACCACCGGTATCCCACGTGCCGTTTGCGAGATTGATGACCGACGTCTGCCAGTTGCTCGGCTGCGTGGGATCGGCCGGCGGGCGGTTCGGCGAGGTCTGCAGGTGAATCTGCGGCGACTCGAAGAAAGAGACCTTGAGACGGCCACCGAAGTTCCAGAAGCCGTTCGGCACCCCGGCTGGATTGTGCGTCCAGTTCGGCGCCGTGCCCGTGACGTTCAGATACGCATCGACCACCGGCGAGAAGAAGTAATCCTCAAATCCACCTTGGGTGGTCTTCCGCTTCGGGCCCTGGAATTTCACCTGCTTCGGCACCTTGAAGCGCGAGTCCAGGCCGATGAGACCGCCGCCCTTGGAATCGGAGAAGTTCTTGTTGATCAGGTTCCCGTTGCTGAGGAATCCGACCGTGCCCGAGAGCGTATCGACGATGTGCGAGGAGTAGCTGAGCAGGCCCAGCGTGAGATACCCCTCGGAGACGCTGCAAGAGTCCGGCTGCAGGAACTGCATCGCCAGGATGTCGATCGGCGCCTGCCAGTAATTGAGCACCTGCGGCGGCGTCGAGTTGGCGATCTTCGCCTTATCGAGCCCGCCGTTGCAGAAGAACTTCAGCTCCGCGAAATCGACGAAGATATTCGACGGATTCGGCACGACGACCCGGCCGTTCACGCGGGAGTCGCGCACGCCGTTGTCGAGGAACGAGAGCCCGAAATTCGTGAGCGTGAACTGGTACCCGTAAAGCGTGATGTTTTCCGCCGGGCCGGCGACCTTGTCCTGCATGCCAGTCACCCCGCCGGGACGGACGTACCACTTGCACCGGTTCTTCAGCGCATACGGACCGTAGGGCTTCCCGGCGAGCGTGCTCTGGCCCTTGATCCCGGAGTCAGTCGCATCGTTCGCGCCGAGTCGCACATTGTAGCCGGGATATTCCGAGCGGCCGTCCGCGTAGCTGACGGCGGTGGGCCGCTCGCTTGCCGCGGCCGTCGCGGAGTCCACACCGGTGAGCAGGATGACGCCCGGTCCGTCGTTGACGGCGGGCGGCTGGTCCGCTCCGCGCAGAAAGATGCCGGCCATCGCGAAGGTGCCCTGGGCGAACGGGGTCACGACCCGATGCGCGTAAGAGCCCAACGAGGGAATGAAACCCCACTTCAAATCAAGTCCGGTCGAAAACACGCCGGTGGCGACGAAACCGCCATCGGGCGTCACGCGCAGGGTTGCACTGTCCGGGGTGAAGGTCTGCGTCGTGCTCGGGGCGCCCGAGGGGTCGCACGCGGGATCCAGACAGCCGTTCAGCCACGGCATCGAAATGTTCAGATTGCTCGCTGCGAGTTGGAGCGAGCTCACCGAGGTGATGGCGTCGCCGGCGATGGTGATCTGGCCGGAGCCGATGAGCATCGAGGCCCCCCAGGGGAAGTGGGTGCGCAGCGTCTGGAGCGAGGGGTTGCTGAAGACGAACTTGCCGGAGAGTTCTGCGCCGCCCTGCGCTCCGGATCGAACAAAAATCTGCGTCCCCAATGGATTCTGGGCCCAGCGCCAATACTGCTCGTTCGAACGCTTGTACCCCAGTGCCGCCGGAACGGGCGAAGTCTCGAGCTGGGTCAGCTCCGCGCTGCGCACGTAAGCCGCATTCGTCACGACCGAGGCGAGATCAAACCGACCGGTGCCGAGGGTCCAGGTGGTGGACGTGACGCGGAGAAAGATCGGCTTCGATTCCTCCATCACCCACGCACTTCCGCCCACCGGGAACCAGGTCAGACTCGATGCGACCGGATCGAGCGACTGCGTGAGCACCACGTTCGTGAAGGTGAAACGCGGATTCAACGTTTTCGAGGTCGAAGCTGTCGCCCAACCCATGCCGGCCGGGAGGATCGTCGAGATGGTCCCCGCCGTGCCGCCGCTGAGATCGAGCACGATGTTCGAGCGATCAAAGCGCACGCCGGAGAGCGAATCACGATCGGGCAGCGACGGGGGAACGAGCGCGACGCTCGAGGCGCCGCGAATGATCGCATTGCCGTTCGTCAGCAACGAGACCGTCGCCGCCGGACTGGCCGTGTAGGCATGCGACGAGCCGTCCACCGTCGCGCTGGCGATCAGCAACGAGGTGTCGACCCGCACGGGGGGCCCCGCCACCACGGCGGCGCCTGACGAAGGATTATTCGTCACGCTGCTCAGCGTGGTGACGATCGGGTTAGCGGACGATGGACCGAAGATGAGCTTGCCGTTGAAATGCAAGAGCCGGGCGTTGCCGAGGGTCCGGGAATTTCCGGGCAGGATCAGCGGCAGAGTCGGCGGATTCAAGAATCCGGGGCGTTCGACGTGCACGACCGAGACCGTCGCGAAGTACGTTTTGCCCGGAGAGTCGAGCTGGATGCCGGCCGCCGGGCGGAAATTCAGCGAGGCGGTGCCGGTAACGGTCGCAGGGATTTGCAGAAAGTTCGTCGCGTAGGTGGGTACAGGGATCGACTGCGCCGTGTTGCTGCTTGCCAGCGTGATGGGAACGGCGGGCGCCGCGGTGTCGAAGAGCTGCACCGTGAAGCTGAGCCCGATGTTGTGCGTCTGCGGCAGGACCTGCGGCTCGTCGAAACGGTAGAGCGTGTAGGGGACATTCAGAACGAAGTCGCCGTTTGCCGGATCGGTCTGAACGGCAAACGTCTGAGTGTACGAGGTTCCGCTCTCGAGATACGCGACGACGTTCGCGTTTACGTCCGTCGCGTCGGGCCCCGTGAAATGCGCGAAGCGAAAGTCGTTCGTGCTTCCGCCGGTCGCGAGCGTCCCACCGCCCCGGCCCCCCAACACCGCGATCGCCTCCACGCGATAGAAGGTATTCGGGTCGAGCGTGACGGTCGGAACGAGATTGACGGTGCGAACTGTCGAAACGATTCCGGCGCTCGGGGAGGAGAGAGTCGCGAAGGCGCCCGCGACGTAGCCACTCGCATCGGCGTGCTCGCAGGGGACGATGACGTTGCTCGCATCGACGAGCCGGAAACGCGCCGCGATCGAGGCCGAAAAAGCCACGCTGGTGAAAGCGGTCACCTGCGTCTGCACCGGGATATACCAGCGCGCGGCAAACGGATTCGAGAACTCGGGAAGGTCATTGGTGCGGTCCGCGTTGATGACGAAGCGCGGACCGCTGGCCGGATAGTTGACGACGGTGGAACTGCTCACCGTATACGTCTGCGCGGGCAGCAGCGGAGTGACTCCCAGCAGGAGAAGGGCGCCGAGCAGGCGAAGGATCAGGGAACGGTTCATGGGAGCAGGAGACGCGGGAACGCTGGTGCCATCAGCCCTGAGGGGCGGTCGGGCGGATGGAAGAGCGCTGCGAGTGGGACATACTGGGCTTCACTCGGAATCTACGAAGTCGCTGAGCCGGGGTTTCCGAGTTTCCGCCGTTCAGCGCGGCAATTCGCCTGGCTCCCTCGAGAAATCCGGCTCGATGCGACGACCGAAAGCGCGCGTCCGCGAGCGCGGTCTTCCCTTGGGCGCGAGCAATTTCCCACGAGCCGCGCGGCGCGCCTCGGCGACGCAGAGCTGGCGAGATTTCGTATGACACGTTCGTCCTCGCCTCGCCTGATCGCTGCGAACGTCCGCGATTCCCGGGGACCATCGCGCTCCCCTCACCGGCCGCGACCCCGCGTGCGTCGCGAGAGCCGCGCCGCCGGCATGAACGTCACGCACCCTGACCGCTACCGCGTTCCGCTCGTCGCGAGTTCGCGATCCCTCGACTCCCCCGCGGCCCCAGGCGCGATCGCGAGAAAGTCGAGCACGCGCTGATGCACCCCGGGATCGCGCAGGACGCGAAGATGCCCGAGCCGCGAAACCGTCGCATGCTCCGCCGCCGGCCACGCGGCGGCCAGTTCGCGCGATTCAGCGACAGACGTGATCCGGTCGTCGTCGGAATGGATGACCAACGCGGGCACGTGGAGGCGGGGCGCGAAATGAATGGGGGTGATCTCGTCAAACGGCGCACCGAGCCAGCGCTCGCCATCCTGAACCAGCGCCGTGCGGGTCCGCGGACTGAGCCGATGCGCCCGCGAGAACAGCTCGAGAAAGGAATCGAAGCGCGCGAACGGCGAGATGAGGACCACGCGCCGGACCGGGAGGCCGCGCGAGAGGGCGAGCGCCGCCGCGCCACCGCCCAGCGAGTGCGCGACGAGCGTGGCGATGGGGCCGATCAACTTTTCCGCTTCGCCCACTGCGTCCGCAAAATGCAGCAGCGAGGCGAGCGTGCCACCGGAGCGACCGTGTCCCGGCAGATCGAGGGAGACGACCCGATGTCCCGCGCGCACGAGTTCCGCCGCGAGGGGATCAAACTGCGCCGCATATCCGCCCCAGCCGTGCAGGAGCAGCGCGACCGGGCCGAGACCGCGGCTGTAGCCTTGCACGACCAGCCCCCGCGAGCGGAAACGGAAAGGCGCCGCGCCCTCCGGTGACAGGAGGGTCCGGGGCGGCGGCAGGAAATAGCAACGGCGCGCGATCGCACCTGCGCTCGCTCCGAGAAGTCGGCCGGCGAAGCGCAGGAACAACCAACCAGCTAGTTGGAGCGCCTGTCTAGGAATACGACCGATCGTGCTTATAAATAATGACGAAGAGGCGGATTTGGTTTTCATGCGAAGTGCGGGCGGAGTGGCCGGGGCTAAATCCCGAAGTTGGCGCGGAGTCGCGCGAAGGCTGTTTCGGCGCGCTCGCGGCCGCGGGGATCGCGCAGCAGGCGGTGCACGTGCTGGAGATTCAGGCCGATCGCTTTGAACTCGTAAACGAACTGATCCGCGTCGAACGGGTCAACCCCGGCGCGCTCGGCTGCACCCTGCGCCACCCGGCGAATGACGTCGTGGAACTGATGCTCGGATTCAACCAGCCGGTCGCGCACGGGACCTGGACGGTCATCGTATTCCGCGGAAAGCGAGATGAAGATGCAGCCCGCGTTCCAGGGCTTGTCGGCGATCCAGGAAACGTAGCCCGTGAACAGCGTCTGGAGACGCTCGCCTCCCCGCGGTTTCGCCAGCGCGGGAGCCACGACATCAGACGTAAACCGATCGATCGCCTCCTCCAGGACCGCGAGCTGGAGCGACTCCTTCGATTTGAAGTGCGCAAAGAGCCCGCTCTTCGAAAGGTTCACGCTCGTCGCCAGCTCCCCGAGAGTCATCCCCTCCAAACCGAGACGCCTCGCCTGGTTCAGCGCTTCCTCCACAATCGACTGTCGCGTGTCGCTGCCTTTGGACATACAGTAATAAATAGCACGGTCGGTCAGTTCGACAAGAGAATTTGATCAGGCGACTCCCGTTGGTGCTGAGGTCCGAAAACGGCGCGACCCCGGAATCTCGCTGTGTCAGATTTTTCCACCGACCCATGAATTCGCCAAATCCCTCCCCTGCCGAAGCCTTTCGCCGCCTGCATCAGGAGGGCTTGCTCCTCCTTTCCAACGCTTGGGATGCCGGTACCGCCCGTCTAATCGAGAGCTTGGGCGCCCGTGCCATCGCGTCAACGAGTGCGGGAGTCGCCTGGTCGCACGGATACGCTGACGGCGACGAGTTGCCGATCAAACTGCTCGTCGCGACCGTCGCGGAAATCGTCCGGGTCGTACGCGTGCCGCTCAGCGTGGACGTGGAGGGCGGTTACTCCGTCGATCCCGTCCGGGTCGCGGAGAACGTTGCCGCCGTGATCGGGGCCGGCGCGGTCGGGATCAATCTCGAGGACGGCGACGGGGGCGTCGACCTGCTCTGTGCGAAGATCGCCGCGGTGAAGCAAACCAGCGCACGACTGGGTATTCCGCTCTTCATCAACGCTCGCACCGACGTGTTTCTCTTCGGTCTCTTCCCACCGGAGCGGCGCCTGGAGGAATCGCTGGCCCGCGCGGCGGCTTATCGGGAAGCCGGCGCCGACGGGATCTTCGTTCCCGGCGTCATCGACCCCGCGGACATTCGCGCCCTCGCGACCGGTCAGTCGCTGCCGCTAAATGTCCTCGCCCGGCGCGCGCTCCCGCCCGCCGCCGCGCTGGAGGAGCTTGGCGTTCGCCGCCTCAGCGCCGGGTCCTGGGTCACGGAGAGCGTCTTCGAAACGGTGCGCTCGCTCACGAGCGCGTTTCTCCGCGACGGAGAGTCTGCGCCGCTCACGGCTCACGCCATGCCGTATGGCGAGATCAATGCCTTGATGGCCGAACCCGCGGCGCGCGGGTAGCATTTCCCATGAAAATCACCGCCCTCCCCTTCGGCGTCACCGACTGGTCCAGCGTGCCGACCGAGCGAAAACCCGGCGAGACCGGCTGGGCCGACTGGCGGACCCGCCAGTTCAGCGACGTGCGCGTCCGCATGCTCGAATATTCCCCTGGATACCGGGCCGATCACTGGTGCTCCAAAGGTCATTTTCTCTTGTGCCTCGAAGGCGAGCTGACGACCGAACTCGAAGATGGCCGTCAATTCGTCCTCCGTCCCGGGATGAGCTATCAGGTCGCCGACGGCGCCGAGCCGCATCGCTCGTGGACGGAGGGCGGCGCGAAGCTCTTCGTGGTGGACTGAGCCTTCCAGCCAATCGCCTTGCGTCGCCGATCAATTCCGCGGTAGCATCCGCGTTTCGGCCGAGGGTCCGGCTCGGATCTCACCCCATCCTTATCTTCCGTGAACCTGTCCAAACTTACCTTCGCCACGCTCGCCCTCGCTCTCAGCCTCCTCACCTCGCCGGCGATCGCGGCCGAAGGCGACCTCGATGCTTCCTTCGCTCAACCGTTCTTCACCGGCTGGGACATTTCTTCGCTGGTGCGGCAGCCGGACGGGAAGATCGTCGTGTCCGGCGATTTCACGCAGGTCAATGGCGTCACCCGCTCGTGCATCGCGCGTTTCAATGCCGATGGCACCCTCGATACGGGGTTCGATCCCGGGCTCGGGTTCGATTCTCCGCCGAGCAAAATCCTCCTGCAAAGCGACGGGAAGATCCTCTGCGTGGGCGGATTCTTCAGTTTCAACGGCACCCAGCGCGTCGGCTTGGCACGCTTGAATGCCAACGGCTCGCTCGACGCCAGCTTCGATCCGGCGGCCGCCTTGACGCTGAATGGCTCGCCAACGCCCAATGACGGCTCGGCTTCGGTTTTTGACGCGGACCTCCGGACCGATGGGCTCATCGTGATCGTGGGGCAGTTCGACAAGTCGGGATTCACGACCGTCAACCACGTGGCCCGACTCCTCGCCGATGGCTCGCTGGACCCGATCTTCTACGCGGGCGCCATTTCCTTGGGTGGGTCGATCCCGAGCGCATCGATCTCGCAGGTCCGAGTCCTCGGCGATAACCGCGTCTTTTTGAACGGTAATTTCGATACCCTGGCCGGAAATGTCACTCCAATCGGGATAGCCCGCGTCGGAACCGACGGAGTGTACGACGCGTCCTACAATCTCGGGACCGGCCCCGCCCCGGCCACCGCGACCGGCCAGGGCGTCCTCGCCGTGGACCCGGCTGGCGTGATGTACTATGCCGGTGAGTACACTTCGTGGAATGGGGTTCCTACGACCGGTCTCACCCGGCTCGACGCAACCGGAGCCGTCGACACGTCCTTCAATGCCAACATCACCCCCGGGGCGTCGGTGAACGGCCTTGGGTTTTCGTATGGGGCGAGCGCGCCGGACGGCGGCCTTTTCATCTGCGGAAACATCCACAGCCTCGGCGGTCAGACGCGACAGGGCATCATCAAGCTCACGTCCAGCGGAGCCTTGGATCCTGCCTTCGACTCCAGTGTTGGGCTCGGCCAGGCTGGCGTCGGCTCGAAAGTCATCGGGCTCGCAGGCGGCGGCGCCCTCGTCGGTGGGCGGTTTTCCACCGCGGGCGGGCTTTCCCGCTATGGTGTCGCCTTGTTCGCCGCCAACGGCGCGGTGGACCCGACGTTCACGCCCGCACCTGGGGTGTTCCGCGGCGGCCCGACCGAAACGGTGGCCGTGACCGCGGTGCAGATCTCGACCGGAAAGACGTGGGTGGGAGGACTCATCAACGCCGCCGGCAGCACGCCTCGCTACGGACTGTCCCGTCTGAATGCGGATGGAACGCTCGATGCCACCTTCCTTGCGGGCTCAAACCAGGGACCCGATTTCTCGGTGCGCTCGATCATTTTTCAGGCCGATGGCAAGGTCCTGATCGGGGGCGGATTTCTTTACTACAACGGCGTCTCCCGCCGCCGAATCGCCCGCTTGAATGCCGACGGGACGCTCGACGCGTCCTTCGATCCGGGGCTGGGCTTCGATAACCGGGTCAACCAGCTCAAGCTGAATCCGGACGGAACCATCTACGCGATCGGATTGTTCGGAACCTTCAACGGAAGTGCTCATTCCGGCATCGTGCGCTTGACCGCCAACGGCGCGCTCGATCCGAGCTTCAATCCGGGCACGGCCCTCCCCAATGGAAGTACTTTGTCGGCGATCGCCGTCCAATCCGACGGCCGGATCGTCCTCGGAGGGATCTTCACCACTTGGAATGGAGTCGCCAACAAGAACATCGTGCGCCTGCTTCCGACCGGCGCCATTGACAGCACTTTCGCCGTGGGCGCGCTCGGGGCGAGCTCGACGGTCTCCGCCCTCTACGCGCAGCCGGACGACAAGTTGCTCGTCGGTGGCTTCTTCAGCCAACTCGCCGGAGTGACGCGACTCCGTTACGGCCGCCTCTTGTCGACGGGTGCGCTGGACACCTCCTTCGTTCCGCCGACGGCAGGAGTCGGCGGAGTCGTTCGCACCATCTTCGTCGGGTTGAATGGGACGACTTATCTCGGAGGCAACGTTTCGTTTTCCAACGTGAATGGAGTCTCCGGGGTCACGCGCCGGACCGTGGTGCGGATCACTCCCACGGGCGCAGTCGATGCCACCTTCAACGTCGGCCTGGGCGCCCAGACCGAGGCTTTCGGCCAGGCGAGCCCCATAATTACGGGCACGGTTCAGTCCATTTCGCTGGGCGTCGGTGCCTCGACTCTCAATGTCGGAGGAGCCTTTACCACGTTTGGCGGAGCGCCAAAAGGAATGCTGGCCCGCGTTTTGGTTAACGCCCCGTCCGGCCCCAATGGCGCGTTTCTGAATGCGAATTTCACGCCCGCAGAACTCAGTGACCCCCTCATCGCCGGAGACACGGCCGATCCCGATCATGACGGCATCCCGAATCTGGCGGAATACGCCTTCGCCCTCAATCCGCGAACCAACGGAGCCTCCGGATTGCCGACCGTCGCCGTGGTCCTTTCCGGCGGCTTTTACGCGAATGAAATCACCTTCACGCGTCTCGTCCCCGCGACCGACATCAGCTACATCGTGGAGACGTCGGGCGACTCCATCACCTGGGTCAACAACAACACCACCCTCGTCAATACCGTGCCTCAAGGTGCAACCGAGCGGGTGACGTTCCGTGACAACACGAATTCCAGCTCGGCCCCGTCGGTGCGTTTTATCCGCGTCCGCGTGACGAAGCCGTAGTTCCGTGAGGGGACCGGCGCGTTGGCGGATACGCCTCGTCGCTCCGCCTCAGTTGAGCTTGAACCAATTCGTTCCGTCGCTCACGAGCTGCGCGACGCCTGTATTGGCGCCGATCAGAATGCTGGCGTTCCCGTCGATCGTCGCGTTGCCGCTGAGCGGGCCGAGGGTGATGAGCCCCGTCGCGCGGTTCTTGATCACGTAAATCCGACCGCTGACCGGCGTGGGCAACCCCACGGCGGACGGTCCCGATCCGGTCACGACGAGGACGTAGTCGGTATCGGAGATGCCGATGAGAGACGCGGCGCCGACCACGCGGATGTTCACGGAAACCGAGCCCTTCACCTGCAGCGTCGAGTTCGGTGCCGTCGTGCCAATGCCGACGCTGGTGCTCGAACTGGCGCCGTTCGTGCCGGTGATGGAACCGAGCACCAAGCTGTTGCTGGCGGTCACTCTTGCGTTGGCACCGATGGCGGTGGCATTGGTGATGCCCGCCGACCCATCAGCGGAATCGCCGAGCAGTGTATTGCGGCCTTCCACCGTGAGGCTGTTGCCGGAATTGCCGCCGACGAAGACGTTGTTCCCCCCGGTGGTGTTCGCCATGCCAGCGATGTTCCCGACGAAGACGTTGCCGATCCCATTCGTGGTGAATTGGCCGGCACCCGCCCCGAAAAAGGAGTTGAAACTACCGTTGGTCTTGTTGCCGGCGTTGATGCCGAAGAAGGAACCCTGGGTTCCGCTGGAATTACTCATGCCGGCGCCGGAACCAAAAAACGCGTTGTTATTCGCGGTATTGGCCGCACCCGCCTGATCGCCGAAGAAGGCATTGTTACTTCCGAGAGCGGTGGCGAAGCCCGCGTGCCAGCCGAAGAAATTGTTCGAATTCCCGCTGAACGCGTTGAAGCCCGCGGCCTGGCCGACGAAATTGTTATTGCTCCCCGAATCGTTGGAGAAGCCTGCTCCCTGACCGAGGAAGACATTCAATTGTCCGCTGGTGTTGGTGGAGCCAGCGTTCAGCCCGAAGAAGCTGTTCGAAGAACCGCCTATATTCGCCTTTCCGGCACTTGCTCCCACGAACGTATTTCCGAGGCCCGTGGTGTTCGCGAGACCGGCGTTCGCCCCGATGAAGTTGTTCAAGACGCCGGTACTGTTGGGTCGGGCTTCGACTGTGAAGCTCGTCGAGACGAAAATCCCACCGCTGATCGTGGTGTCACCGGTCAACGTGAGGGCGGGCGCCAGCATGGGGGAAGTGATGGTCGCATTCGGCACGCTCGCCGCCACCATCGCGTAGCCGACGGCGGCAATCCGCTCATCGGGTGAGACGAGTTGCGAGCCGTTGGTGCCGTCGTTGAACCACACCCGCAAGCGCACGTCGGCGTGGGAAAAAACGGCGTTCGGGATCGCCGTCATGTGCGCCAGATTGGTATCCCCAAGCAGGACCGAGTAGAGGCCCTTGCTCACCGAGACGGTCACCGCCGTAGCGGGCTCGGAACCGGCCGAGCTCGTACCGTCGTTGCTCCAGTAGGTCGTCGTCCCGGTTGGATCCACGAACGCAAACTTAATCGATCCGCTTGGACCGGTGAAATTCGTGCCATTGACCGCCACCCGACCCTGATAGTTGAGCAACTGCGGCACCTGCGCCGAAAGAGTGGTCGCGGCGAACAGCGCTACGAGCGAAAACGCCCGATTGATGCGGAAATTCGTGGAGTGCGGGGGAGGTGTCATCGGCTCGCGCCGTGCGGTGATGCAGAAATTCGGGAGGTGGTCGTTTCGAACGAGGATGAGGCGTCGCCGCCACTCCCCACGCTTCGCGATCTGACGATCGTCCCGGCGTGAGGCATTCCCCTGGAGCCGCTACGGCTTCGTGATCATGACCCGATAGAAACGGTGCCCCGAACCGGCGGCGAGGTCGGTGACCGTGCGCTGCGCGCCATTGTCGCTCGTCGAGAAACTCGCGACATTCTGCCAGTTGTTTGCCAACGTCAGATCCGTCGAGAATTGCACGACGTAGGTGCGATCGACGAAGCGCGGACTGAAGATGATGTTCTTCTGCCCGGGTTGACCGGCGACCGGTTGGGCTTGCACGAGGAAACGCGAGCCATCGAGAGGGTTGAGCCCGGCGACGAACTTGAAAAGATTATTTTGGCCGGTTCCGTCCGCATCCGCCGTGGCCGCTCCGAGCGGGTTGTTGAGGCCGAAATACTGCACCTGCCAGGCATCGTCGATCAGATCGCCCGCATAGCTTCCGAAGTTGTCGAGGTTCGTATTCAGGATGGTGACCGGAGCGGTGCTCTGGAATCCGCCAAACGAACCGCGGAAGACGCCTCCGGTATCCTGGTAGACGATTCCGGCCGACAAGAGGCCGCCGCTCGAGATCGAGGTGATGGGCCCGCTCACGATGCTCCACGTCACCGTGGCGGCGTTCACGGCCGTTTGCGTTCCATCATCCAGCAGCGAGGCCGCGCTCAACTGCAGCGGAAGGCCTTCGCCCACCGTGGCCGGACTGCTGCCGACCGCGAATCCCACGACTTCGAAAAGCTCGGCGATATAGCCAGCCCGGTTGATCTCAATCGGCGAGGCCGCCGAACTCAATCCGGTCACTCCGCCGACCGACGAGTCGATCGTATAGGTCGCACTCGAGCCGCGGCTCCCGCCGGCGTCGATCGAGGTGGGCGAGGTGGTGTAATTCGCGCTCGTTCCGGCGAGCAAAATCTCCGGGACGAGCAGGCCGAGGAGGAAGGTGGGAATGCGGAGGTTCACGGGCGGAGGTTTGCTTCGGGCTACGGATACAGCTACGCAAACCACCCCCCGTCGGTTTCGAGAAAAATGCCGTGACGGAGGAGATCCGCCGCTTTCGCGACGGCGCTCCCCCTCCGCGGCGACAATTCCGCTGCCGCCAACACCGCAGGGTCGAGATCCTCCCGCAGAGCTCACCGAGCAACGAAGTGCGCGACCCGGATGCGCCCGGCTGCAGGCCTCGTCGTCCTCAAAAAATCTCGATTTCCACCGGATCATTCAAGGCAACGCGACCGGGTTCCACCGTGGAACCGTAGACGCCGAGGCAGCCCTGACGCTCGCGGGCGACCTCGCGCAGGATGGCGGGACGGCGCTCGCCCGTGGCGGGATCGATCGTGATGACGACGCAGCGGCCGTCCCGTTTGTCCACCCGCAGGCGAAAGCCGCCGATGCGCAGGATACAGCCCACCCAGTCGTCCTCCTGAAAGGGCATTTCCCCGACGGCCTCCACCAGGAAATTGGGGCGGAAGCGCTGGGCCTCGAGGGGAACGCCGACGGTCTCGCCCAGCCGGGCGATCGTCTGGGTCGTGATCAGCGAGAGCGGGAACGTATCGAAGATGCCGCGATCCTGCCGGATGAGGCGGACTCCGCCGGGGCACAATTCCTCGCCGAGCGCAGCGTCGGCGATGTCGAAGAAGGCACCCGACGGAGTGCGTACGACCACCGGCGATTTATCGGGACGACCCGGATCGAGAAACGAGGGTTGGTAATGATTGAGATCCGCCCGTTCGCGGAGGGTAAACCAGGGGAAGCCGCTTTGGGTCGCGCCGTCGCGGATGAAGGCCCAGCGTCGATCCCCGACGATTCCGTGCCAGGACACGTCCACTTCCTGCAGCGCTTCCGGTCCCAGCGACTTCACGGGATAACGCCACAAGCCGACGACGCGCCCCACCTGCTTTGCCGTTCGATGATCATTCACAAGTCAGCCTCCGAAGAGGCGCCCTTGTGCGATCGACCGACCTCAAGCGTGACGGAATGGGATCCGCTGCAGCGCCTCTCGCGGTCGGGTGAACGCGGCCGGATGCTGCACTTCACGAGGCGGAGCGAATCATCGGGGTCGGCGAAGGTCAAGGTTTCGGCGGCGTTCGAACGGGATTGCTGATCGCGATGCTGAACGTGAGTGCCCGCAGCAGATCAAGCGGGAGAAGACGCGGAGGCCAAAGCGCGCCGGGACGAGAGTGCGGCGCGACGCCGCGATCGAACCACGCCTCACGCGGCTGGAACAGCCCAGAGTCGCCGTGGCGCGATGCAAGTGACGCGGCAAAATGACGGGCTGGTCGCTTCTCTCGAAGAGACGTCTGCCAACTCCCGGCGCCCGCTCCGGCTCAGTTCGCCAGCATCCCGCGTCGACGGCGGGCGAGGCCCAGACCGACCAATCCAACGGCGAAGGCGCCGACGGCATACGTTGAGGGTTCCGGCACGGCGACCAGGAAGCCGCGGATTTCCCCTCCGGGAAAGGACGTCGAATGGATATTCAGATACGCGCGGCCACCCTGGATCGCGGTGAAGAGCGCCGATTCCGCCGATGCGGTGGTGCCCCCATTGGCGGTCACGTAGGATGGATTGTACGAACTCGCCTGGGTCATATCGAGCGTGTTGCTATAACTGCCGGACGTCACACCGGTTGGGAAGCCGGCGAAGAACGGAGTAGTCGTCGCGACGCCGGAAGTTCCCACGCCCGGAACGGCCGTGGCCGCGTGGATGTGAGCCGCCGTGGTCGTGCCCAAAAGCCCGGTGAAGTTGAAGGTGATCGCGAGGGTATTCGCCGTGAAGTCGATCGTGATGAAAGCGGTCCCGGTCCCGGGCGAGGCGTTCACCGGGCTCTCTGACGCACCGTTCATGATGACGGAATAGGAGAGCACCTGACCAGGGGCGGCCGTCGTGCAGAGCAGACCAGCGGCGGTCGCGAGGCTAAAAGTGAGGAGTCGGAGGCGGGAGTTCATTTCTGGGTGGAATACTCGGCTGGATTGGGAGCGTGGACGCGCCGGTGCGATCCCCGACGTCAGCTGTTTTTCTATCACCCCGCCCAGGAAAGGGTCACGACCAATTTGGAATCGAATGGTAACAGGGCTGTTACGAAACCCCCACGAAGCGGGGTCGTGGTCGGTGGACGGCCTCGTTCCGCGGATCAATCGAATGAGTAGCCGGCGAAGAACCATTCCCTGGGCTCGCCGTCCTCCCAGACGACGAGGCAGACCCCCATCCCGCGCGGAATCATGTCGAACACCTCTGTGCTGGCGGCGACGGCGGCGTAATTGGGCTGCGTCGTCCCGAAAAGTTCGAGAAGTTTGGGCGCAGCGAGGCGCTGCGCGGCGCAGAATTCCTCCTCCTTGGTGACGTCGAGCAGATCGAGGATGGATCGCGTCCCCGTCTCGGCGGCGGCGATCCGGGCCGCGTCGATCGAGGCGTGTTTCTTCCCCGGGGCGGGCGAATCGGAATTCACCGGAAAAACCGGAAACATCTTGGCGGGATAATACCTTCCCGCCTGAAACTCGCGGTCCCGCAGATCGCGCAACGCGACGAGCGGATCGGGAGTGTACGGAACAAAGTAGTAATACGGATGACCGCCCATGGGATGGAAATACTCGCGGCGCGGCGGCTGCCGCAAGGATTCCTTTCCGCCGGGATGCGCGAACGGCACTTATTTTACGTTGGTCCGCCGACGAGGTGCTCCGCTCCGCCCCCCCGCACGAGCGCCGACGATTGCTCGAGCAGGCGCTCTTTGGCGGCGAGCGAAAGCTCGAGCCGCGCGATCTGGGCGTAGCCGATCAACCGGCGCATGATCTCCACGCCCGTGAACGAGAGGAGCAGCGCTTCGTCGAAGCCCGGCCGCGATGCCATCGCCAGCTCGTGCAGCAAGCGCACGATCGCCGCCGGTTGCCCGGCCAGGACGAGGTGCGCCAGGAGCACACTCCAGTCGAATTCCGGATCTCCCAGGAAGCAAAATTCGGGGTCGATGACGCGCAGCCCGACGTCCGTGCGTAAGAAACTCCCCGGGAAAAAATCCCCGTGGAGCAACGCCCCTTCCGGCTGCGGGAGCAGGTAGCGGCAGCCAAGCTCGGTGACGCGATCCACGTATCGGGAATCGGACTTCAGCGCGTCGGCCAGAGGGGTCAGCCCCGGAGTGATTTTTTCGAGATCGAGCCCGTTTTCCCGCCGCAGCGGTATGTCGAAAATGTGACCGTGGTTGAACGTGATCATCTCCCGGTTGGAGAGGGTTTCCCGCTTCTCCGCGGCCGGCCGAAACCGATGCAAGGCCTGGAGGTAGGCTGCGAGTTCCCGGACGTCGGCCTCCGCCAGCGTCTCGCCCGCGTAAATCCCGGTGAGATCACTCGCCGCGCCGAGATCCTCGAGGACGATGATCCGATTTCCCGGGTCGATCCGCACGAGCGCCGGCATCCGCGCGGCGATGGCGGGATCGGTGCTGACCGCCTCGTAGAAGGCGCCCTCGACGAGGACCCGGTCCCAGGGGGCCGCCAGAAAATCGTACTTCTCCACCCACGGCCTGGACTGCTTCACGATCAGGCGCCGCTCCCGCGTGCGAATCCGCACGGTGCAGTTCATGTTGCCCTCCCCCGCCTTAGAGGTCTCCAGGACGCCATCGGGCGGCTGCAGCACCCGCACCGTCTGAATCCAGTCGTCGATTTCCGCCCTCTTTTCGGGGTCGAGCAGGAACAGGCGGGGGTTTTCGGCGCGGAAGCGTTCGAGGGCAGACATGGGTGATGACAAATAATCTCTTTGAGCGGCGCAGCGCTCGCCTCAGTATGACTTGTCTCAAGCACCACTGCGGCATGAATGCAAACCTCGCTCCCACGCCGATCGAACCGGAAGACGCGGACGACTTCACGGCGCAGCTCGCGGCCCTGGGCGCGGAGTATCACCGTCGCGGCTGGACACCGGGCACGGGCGGTAATTTCAGCGTCGTGCTCTCCCGCGAACCGCTCCGGTTGCTCGTCACCGTATCCGGCGTTCCGAAGGGGACACTTGAGGAGAGCGATTTTGTCGAGGTGAACGCGCAGGGCGCGACGCGGGGCCGGCCGGGGGCTCAACCCTCCGCCGAGACCGCCATCCACCTCGTCCTCGCGCGCTTCGGCGGAGCGGGCGCGGTCCTCCACACGCATTCGGTCCCGGCCACGGTCCTCTCGCTCGACCACCCGGACGGCGGCTGGGTGGAATTTCGCGGCCTGGAGATGGTCAAAGCGCTCGCGGGCATCGAGACGCCCGCGACCAAGGCCCGGCTGCGCGTGCTCCCGAACTCTCAGGACATGGCAGCCCTGGCGGTGGACGTGCGGGACGCGCTGGAATCGAGCGACCCGATCCGCTGGGGATTCCTGCTCGCCGGTCATGGGCTCTACGCCTGGGGTCACGATCTCGCGGAGGCGAATCGGCATCTCGAGGCCCTCGAATTTCTGCTCGAAGTCACCGAACGGCGCGACGCGCGCGCTGCCGCCTCCCATCCCATCTGAATCCCCGCTTATGTCCTTCCTCCGCTCTCCCGCCGCCGACCGTTCGCTGACGGAGCCCGCTGAAATCCGGACGTTCCTCGCGCCGCTCGAACTCCTGCCGCGATGAGTGAAGCCTCCCATTTGAAAGGCATCGTCCTCGACATCGAGGGCACCGTCTCGCCGCTCGCCTTCGTGCACGAGACGCTTTTCCCCTTCGCGCGCGACCGGGTGGAGGATTTCCTCGTCCGGCGGGGCGACGAAAAGGTGGTCGCCGCCGCGAGTGCGGAAATCGCGCGTCACGCGGGCGATCCCTCCCTGGCCGAACGCGGTCCTTCGGCGCTCGCGGGGGAAGCGCGGCGACTCATCGCGCGGGACGCCAAGCAGGCGGGCCTAAAAGAGCTGCAGGGACTCATCTGGGAGGAGGGATTCCTCGCTGGAGAGCTCCGGGCGCCGCTCTATCCCGACGTGCCGCGCGCTCTGGCCGAGTGGTCGCAGCGCGGGCTCCTTCTCGCCGTCTATTCCTCCGGCAGCGCGCACGCGCAGCGCGTCTTCTTTGCCCACACCGACGCCGGCGACCAAAGCGCGTATTTCTGCGACTGGTTCGACCCCACGCTGGGGCCGAAGCACGAAAGCTCCAGCTACATCGCGCTCGCCGAGGCGCTGGGGTGCGAGCCGCGGGAGCTCCTCTTCGTGAGTGATGCCGTGGCCGAACTCACTGCGGCGCGCCGGGCCGGATTCCAAACCCGCCAGGCCCTGCGCGAAGGCGTCGTGCCCGGCGATCCGGACGACCACCCGCCGATCGAATCGTTCGCGGAAATCCTCCTCGGGGAGGAACCGCTCGAGCCCATCGAGCACGCTGAGCCAACGGGACCCGCCGAGCACCCGGAGCCCGCCGAGAGTGCGGTGAACGCGTTGGTGCCGAGCGCGGCCGCGGCGCTTCGGCCCGCGCAAACGTCGGACGCACCGGACGCACCAGCGCCGGATGCTTCCGCCGCCGAGATCCCAGAGATGCAGGGTGAGCCCACCATCGCGGTGACGGAAGACGGCAGCGCGGTGACGATTCTCGATCAGACCATTCTCCCGTATCGCGTCGAACGCCGCACGCTTGGCGTCGTGGCGGAAGTTGCTGAAGCGATCCGCACCATGCAGGTGCGCGGCGCGCCGTTGATCGGCGTGACGGCCGCCTACGGCCTCTGGCTCGCGCTGCGGGTGGACGCGGGTGATGCCGCGCTCGAGGACGCGAGCGCCGCGCTTCTGGCCACCCGTCCGACGGCGGTGAACCTGCGTTGGGCCCTCGATCGCATGGTCGCTCATCTCGCGCCGCTTCCCCCAGCGAAACGCGCGGCGGCGGCGCTCGCCGAGGCCGAGGCGATCGCCGCAGAGGACGTCGCGACAAACCTTGCGATCGGCCGGCACGGTCTTCAACTGCTCCGGGCGGCCGCGGCGCGAAAGTCCAGCGGCGAGCCCGTCCACGTGCTGACGCATTGCAACGCCGGCCGCCTCGGGTGCGTCTCCTGGGGCACCGCGCTCGCGCCCATCTATCTAGCCGTGCGGGAGGGTTTGCCGGTGCATGTCTGGGTCGATGAAACCCGGCCCCGCAATCAAGGGGCCATGCTCACGACCTGGGAACTAGCCGAGAGCGGGGTGCCGCATACGTTGATCGCGGACAACGCGGGCGGTCTCCTCATGCGCGAGGGCGAGGTGGATCTCTGTCTCGTGGGAGCAGACCGGGTCGCGAGCAATGGCGACACCTGCAACAAAATCGGGACCTACCTCAAGGCGCTCGCCGCCGCCGATAACGAGGTCCCCTTCTATGTCGCGGTGCCCCCCAGCACCGTCGATCTCACCCTCGCGGACGGCGGGGAGATTCCCATCGAGGAACGCGACGAAACCGAGGTGACCCACCAACTCGGCTTGGATGACGAGGACCTGCTCCGCTGTTTCCGCGTCGCCCCGCACGGGACGCAGGCGCGAAACCCGGCCTTCGACATTACCCCGGCGAGGTTCATCACCGCGTTCGTCACCGAATGGGGCATCGTCCCGCCGCGCGAACTGGCGTTCCGGCACGATTGATCACTCGGCGTTTTGGCCGGCGTCCCCGCCCTTCGCGGGGAGAGCGAGACGACCTCCTTCGATTGCGAAGCGACCACCGGTCGCTTGCAGAAAATCACGAAGCCGGACGGAAAATTCACCCAGATCACCGCGTGGGACCAGCGCAACCGGGTGTTCAGCGTGAAGGATGAACTCTCGCACGTGACATCCAAGACGTATTTCAACCACGGGGGCGTGAATACCCTCACGGACGCGCGCGGCAGGGTGTACCACTTTGCCTACGACACGCTCGGCCGGCAGACGTCGATGACGTATCCAGATCTCGTCAGTGGCTCCTATCCCTACGAGAGCATCACGTTTGGCGCTGGCGGCCTGGTCTTTGGCGCGGTAAACCGTGCGGGGTCGGTGACGAATGGCCAAACGTATGACAACCGGGGCCGGCTCCTGTCGTACTTGGTTGCAGGCCAGAAGAAATACATCTTCACTTACGATGTCATGAGCCGCCCGCTTGAGCTCCACACGCAGTACCAGAACGCGGGCACTTGGACCGACGAGACGAAGATCACCTACGCGTACTGGGACGACGGCTCGGTGAACACCGAGCAGCAGTGGAACCCGTGGCAGGCGACACCGATGACCTTCACCTACGGCTGGGACGATCCCAAGGCGCGGCTCAATTCCCTCCAGATCCCGGGCGGAGAAACGATCAGCTACAGCTACACCTCCCACGATCAAGTCGACACGATCGCGGCTACGGTGGGGGGTCAGGCCTACAGTCTCACCTCCCCCCGGCCGTCACCCTTCCCGCGATATGTCGGATTCACGGCCGGTGTTCCAGCGGAGGCCGGGGCTGGATTCATAGGTGCTGGTGGACAAATGTCGGTCACCGGGCTTGTGCCGGTCGAGAATTTTTTCTCTAGAAATATTTTTAGTAGCATAACGGGCATATCTAGCTATGGGCTCGCTGGAAATCTCGGAAATAATTACATGAGTGCCGTCCCGACCCAGGAAGTACCTCGTTTCTATGGTGCTTTAATAGGAGGCGGCCCGTCGTTAACGCTTACGAATTCTCCGAATCCTACCTCGCCGGGCTACGGGGTCACTGGTCCCTCGACTACCTACAATATAGGAATCGGTCCGGGTTTTGGGCCGAGCTGGCTGCGGCTTTCAGCTAGTCTATCAATCCCAGCATCAGGAATTTATGTTTTTAGTATAGGCGGCAAGCCGGGGGCGGGAATTAGTGTATCGAGGTATACAACAGATACGATCTATCAGGGCACGTTATGAAAGGTTTGAAAATTGACAAATATGTCGTTTCTCGTCAATCTGGATTTCTGGTTTCCCGTTGCGTTGTTGCTGATCGTTTATATCTACCTTCGTCACGCGCTGCCCGCGATCGTGACTTACAGAATTGCGCAAGGTTTTCTCGAAATTCGTTATTTCCGCTTTCTCCGTGAGCGCCGGATAAGTCTTGAACGGATAAGTAACTATCGAGAAATTTCAAAAGCTGAGCTTTCCGAAATGTCAATTTGGGAGAGAATCGTAATCATGAGACCCGTCGGCTATCCAAAGCGCTGCGCGCTGATAACGCTTCGACGAAGATATTTCCGAGATATCTTACTTCATGATTCTGTCGTCGAATTGATCCGAAGCGGAAAAGGAAGTAAGCAAAAGGGGTCAGCAAATATGGGTTCTTAGGGGGTTTCCCTGGGTGGGAGGAGCGGGTCAGGTTTTTGAAGGCAGGAGGTTGAGGCCGCCCCAGTGAAAGAGGATGCGGATGCGGTAGGAGGCGCGAAGGGCTCTTCGGGAAAAGATGTGGGGCCTCACATCAGGGTCGAACCGCGCCCCGATGCCTCTGGACGGGCACAATCAGGAGACCGACGTTTGTTGCAAAAGCCGCTCCAAGCCCCTGTCTGAGCGGGGAATCGGGTCAAAGTTGAAACGGAATATGTGCCGAAGGCCGAGCGGAGCGAGTTATGCCGGATTCCACTTTTACCTGCGATGCCGCCCAGGACGCCTCCACCGAATCCAACGGAAATTCCCGAAGAACCCTTTGTTGTCACGCAGGAATATGTCCCCGATCTTAAAGAACCCCGTCGGTCAGGAATTTCCATCGTTGAAAATCCGTTTCTGATCAAGCTCGACCCGGAGCTGTTCCCCTACGCGCGCGTTTGGTCTCCATTTCGCGTTGGGTATTCGGACTTCGACCCGCACTTCGCTTCGCGCGACGCGGATCGAGACGCCGGTTTTTCTTCCGTCGTCTTTTACGTGACGGACGAACTCGGTTCTTCGGGGAATTCTGTGGGATACACAGGGTGCTCCTGAGCGGCGTCGCGGATAAAAGTGGAATCCGGCATAACTCGCTCCGCTCGGCCGTCGGCACTTATTCCGTTTCCACTTTGACCCGCTTGCCCGCTCAGAAAGAGGCTTGGAGCGGCTTTTGCGGCAAAAGCCGGTTGCCTCACGGGGCGCCGCAGACGGGGCCGAAACCTCGGCCTTACCCCACATCCCGGTCCCACATCTTTTCCCGAAGAACCACGAACTCGATCTGCTGCCGCCCGGGCTTTCCGTTTACGACACTCCTACATGTCTTAAATTCCCAACCCGAAGAATTGTCCCCAGAATCGGGACGCACATCAACTTTCGCCAGTAGGAATCGGGCGCGTCGACGACCGGCGCAGCGGCACCCACCAGGACGATCAGAAAGAATGCTCCAGCAAGAGCTCGCACGGGAATGGCCCATGAAACTCGATCAGATACGTCGTTTCAAGCTGGACGACGCGGGGGCAACGGCCACCAAATGCCTCCATCCGCAGTTCCCGCTCTGCCTTTTCTCGACTTCGGGCGACTATCCTTGGTCTCCACCTTGATTTTCCCCATGTCCACCCCCGAACGAGCCCTCCAGATTGCCGTCCGCGCCCACGCCGGGCAGCAGGATAAGAGCGGCGCCGCCTATATCTTCCACCCCCTGCGCGTCATGTCGCGTTGTCGCTCGGACGAGGCACGCATCGTCGCGCTGCTCCACGACGTCGTCGAAGATACCAGCGTGACCTTTGCCGAACTGGAGGGCGACGGTTTCTCCGAGGCGGTGCTGAACGCGCTGCGCCTCGTGACGCATCGCGAGGAAGTGCCCTATGAGGACTACGTGCGCGCGATTGCAGCCAACCCCCTCGCCCGGGAAGTGAAGCTGGCCGATCTGGAGGACAACTGCGATTTGCGTCGCCTGCGGGAGGTGGACGATCGGGCCGTCAAGCGTCTGCAGAAATATCACCGCGCGTTTCAGATTCTCTCCAGCGCAGCGTCCTAATTCTTGGCCTCTCCGTCCGGGTTGCTGCGATCCCCGCGAATGCATCCAGCATTTGTGACCGGTCCGCCACCTCCGGCGAAAGGTCTCAGACCTTTTCTGAGGATCAGAGTACGTCTTGCGGAAGGCGCGCGACCGTTTCGGAGAGTCGGGAGCGTTTTGCTCAAGGTCAGCAGCGTCTTGCGGAGGGTCGGCGCCGTCCTGCAAGAGATCAGCGGCGTTTTGCAAGAGGACAGCGGCGTCCCGCAAAAGATCGGCGACCTTTTCGAAGGGTGAGATGGCCTTTCCCAGGGGTCGAAGGACCTTTCGAAAAGGTCGCGAGACCCTTTCTGGAGGTCGACGGCGTCTGGGGAGAAGTCGGTGACCCTTTCTAATGGTGGGACGACCCTTTCGAAGGGTCGGCGGTGTCTCAAAAAGGGTCCGCGATGTCCGTTGAAAGGTCCGTGACCTTTTCGAAAGGTCGGGGGACTCTTTCCGAGGGTCGGCGATGTCTCGTGAAAAGTCCGCGACCCTTTCGAAGGGTCGTTGGACCCTTTCCGAGGGTCCGCGGTGTCTCGTGAAAGGTGCCGCGACCTTTTCGAAAGGTCGTTGGACCCTTTCCGAGGGTCGGCGATGTCTCGTGAAAGGTCCGCGACCCTTTCGAAAGGTCAGGCGACCCTTTCAAAGGGTCGGCGGTGCCTCAGAAAGGGTCCGCGATGTCCGCTGAAAGGCCCGTGACCCTTTCTAAAGGTGCGATGACCTTTCCGGTGGGTCGGATGACCTGTTCGAAGGGTCCCGGGACCTCTGGAAAAGGCGCGGGAATCGAGAGGACGGTCTTCTCGTAAGTCGCTCGCAGCCAGCGGCGGCGGAAGGCGGAGAGATCGGGAGTGCGGTGGCGCGTTCCAGCACGATATCGCCGCGGGCGATTCCCCGAGCGCCTGGAAATTCTTGCCGCTCATCCCTTCTCGACGAGTCCCGCGTGGACGAGGCAGCGGTGAAATACCTCCTCGAGTTGCGCCCGCTTCGCCTTCGTGAAGAGCGCCCGGGCCCAGAACGGTGCGGCGCCGAAGACCTCCAGCCGGTCGCGCGTAAAGACAAACTCCCACTCGACCGGAGGCGTGTGCACCAGCAGCAGCTGGTTCGTCTCCCACTCGGCGGTCGCCGGGACGGGCGAGAGATGCCGGTTCTGACTGATCAACGAATCGAGCAGGGACCGGCGCTTCGCGTTGAGCGCGTGATCGAGATCGAATGCGTAGATCTTTTCCTTCTTCATGGCCGCGCGAAACCCCGGGATCAGCCGGCCCGCTCGTGCCCGAGCGCCTGATCGAGCTGCTGCCGGGCGCGGAGATAATGCAGCCAGGTCCCGCCGTTCGTGACGAGAATCACCCCCAGCAATGGGAGCCCGAGGTAGATGGCCCCGACCATGCAGCCCACATTGAGCACTGTGGTCAGTCGCTTCGTCTGCCGGAGCGAGGCCTCGCCCGCGGTCGCCAGATCCAGGAGCAACCCGCACGCGGCGAGCTCGGGTTGCAGCACCGCGATCTGCGCGGGTTCCGGGAATTCCACCTCCGGCGGAGCCACGGCGATGGCGAGATGGGCGAGTTCGGCGGCACAGAGACCCTCGCCGACGCAGCGGCCGAAATAGACGACCCGCGACCCAAGGTGACGTTTTTGCGCCATGAATTCGGCGCGGTCGAGCGGATGGAGATTTGCCCGCACGGTGTCGGCCCCGATCGCCTCGGCCACCGCCTCGACCTCGGGACCCGTCCCGCTGGCGAGGAACATGATTTCCCGCGCGCCGGCCTCACGAAAGCGCCGGCCGAGCTGGCCAGGCTCGAGGCCCGCCCAACCCCACGGCACCGAGTCGTCGAAAACGATGCAATCCGCCCGGACCAATTCCCGCAGCGCCTGCGGCGTGCGCACGATCACGCCGATCTCGGCGAGCCGGACGACGTTCGCGACATCACCGAGCATCTCCGTCATTCCGGGTCCGTGGAGGAAATCCGGCCGGATCACCGCCTTCGTCATGTGCAGACCGCCGCGGAAAAACGCGGCCGCTCCCGCGATGAGCGTCGGCAGCACCGCGCTGGTGGCCGCTTCCTCGGCGTCCGGCGCTTCGCGGATCGTGGAGAGCGATTGATCGTAGATCGCTCCGAGTCGGTCGGCGTGCGTGGCGGTGTGCGAACGCACGCGCACGCCCACCCCGCCGGAGAGGATCCGGCTCGAAGCAAGAATGCGATCGCCTGAGGCCTTCGACACGGGCCGGAGCGCGCCGGTGAGATGCGCCTCTTCCACGACCGCTTCGCCGTGCTCGATCACGCCGTCGCACGGGCAATGATCGCCCTCGCCGAGATCGATGACGTCACCGATCGCGAGCTGGTGGGCCGGCAGCGCCAGCTGGTCCCCACCCTTCTGCAACCAGACGCGCCCGGGCGCGGGGTGCAGTCGCGCGTGCAGGTGCGCGCGGGCCTGGTCGATGAGGTGGCGGGACCGCCGCGGCCAGAGCTCAAGAAACCAGTACATCAGCGCCGACCCGAAAAACTCGAACGAGATGATCGTCAGGATGCCGATGGATGCGTAGAGCGTCTCGAGATTCGCCCGGCCTTTGCGCGCCGCGCGAAAGGCCGCGTAGCCGTGCTTCGCGTTCAGGAGCCAGACGAGGAACGCGTTCACGATCCGGAGCGGCGGAACGAGCGCGCCCGAGACGATGGCCACCGCGAGGTTCACATTCACGATCCCCTCGCGCAGGGTGATCGCCGCATCGGCCATCGGTCGCGGCTGGCCCAGCCGGACCTCCGTCATCTCCAGCAGATCCAGACTCTGCTCCAGCGCATCGCGTCCGGGCGCGTGGCGGATCTCGATCCAGCCGCCGCGGCGCGAAGTGCCGCGCGCCCGGGTCACGCCAGGACCGGCGGCGAGCTCGCGCACCAGCACCTGCACCGCGTGCGAATCGGCGAGCAGCGGATGCGTGAAGCGCACGGTGCCGCCGCGCTTCTCCTGCACCTGCCAGGCGGAGATCCGCGTCCCATGGCGCCAGAGCGTGACCGGCTCCCGGAGCAGGCGCAGCCAGATGTCGTCCTCGTTTTCCAGTCGGAGGTGACGAACGGCGGTGGTGCGGAGCGCCGCCGCGGCTTGTTTAAGGACCGCTGCGGCACCCTCCGTTCGGGACGCCAGATGCAGGGTGACGCTCGCGTCCCCGGCATTGAGCGTCAGTCCCGCAATCGCCTCCACGGCGAAGAGGCGGTCGAGCAGCTGGCGCCGCCAGGGCGGCGTGGTGACCTGCTCGAAGAAAGCGCCCGTGAGCGCGATCTCGCGCGCGCCGACGATGGTGAATTCGACGTTGCGATGGCGCGCGCTGGAACGCCCGCGGGTGCGGGTGCGGGCAGCGAGCGCGCTGGCGGCGCGGCGGATGAACGACGGTACCTCCGGCATGGCAGGGTCAGATCAACGCCAGCAGGACGGCGGCAACGCTGAGGATTTTCATGCTTTGATTCTGATCGATTCCGATCAGGCCCACGGTCGAATCGAGGAGGAAATTGATCTCGGCCCCGAGCTGGGTGTCGTATTCGCGCAGCGAGAGAATGTCCCGCTCCAGGACGCGCAGGCGAGAGGTGAGGGTGGGGCTGAGCCACTCGGCCGCATTGCTCACGAAGAAAGGGAGGAGATTGGAAATGCTCAGCGAGGATTCGCGCAGACTGGAGACGAGGGCATTCCGCCGGCCGAGCCGCTGGATGACGGACTTCAGACCGCCCGGGCCGGAGAGCTTGCGATCACCCTTGGGCTCGGAAAAAACTTCGAGCGACATGACGTTCAGATCCTGTTCGATCAGCCGGAGCGTGCTTGCGATGTGCCCGATGACGGACTCGAGCAATTCGACCAGCGCGGCATCGGGCGACTTGAAGCCGCGGACATTTTTTCGGCGAGTGGGACCGGTGAACAGGCGCAGGGCGTGGTGATCCGAGTGCCGAATGCTGAGGAGAAAATCCTTCGTGGCGACGAACCCCACCGACATGTTGGTGGGAATCGCGACCTCGTAGCAATGCAGCCAGCAGAACATGAAGAGCTGGCCATCGCGTTCGAAGAGCCGGCTGGATTCCTCGATCTCGTGCATCTCGTCGTGCGACGGGAGGTCGATGTTCAGAGCCGCGGTCGCGAGCTGCGTCTCCTCCGCGGTGGGATCGTGCAGATCGATCCAGAGCGCTCCCTTCATTTTTTCGGCGGCGGACTTGAAATCGGCGGAGTCGATTTCGGCGAGAAGATGTTCCCCGCGGTTCAGGGTGCGAATCATGGGCGGGGTCCGGGGGGAATCGAGGTCGCGGGTGGGCGGGCTAGACGACGAGTCCAGCGGGAGTGACGACTTGCGTCAAGCCGTCCGGCGGCGGCACCGCCTCGAGCAGCCGCGCGTGCGCGAGCCGGTCACGCGGGCCCGCCGCCTGGGCGATGCGGCGGAGCGGCAGCATGCCATTGGCGAGCGCGAGGAGGGCCGAGACGTTGTTGAAGAAGACCGAGTGCCAGATGTTGAAGCCGAGCAGAAAGACGCCGGCGATGCAAAAAACGTTCGGCCCGAGAATCATGTGCCAGCTCCGCTGCACGTTTTGCTCGAGGTTCCGGGAGAGATCGAAGAGCGTGCAGAGCTTCGCGATGTTCTCCTCCATGAAGACGACCTGGGCCGTGTCCGTGGCGATGCTCGAGGCTCCCCGCATGGAGATCGAGACGTCCGCCTGGCGGAGCGCGACGGCGTCGTTGATGCCATCGCCGACGAAGCAGACCGTCCGGCCTTCATCCTGGAGGAGCTTCACGTAGCGCGCCTTGTCCTCCGGGAGCACCTCCGCGAAGTGGCGGTCCATCCCGAGGGTCTCCGCGAGGCGGCGCGTGGGCGCATCGTGATCTCCGGAGATGATCGCCATGTGCTTGATGCCGCGCGCGCGCAGGCCCGCGACGATCCCGAGCGCCTCCGGCCGCGGCGAGGCGCGGAGTTCGAGCACACCGGCGAGTTCACCGTCGACGGCCACATTCACGAACGAACTCCCTTCGTGCTGGAACGGCTGCAGCCGGCGGTCGATCTCCGGCGGGATGGCGATGCCCTCCTTGACCATGAAACGACGGCTTCCCACCTCGACCTTCCGGCCCTCGATCTCGACGACGATCCCAAAGCCGACCTGGTATTTCGAATCGTCGATCTGAGGCAGCGCCTGACCAAACTTCGCGTAGCGATCCAGGATCGCGCGCGCGATCGGATGCGTGAAATGCTGCTCTGCCGCTGCGGCGAAACGCAACACCGCCGCCTCATTCCATGGCCCGCAGCACAGCACTGCGCCGACTTCCGGCGCTGCGCGGGTGAGCGTTCCGGTCTTGTCGAAGAGCACGGTATCCACCCGCCGCACCGTCTCGAGCGCGCGGCCTTCCTTTACGAGGATCCCATTTTGCGCGCAGGCGGTGAGCGAGGTGAGCAGGCCCAGCGGAGCCGCCATGCGGATCCCGGTGCCGAGATCGGAATTGATCACGGCGAGTCCGCCGCTCACTCCCAGCGTCACCCCCGCGAAACTGGCCAGGCCCAGCGCCGGAATCACGGCGCGATCGGCCATTTGCTCCCCGCGGGACTGCGAATCGAGCCGGTAGGCCACGGTTTTCTGCAGGATCGCCGCGATCTTGTTGGACGTCGTCTCACTTCCGGCGCGATCCACGCGCACGTGAATCGATCCGGCCACGAGGAGCGTCGAGGCCAGAACGCGATCCTTGGGTTCCTTCTCGGCGGGTGAGGATTCACCCGTCAGGGCGTGCTCGTCGAGAATCGCGTCGCCCAGGAGAATCTCGCCGTCGACCGGGACCACTTCGCCGGTGTGAATGATGACGGTCTCGCCGCGTTTCACCTCGCGGAGGGAGACTTCAATGGGTTCGCCGTCGCGCAGCACTCGGACCAGACTCGGCTGCCGGCCGAAAGCATCGAGCAGGAGCTGGGTGGACTGCGCCTTGGTTGAGCGCAGGAGGGTACGACCGACGCTCAGGAACCACGCCGTCATGGCACCCGCGAAGATCTGGCCGGTAAAGAGGCACGCGGAGAAGATGATGCTGTCGAGCACGTCGACGCCGAGGCGTCGCTCCCGCCGGACCACCGCGTAGGCCCGCCGAAAACTGGGCACGGCCGTCCCGAGCATCACCACCGCACTCACCGGAACGAGCGCCGGCATCGCGAAGGTGGCGGTGGCGGCGAGGGCGAGCGATCCGCTCGAAACCGGCAGATCGAAGGAGAGCTTCGTTTTCGGCGCCTTGCGCGGCGCGCCCTCGAGCGCGCGATCGAGCGTCGCGACGATCTGCTGGGCGTGGATGGCGAGCGGATTGAAAACGACCCGGATGCTCCCGGCCCGGCGATGGACCTTGAAGCTCTCGATGCCGATCAGACGCATCAATTCGCGGTCGAAAAGCGGATGCAGATAACGCTGCCGCATGACCCAGGAATTCCGGATGCGCAGAATCCCCGGCCCCTCCTCGCGCGGCTCCCAGATGCTCACGACGCGCCCGGTGCGAAAGAAGCGCACGCGCACGTCCTTGCGGGGAAGCCGGGCCACGACACCCCGCGCCACGCGCGGACGATGCGCCTCCGGCGGAGCGAGCCGGTAGACGGCAGCGAGAGCGCGCAGAACCGGCGCGGGTCCCGCCGCGCCCCGGTGGAAAATGGTCGCCGCCCCGGCGTCCGCATCGATCTCGACCTCCCGCACGTCGCGCACGAGGAACGTCGTTTCGAGAAAAGCGATGCACTCGTCTCCGGTCAGACTCCGAAACCACTTCGGATGCTCGATCCGGACCGCGTCTGGTCCGATCACGCTGAAGCCTGGCGCGACGCGCTTGTCGGCGCGAACCGGTTCGGTAACGACGGGCAACCTGGCCCCGGCCTTTCGGCGAGTCGGGCCTTTTCCGACCGCGGTCGGGCGGCGCCGCGGACGTCCGATTTCAGCAGGAGCCGTCACGTGGGCGGGAGCGAGCCTCGGAGCCGATGGACTGCGCGCGATCTCCCGAGATTCAGGTCTTGGCCTCGAACGCCTCGGCGCGCCGCTTCACGGCTTTCCGCACCGCAGTGGGCACCTTTACCTTCGCGGCGGGCTTCGAGCCGTTGGCTTCCGCCGCCGGCTTCGGAGCCTTCGGAGCGGAGGGGCGGGCGGGTGCCTTCGCGCGTTCGCGGGCGCCGAGCGCGGCTTCCGCCCCCTCGACAAAGCCGCGCCGGATCGTGTTCTGCTCGGGCAGCAGTTCCGTCAGGAAGACCGTGCCGTAGACGACGCCGTAGGAGAGTCCGTAGCAAACCTGATAGATCGCCGATCCCAGCGCGCGTCGCGTGACCACGGCGGCCCGCTTCGCCGACTCCTGGGCGTTCGTCGCCGCGTGTTCGAAGGACTCCGCCGCCGATTCCAGCGTGTCGCCCAGCATGGAGAAGGGGTTTGCGTCGGCCGTTTTTGCCTTGGTCTTCATAAGTAATAGTAGTGGAAATGGATCAGTTGGAAAGCCCGCAGCGATCGGCAAATGCGACGCTTCCGTAACACCCGGCGTCGTGCCGAACTGCCATGGGAGTCAGAGCGAGGATGATCAAGCGAAAACACTGAAGGCGGCAGCGAAGAGTCCGATGGCGACGCCGCCCACGATGGCGATGGCGATCAGACCGAGGAGAAAGCCGAGAGCGATCAACCGACCGTCGCGCTCGACCAGACCCAGGCCCAGGATGAAAATGGCGATGGCGGGCGGCATGTTCGTTCCCGGGACGGGCAGCGCCATCACCAGGGCGAGCAGGAAGACGAATGCTCCGATGATCCGGGTGGAAAGCGGACCGGTGGTCCAAGCCCACCGCGCGCGGGTTTTGCGCTCCACCTTTTCGAGGTACGGCAGGATGGCCTTGATCGCCTTCTTCAGCGCCTTGCCGGGGACGGTGCGCTTCAGCAGCCACTCGGGCAGGCGAAGTCCGTCCGCACCCATCACCATCTGGGCCGAAATGAATCCGGTCGGCAGCGACACGATCGCCGCGAGACCGGGGATCGGGATCGGAATGACTTCCGGCACCGAAAAGAGCATGAGCGAGGTGCCAAAACCCGTCGCCCCGAGGGCGCCGACGATTTCGCGAATCGGCATCGGGCCGTCCCCCGCCCGGTCGAAAAGTTCGCGCAGGACGTCGGAAGTCCGCACCGGCGCTTTGGCCTTCGTGGCCGCCGGAGCCCGTTTCGTGGCGGGCCGGGGCCGCGCGGTGACCGACCGCTTCCGCACGGGCGCGAACGCAGGGGCAGCGGCGATCGAGGCGGTCATTTGGTAACGAATCGTTCCACTCCCGCACTGTCAACCCGACGGAACAGGACCGGATGCCCGACCGGCCGTAGGATCAGATCTCCCTTCTACAGACCGATCTCCAGTCCCTTCTTCGCCATCTGTTCGAGCAGACGCTGCCGCACCGGCTTGAGCCCCTGAAGCAGCGCGGAACCCGCATCGCCGTAGCCGCGCATGGCGTATTGTTGGGCAATCAAGCCGCCGTTGGCGGCCTTGCTGTACTTGAAGATGTTGAATTCCACGAAGGCGTTGTCGGGAGGCCACACCACGAAATCGACGATCACTTCGCCGGACTTCGGATTCTGGATCAGCGCGCTCTGCGCTCCGGGATACTGCTTCTTCAGGGAACGCACGAGATTCTCCGCCACCGCCCGCGGATCATCGAGCTGCGGATACTTCCGAATCGAAGCCAGCTTGGTCCACGACTTCAGGTTTTCTCCCGCGGGGATGAATTCGCGCACGCTCTCACCCGGATTCGTCCCGGTGGCCGCGAGCACGAGCGTCTGGCCATCGAAGCGCACGCTCTCCTTGGCGCCCGTATTTTCGTCCGCGCTCACGAGGGTGGGAAAGACGAGCAGCAGAAAGCAGAGTGAGGAAAGGCGCATGGGAAGTGGTGGGCGTTCGTTCTCACTTACGCCAATCGACGCGAATGGTTACCGCCGACCGTCGCCGACTTAAGCCGGAGCGATCCAACCGGAACCGACGGGGAGCGGAAATCGATTCGACGCGCGATCCGGCGATGCTCTCGTTTTCGCATGATGACGGCACTCCCCGACCTGCCCGCGCTCCTGATGGCCCATCGGGCGGGCGCGGACCTGAAGTATCTCTATTTCTGGGGCCATAAGCCGAAAATTCCCGGCCAGGTCGATGCCTGCTGCCTCAGCAATTGGTTTCCGGCGCCGTTCACCATCGACGGCATCATCTACCCCACCACTGAGCACCACATGATGGCCGCGAAAGCGGCGCTCTTTCACGACTCGGTCGTCCACGCGAAGATTCTGGCCGCAAAATCACCGGCCGAAGCCAAGAAGCTGGGCCGCACCGTGAACGGCTTCACCGACGGGCCTTGGTACGCCCAGCGACGCGCCGTCGTTCTTTCGGGCAGTCTCGCGAAGTTCCGACAAAACCCGGAGCTGGCGGCGGTGCTCGAGCGCACCGGCGAACAGATCCTCGTTGAGGCGAGCCCATTCGATCTCATTTGGGGCATCGGCCTGTCCGCCGATGCCGCCCGCGCCGCCACCCCGGAGCAATGGCGGGGTCTGAATTTGCTCGGCTTCGTGCTGATGGAGACGCGGGCGCAGCTGCGCGCGGAGTCGGCGCACTGACGCGACCGGGATGATGCCCGGCCAGCCGCCGGATCAGATCGCACGCAGGAGACCGACGGGCTGATGCACGTGACCCGGCAGCACCCGCGTCAGGTTGGGATTCGCGAGATGCTCCGAGACGATCTCGCCGAGGACGTCGCGAAAATCGGTGGTGTGTTGCAAGTCCCGATGCTGATGGAGCTGCTCCCGCTCGAGACCCGGCCAGCGGGTGACGATCCGCGGGCCAGGCGCGGCGCCGCCCGCCGCCGCGCGCACGCCGCCGCCGACGGCGAGCAGACAATTTCCCCACCCATGATCGGTGCCACCGGTGCCGTTCTCCGCCGCCGTCCGACCGAAATCGCTCAAGGTGAGGACGAGGACATCATTCAGCCGATCGCCGAGATCGCGCGTAAATGCGGCGACGCCTTCGGCGAGGGTTTGGACGAGTCGGGCGTAGTTTCCCTCTGCCCCGCCTTGGGACTGATGCGTGTCCCAGCCGCTGAGATCGAGCTCGATCACCTCGACGCCGAGGTCGGCCTTGATGAGGCGGGCCGCGTCCTGAAGCTTGCGGGAGAAGTCCGTCTTCGGGTACTCCGCCGCAGGCTGATACGGCGAGGCGGTGACGCGCTGGAGGAGGGCCGTAGCATCGAGCGTGGAACGGGCCGACTGAGCGAGCAAATCCTGCGCGCCTCCTCGCGGCGCGGTCGCCGCCGGCCGAGGTCCGCTGCAGTAGGCGTACTCCAACGCGGCGGCCGTGCGGCGGGCCTGCGCATTCCCGCCGGGCGTGGAAAGATCCGCGAGTCCCTGCAGCGCCAGCGCGGGAGCATCACCGCGAAGGATGCGCGGAAGCGCATCACCGACCGCGACCGCGCGCAATGGTCCGTGCCCGAGGGAGCTCGCGAGGTGCCGGTTCAGCCACCCGTCCGCGTGCAAGGCGTTGCCGCTCACGCCGGTCTCCCACGTGTCCTGCTCCTCGAAATGCGAGCGCGTATTCTCGCCATAACCGACGGCATGAAGAGCCGCCGCGTCGCCGGAGCGAAAGAGCGGGAGCAGCGGAGCCGCCTTCGGGTGCAGACCGAAAAAGCCGTTCAGATCGAGCGCTCCACCGGGCTGACCCGGAGGAGCGATCGCAATGTTCTTCCGCAGCGCGGCATAGCCAGGGTCGGCGTAAGGGACGATGAAATTCAGTCCATCCATTCCGCCGCGGAGGAACACGACGACGAGCGTGCGGCCGCGTTGCACCGTCACCGGTTCGGGTCCGGCGAACAGGCCGCGCGGAGCGAGGGCGACCCCGACCGCGAGCGCGGCGGAGGAACGGAGAAAGTCACGACGGGAAATCTTCATGAGACGGAAAAGAGCGGATCAGCGAAATTCGACTTCCGGCAATTGAGCGATGATCTGGGCCGCCCGGCGGACGTACTCGGATCGCCGCTCGCCGGGGCGCAGCACGAGCATTTCCCGCGCGGCGGTGAGCGACGCGCCCGCGAGAGGCCGACCGGTGAGACGCGAAGCCGCCAGCTGGAGAGCCGCATCCCGCTCGGCCCGCAGGACGGCCGGATGCCGCGGCGAGAGCGCCGTGTCGTCGCCGCGATCGAGCGCCGGGAGCGCGAAGTTTTGCGCGAAGCGCCAGCGCTGCGTCAGCGCCTGGGTATCGGCATAGGCGGCGTCGGACTCCGGGTAGCCATCCGGACTCGGTCGGTCGAACAGCCCCGCGCCCGAGCGGCGCAAGAAATCATTCAGCGGTCCCGGCTGGCGACTTCCCGAGACCCGCGCGAGGCGCAGGGCGAAGTCGAGCGGCGTCGTCATGCGCGGCGGCGCCTGCCAGAATTCGGCGCGGCGCGGAATCTCCCGGAGGACCGCGCGCAGATCGCCGCCGCTGGCAAGAAAGACCCGCGCGAGGGCCTCGATGAGCGCATCCGCTGGCTCCGCCGCGACATATTGAGCGGCGAGCTTGTGACAGATGAATCGTGCGGTGGCGGGATGAGCGGCCAAGACCTCCAGCGCGAACCGCACCCGGTCAAAGCGCTCGGCCGGAGTCGCGACCCGGTACGCGACGCCGAAGACGCGCTGCGCGGAACCCTCATTGAGAACCGGGTCAAAGCGGAAGCCGCGCTCGATTGCCGGCCCGCGCGCCGGATCCGGCGTGGATTCCTCAGCCGTCATCCAGCCGGTCAGGACCGACGCCAGATGGGTGACATCGTCCTGCGTGTAGCCCGCGTGGACTCCGACGGTGTGGAGCTCGAGCAATTCCCGGGCGTAGTTCTCGTTCAGCCTCCCCGCGAGACTCTTCTGTTGGTCGAGGTACTGCAACATCGCGGGACTGGTGGCCGAGGCGAGAAGCAGCTCGCCAAAGGGTGCCACGCCCAAGCGCGAAAACATCCGATGCTCCAGCCACTTCGCCCGCGCCCCGGTCTTTTGAATCCAAGTCGAAAAATGATTCTCGGCCCAGAGCGTGAAGCGCAGCCGCACGGGGTTGCGCTCCAGCAGCAAGCCAGTCAGCGCCCGCGGGATCGTGGCCGCATCATCCTTCCGCATGGGAGGGAACAGCGAGGATGCGGCAATCCACGCGCTTGATTCCGCCGGCTCCACGGAGTCGGAGAGCCGCTCGTCGAGCCAGCGATCTTCCCCAACCTCGAGCAAGCGCGCAATCTCGGCCGGCTCCGCCCCGAAGCCGAACCGATCCAGCAGCCGGATTGCCCGTGCGAAGCGCCCAGGAGGGGTGTCCGCATCGGCTGGCCGCAGCACGACGGCGCGCGGAGCCGATTCCAGCGCGACCTTGTCTTTGCCGGCGGGCATCACTCGGACGGTCAGGGCATGAGCGCCCGGGGCCAGCGCATCCAGCGGCAGAGGAAAAAAGAGCGGTGCCCCGGGGTCAGGATCCACGAGGCGCGGGCCGAGCGGTTCACCATCGAAAAGCAACTCTGCCCACGCCGGCAACTCGCGCGCTCCGGCGACTCGCGCGATGACGCCCTCCGCGACGCCGATCACCTGATCGGGCGCGGGGTACGCGATCGCGACGGCGGCGGCCGACTCCCGCAGTTTTTCCGCCCGCCAAAGAACGAGCGGCATACTCCGCGTCCGCTTACCTTCCAGACCGGTCGTCTCCAGTTCGAGGCGATTGGCCCCGGCGGTGAGAACGCCTGGATTCACCCCGAAAACCGGCCGTTCCCCGCGCGCGGTGCCGGCATTCCGGCCGTTCACCAGCAGATCCGTCTTCAGTCCGTCCTTCCCGCCCGGCCCCCGGCACCAGCCCTCGAGTCGGATGATCCCCGCATCCTCGATTTTCGCGCCGGCGCCCGGCGTGATGATCGCGGCCTGCACTCCGCTGGCCAGTTCGGTCAGCGCCGCCTCCTCCCGCGCGATCAATTCGCCCGCCGCCCGTTCATCAGGATCCATCGCCGCGAGCGGCGGCGCCGTCGCCGGGGCCGCGTCCGCGAGCGCGATTCCATTGCCCGCTGCCGAGATGGCAGTTAGCGCCGGTTGCTGCACCCGTCCGGCGTAGACCCGCACGAGTTCGTAGCGATCCAGCCAGACGTTCCGGTCCGAATCCTTGCCGGCGAAAAAATCATTCTCGAAGCGGACGCTCAGCGAAGCCGTTCCAGCCTCAAGCCGGATCGGCCGGCCCACGATCAGGCGCTGCCAGTGCACGCCCGCCAGATGCGCCGTGGCGACCGGGTTCTCTTCTTCGTTGAGATAGACCGCGAGCGAGGGCAGCGCTCCGCCCGCGAGCGTTCCCCGCGCGACGAGGGCGAGCTGATAGTACCCCGTGGCCGCGACTTCGAGCGGCAGGGTCCAAACCGGATCGGGCGAATAGCAGGCCACCGCCTTGCCGCCGGAGGCATCGGCATCGTTCACAACGGTCGAGATCTTGGTGGTCTTGAAGCGCGCCGGCCGCGCCGCGGCCGCGGTGTCCTCGCATTCGCCGGCCCGGATGCGGTCAGCCGCAGGACGGAGTACCACCACGCGCACGGCCGATCCTTCAACGGCGGAGGCGAGCGGGATGAGATCGATCGGTCCGGGCGGGAATTCCGCGGCGTCGAGGTCGAAACGCGCGTGCCGCACCGGACCAAGCGTCGCAGGCGTCACCACCACGGGAGCGAGGCGTCGTCCATCGGGCAGGCGGAGCGCGACGAGCGGACCCGCGGTGCCGCCGGGTGCATCGTCAAGCCAGTCCACGGCCACGCTGAATTTCCCCCAGACGCACGCGCCGTTGACGGGTGCGGTCATGCGCGGAATGCGCGCCGCGGCTTCCGCGCGGGCCGATTCCGGGAGTTTCCTCACCTCGATCGGCACCGACGCGCCTCCCACCCGCAGGATCGTTTTCCCGGGATGCAGGCCGCGCACGCGGAGGAAGCCCAGCTTTTCGCCGGGGAGCAACTCCGCCGGGCGGGTGACCTCGGCGACGGCGGGATCGGCGATGTCCGCCGTCGGCAGGAAGAGCTCGGTCGCGGCTTCCGGAATCGCAAAGGCGACCGCCTGCGTGCGATCGGCCCAGAGCGTCAGGCGAGGCGCGGGAAAGCTGATCACTTCAGCGGGTGGCTCGCCCGCGCGCACCGGAATGACCGCGCCCGCGAGAAGGGCAGCGCAAAGAGCGGAGCGGAAGGAGCGAGGCATCGTCATTGAGACGCGGTGCGGCATGGCGCGTTCAACGGAAGCTCGCGTCATGCCGCGCGCGGACTCATGCGCGCGATTTCTCAGCCGGTCGTGTCAGCACCGGACCGCGTCCCCATCAGCTGCCCGGCGGTTTTCGCTTCGCCAGCAATCCCCGCACATAGCCCAGCTCCGCCTTCGCCTTGCGGTCGTTCGGATCGTCCTTCAAACACTGCTCATATTTTTTCGCGGCTTCCTCCAGCTGCCCAAGTTCGACGAGCACATAACCCACGCCGCGCCGAGCGCGGGCCAGTTCGGAAGCTTTCGAATCATTAGGAGCGAGAGTGGCGTGCGATTCCGCCGCCTCATAGCACTCCCGGGCCTTCACCCAATCCTTCTCCCGTCCGTAAATCTCTCCCAGTTCAGCCAGATACTGCGAGTCCCAAGGCGAGAGCTTGAGGGCCTCGAGGATCGACGCTTTGCCGGCATCGCGCCGGCCCAGATCGATCTGCGCGAACCCCTTAATGAACCATGCTCCCGCGTAGGTCCCGGAGAGAACGATCGCGTCTTCCTGCTTCGACGCTGCCTGCAGGAGATAACCCAGCGATTCCGGGGAACTTCGAGCGCAAAAAACCTTCTGCGGATGACCAGGGTAGGCCTTCGCAAATCGGGCGATGACTTCCTCGCAAGGCGGAATCGCGTCGGCCGGCTGGCGCGCGTCGATCGCCCGGCGCGCCTCCCGCAGGAGGGTCAGCATCCGCGGATCCTTGTCGGGCTCCGCGGGCGAATCCGCCCGCACCCTCGGGGTCAGCATGGCCGCCAGGATGACAAACGCGAGAAGGCTGGAGCGGTGGATGGACATGGGTCGGACGAGAATCCTGCGTTCATCCCACAAGCCCGCCGGCAACGTCGACCCAATTCCCACCGCGGACGCGCGAAAAATACTTTGAGCCCACCGGGCAAACGGCCGCGCATTCAGATGCCAGCGAGTCATCGCTGAACCCGTCGAACCCCCTTATCAGCCGCTGCTCATCCCGTCCGGAAGGCCGTTCATCACCCGGTGCCCCGGCGGAACCTGACTTCGCGCGGCGCGGGCATCGCTTCCCGATCGTCGGCCCGAGCACGCTCAATCCTTGAGCACGAACGAAATCGGGATCTCTCCCGTCGCGAAGGCGGGTCCGCGCCAGGTTTCACGAACGAATTTGAGCACTGGGACGTCGAGGACTGGATTCAGGGGCGGATCCAGCGAGGCCTGCGTGATCCGCCCGTCCCGGTCGGTCTGAATGCGCACCACGGTGGAACCCATAAGGCGCGCCTTTTTGGCCTGAAAGGGATACGGGGGACTCGGGGTGGACCAGCCATCCGGCGGACCGCCGTTGAGGCTTTTCAGCGCGGCGAGCAAGACCTGAAGATGCGGCCGTTCGAGCCAAAGCACCGCAGTGGCCGGTCGCCCGACGTCCGGGCTGGCTTCGAGTCGGACCTCGGCGCGGTGCACACCGTTGATCAACGTGGCGCTGAAGGTCAGCTCAATCCCCGGGCGCTGTCCGTGATCCTGCCGCCGGAACTCTCCGAGCGCTTTTTCCGAAACCGCGCGACGGCTCGTCGTGGAGTCGATGAGCTCGACGGCCTCCTCCAGAGCAGCCCGGAAGCGCGGGATGTCGACCGACTCGATCTGCTCATCGCGAGCAAGCCCCGTCTGGACGCCGATCCGCAACGTGCCGTCACCGGGTTCCCACAGCTTCACATCCGTCTCCATCCGCACTTGTAGAAGGGTGCCCGCCGGTGCGTCCTGCGCGGAGAGAAATCCGCTGCCGCTCAGGAGAAACGCGAAGCCGGGGACGAGGAAAAACGCGCGGGATGCGCGGAAGGCCAGCAGCGCTTTCAGCATATTGAAGCATCAGCCGAACGCCGCCTGATGGGCAATCGGTAATCAGTAATCGGTAGTTGGGACTCGGGATTCAGCGCTGGACGAGAGCACTCAGCCTTAGGCATTTTCCCTCCGAGCGCTGCACCGACGTCTTGGAATGTGCCAATAGACGTAGGCATTGGTTGACCCCGGGCTGACCCACGAGGCCGCGCCTCGGAAGTCCCCTCACCTGTCGCTGACCAGCACAGTGGGACCCTCGCTGCGCGGCGCGCCGCCTTTGCGCTCGAGCGAGATGTGAAATTCCCCCACGCGGACCACCCGCTGGGCGGGGCGAAGCGAGCTGGATTGCGCCGCGGGTTTGGTGGGGTGAATGACGCCAAGCGAGATCGCGTCGGCCGAAGAAGGGTCCATCGCCCAGACCTGGTAATCCTGCGAGGAAGGAATCGAGGGGAGGTTCTCGAAGGTCACGGCTCCCACTTGTTTGGTCGCGTCCCAAACCACGATCGCCCGCATCGGAGCCGTCGCCTCGTCGTCGCCCGGAACGGCGGAGCGGAGCACGCTCACGCGCAGCTGCGCGAGGTCGGTCCCGTCGCGCAGAGCCTGGATTTCCCGCGTGGTGCGTTCGGTCAGCGTCCGCGCTTCTTCGCGGGCCTGCGCGACTTCCTGCTTGAGCGCCGCGTTTTCCCGTTCCAACTGCGCATCCCGCTCTTTCAGGGCGGAAATCGTGCGCGCAGCCTCGTCCTGGCCGGATCGCAGATGCGAGGTCCGCGCGCCCGCGACGTCGAGCTGGGTGCGGAGCGCCGCATTCTCCGAGATAGTGGCGTCCCGCGACCGCCAGAGCTCGAACGACAGCCACGCCGCCAGCCCGAGGGCCAGCGTCGCGTTCAGGAGCAGCGCCACGTTTGGCCGGCCCAGCCGATCGGCGACCGAGGCCGGTTCCGGCCGGAGCGCGGCTGGCCGGCTGGTGGGAGGTGCCATCACGAAGCCCGGCTGCCCGGCGCCGGCCGCCATCACGGCGAGAAAATTCGAACGCACCGCCGGCGCGGCTCGCGGTTCCCCGGGAGGAAGCGACGCCATCACCTGCTCGAGCGCTCCGCCCGCCTCCTGCACGTACGCCCGCAATTCGGCGTTTTGATCCTGCTTCACCTCAAATTCCGCCCGCGTCTGCGGGTCGAGCTCCCCCAGCAGAAAAAACGTCGTCTGATCTTTGAGGGAGCGGTCGAGCATCGATGGTCAAAGCGGAGCCCGCTTCCGGCCGGAGCCGAAAGCGATTCCGCCAAGACTGACACAGCAGAGCACAAAACACACCTGCCTGCCGCTCGGGACTGGCGGGTGCGTCTCGCGATTTCGGCCTGAAACCATCGCGCCCAACCGGAGAAATCGCTGTCCGGCCCTCCTCAGAACTTCGCCTTCAAGGCAAGGCTCAAGGTATTGCGCTTCTGGTCTGTGGCATCGATGGCGCCACGCTCGTAGCTGAGGCCGACAGAAGCCCCGGAGTTGTGCGCATCGCCGAGGAGCACGCTGAATCCGAGGCGAAGCTTGTAGTTGTTCCGCTTCGAGTCCGCCAGACCGAGCTTATAGGCGGCCGTCGCATCAAACCGCAGCCGGTCAGCAAAGTTCACCTGACCCAAGACGCTCCCGATTGGGTTGAAAATGCTCGGGAGGAACGGAGTAATATTGAGCTGAAGATTCGGAATGAGGTGAACGAGATTCGCCCCCTCCTTGATCTTGAGCTCCTTGAAGGATTGGAGGGCTTGGGCGTAGTCCGCACCCAAGTGAATTGACCACTCAAGCTGACCGAAGAACTTTTCCGCGCCCGCCTTCGTGAAAATATTCCCGTCACTGGCGCCGTCGATCGCACCCGCCGCCGCGACTCCACTCTGGTCGGTCAACCCGGCGGAAGTCAGCTGCCTTGCGCTATTCACGACGGCCGAGCTCGCGATCGGACCGTCGTCAGAATACTTGGCCCGCGGGGCCAGTCGATACCGCAAGGTATTCCCGGCGAGATTCTTGAAGAGCGGCTCCCAGTCGCCTTCGAATCCGACGGTTCCGCTCTTGAGCTTCGAGTCCGTCGTGTAGGTCAGAAGAAACCGAACATCACTCGGGGGCGCGAGCTCCGGTGTCGCGTCCTTTGCCTTGCCCTCCTGAAGTTTTCCGATCAGCCCCATGCGAAAAACGAGTGAATCGGTTGGCATGGCGACCCCGGCCGTCTTGTTCAGCTCCGCTCCTGCGACGAAGGCGGGCTTGCTGAAACCGATCGATTCGAGAATGCCCTGCGGCTTTTCTTCGCGGCGGTCGTCCAACCGAAACGAAAGGCCGAAAAAGCCGTGAGCGCTCCAAGTGGCCGGCCCGCCATGAACGGTTCGGCTCCAGTTGAATTCCGCAGCATTCTTGGCCACGAACGTCGCGCCTGCGGCGAGAGCTTCCTTCGACCCCGCGAGCGAGGGATCGGCGCCTTGCTTGGGGGCGTAGACTTCATCGGGCGTGATCTGCTTGGCGTCGGACCGCAGAAACAATTGGAATCGCGAGCCCAATTTCACACCGGGAGGATCGACGACGGCGTCGGATCCGCTTTCGGGGGACGGTGATTTCGCGAGGGCAAACACCCGCGCTTGGCTCGACCCCGATGCAACCGGTTCTGAGCCGGCCCCGCCGGCTCGGGGGCGATAGGCCCCGAGAACGATGAGGTCGGCCGCCGGAGGTCGGCCGGCAGCCGCGCTCGGATTCGGGTTTCCCTGTTCCCGGAACCTCCGGTCGCGTGCTGCCGACTGCGGCCGCGAGAACGGCGCCGCGGCGTCCTCGTTCGCCCGCTTCCCCGCCGCGGCCCGGCGCAGCGCGTCGACACCGGCCTTGCCGTACTGTCGCTCCATCCGTTGCTCGGCGTCGCGCAACAATCGCTCGGCCTCCGCTTGCGCGTCCCGTGCCCGCGAAGTGCCTGGCGCGAACGCGACTGAGAGAAGGGTCAGCATCAAAACGAAGGTCGGGAGTCGAAGGCGTTTCATACCGTAAAGAACGGCTCCCGCCGCCGCGCCTTACCGACCGATCCGCAATCTCGACGGAATTCTCAATCCGACGCGGACCAGAACCGAGGTTCCGAATTCGCAAGCCTGGCCCGATGATTCGTCGTGCCCGCCGCGTAACGCCGGATTGATTCCCCTCATGCCGACCCCCCTTTTTCCCATCCTCCCGCGAGGGCTCGCGGGGCTCGCCGCCGGGTTGGTCGCCGTGAGTCTGGCCCGCGCCGCCGACCCGACCCCGGCCGGATCAGATCCCGTCCCCGACCGCCTCAAGGCCGCGGAGACGCGCATGGAAGAGACCTACAATGCCAAGGGTGGGCGCGCCGCCACGGCCGCGTACCTCGCGGATTTGGAGAAAATCATCGCAGAATTCCCGACACGATCGGAACCGCTCGAGACGTTGATGGACGTGGCGATCGATCTGCCGGACGCCGAAGCCCGCCCGCTCTTCGTCCGCCTGATCAATTCCCCACTCGTCTCCGAGAAGAAGCGCACCTTCGCCCGCGAGCAGATCGAGCGCCTCGATCTGGTGGGGAAGCCCGTGGAACTGAAATTCACCGCCCTCGATGGTCGCGCGGTCGATCTCGCCGCGCTGAAGGGAAAGGTGGTCATCGTCGACTTCTGGGCCACGTGGTGCGGTCCGTGCATGAAGGAACTACCGGCTTTCCGGGAGCTCGTCAGCCGCTTCAAGGATCGCGGCGTCGAGATCGTCGGCATCAGCCTCGACAAGGACCAACTGAAAGTGACGAAAACCGTCGCCCGGGAGACGATGTTCTGGCCGCAGTATTTCGACGGTAAGGGCTGGCAAAACGAGGTTTCCAGCCGTTTCCACGTGAAGAGCATCCCCGCAGTCTGGATCGTCGATCAACAGGGGTTCCTGCGGGACACGTTTGGACGCGATGACCTCGCCGGGAAATTGGAAGCGCTTTTGAAGCGCTGAACGGACGACTACTCCGCGGCGCTCTGGTGGAGCGAAAGCCGTCCGCTGAAGGCGCCCATCCGGGCGGCGTTCGGATCGAGCGCTGAGTCGGTGACCCCGATTCCGTGGGACGGTCCCGCGGCCGCTTGGTCGTCGGTCCAGAGCTCGAACTGATCATTCACGAGCAAGAGGGTCTCGCTCGTCGATTCGTCGCTCGGGTCGGAATTCTGGAGAGGGCGCCGGAGGATGCTCATACGAAGGGAATTTATTATGAGGGAACAATCCTTGACTTAACATTTGGCGTGCCGCAACGGCCGGATATCCACAACCATCCCGTCGCGAGATTGTTACGCGAATATGACCGCGCCGCGGGCCGGCTCGCTGTCGGGCGATCTGCAAGGCGTCGGGCATCTGCCCACCGCGGTCTGCGGCATTCCGCCCGAGCCGCAGCCATCAGGAAAACCAGACCCGCACCATCGATGCGTCATCCGCGAGGTGCTCGCGGTTGCCGACGTCCCGCAGAATCGTGGTCAAGCCCTCGAGGGGTGCAGCCGGCCCGACAATCGCCCGCAGGGCCGCGATGAACTCGGCCTCCGGCCAGAAAGTGCCGTCTGGCCGCTCGATCTCGGTCACCCCATCGCTGAAAACGCAGAGACAGTCGCCCGCGTCCATCGGATGCGATTCCTCCTGATAGACCGCCTCCTCCCAAGCGCCGATCACGGGCGCGGGCTTGCCGAGCGGAACCGGCGCGCCCACCTCACCGGCGGCAAAGAGCAGCGCCGGCGGATGGCCTGCACTGGCAAAGCGCAGCACGCGATCACTTGTCGAGAAGACGCCGTACCAGAGCGTGAAGTAGAGGCCATGATGTTGCTCCATCGGGAACGCCCGGTTCATTCCTGCGAGCACGCGGGCGGGCCGGCGAAAATCCAACCCGGGCAGGGCGCCGCTGCGGAGCGTGTTCAGCGCGGACACGGAATGCAGGGCGGACCCAACGCCGTGGCCGCAGACATCAAGCAGGTAGATCGCAAAATGCCCCGGATCGATCCAACGCCAGCCGAAGGCATCGCCCCCGAGGCTTGTGGAACTGACGAAGAGCGAATCCGCCCGCACGGTGCCCACCAGCGGGGGTGGCAGAAGCGCGCGCACGTAGGAGGCGGCTTCGTCGAGCTCGCTGTGCAGCTGCTCGAGCACGAGGCGGCGCTCGCGCGCTTCGAGCCACTGGACGAGCAGGGTGCCGAGCGATTCAGCAAAGGATTGTTCGTCGTCGTGCCAGCTGCGCATCGGCTCGGCGTCCTCGATCACCAGCACTCCGGCGAGCCGCCCATCGCGCAGCAGCGGCACGTGGAGCGCGGCGCCGGCGGTCGCGGGTGCGGGCGCCCCGGTCGGCTCCGCCACCACGAAGACGGGCGCGGCATTCAACGCCTGCAGATAGGCGGGATCGGCGGGGCGGATGGCGGGTTCGAGCCCGGCCACCGGTTCGGGCAGGCGGCGCCATTCCATTTCGCGGGAAAAGGTGTGATCGCGCAGCCACCAGACCGAGGCGCTCGCCCCGCCCAGCGTCTCGGCCGCGGCGGACGTCAGACTGCGGAGCGCCTCACCCCAGCCTTCCTTCACCCCGACTTTTTCATGAAGCAGTCCGAGCAGCGCCGCCTTCTGGAGCTTGAGACGCCGGCGCGTGCTGCGCTGCATCGCCTCGCGATCCTTCCGCTGGCTGATGTCGCGCGCGACGAGGACGAGGCAATCGCCCACGCCGTGGACGTTGCGCACGACACGGCCGGTCGATTCCAGCCAGACCCAGGATCCATCCCGGCGGCTCATGCGGTATTCGAGCGAGCGCCCGAGCCCTTCGCGCATCGAGTCCTCGAAAGCCTGGCGGACCGCCGCGATGTCATCGGGATGCAGCTTCGCGGTGGAATCGCCCGTCTCCAGTTCGGTCCGCGTGAAGCCGAGCGTGGTGCAGTACGCGTCGTTGAACCACACGCGCTGCCGGGCGCTGTTGATGACGGCGATGAGGTCGGAGACGTTTTCCCGGATGAGCTGGGCAAACTCGGTGGGATCGAACGAGGCCTCGAAGGAGGAATTTTTCACGCTGGTCTGGAGAATCCGGGACGGGGCGGGATTGACAAGCGGACGCGGAAAGTTTTCACCTGCCTGCAGCGCGCGGGTAAACCTCAGCCACCGAACCACTCCCCATGGAAATGACCGTATCGCTCCTCGGCGACATCAAGAGGATCTCTCTCCGGGGTCGGCTCGACCTCCTCGGCACCCAGGCGATCGACCTGCCGTTCACCGCGCAGGCCGCCGGCGAGAAGGCGCTCGTGCTGGTGGATCTCACTGGCGTCGATTTCATGGCGTCGATCGGGCTGCGCACCTTGATCACTTCGGCCAAGGCGCAGAAGGCCCGCGGCGGACGGATGGTGCTGTGCGGAGCGCCGCCGCTCGTCGCGCAGGTGCTAGTCACCTCCGGCGTGAGCACGATGATCCCCGTAGCCGCCGATGAGAACGCCGGTCTCGCGCTGCTCCGGTCCTGACCTCCGATCCATCCCGCCGACATGAGCATTCTCGAAATCCCGCCCACGGCCGCGGCGACGGCCCAGATCGAACCTTGGTTGCAGGAGCGAGCGCAGGAGCTCGGCGTGCCCGCGAACATCGTCTTCAGCATCAATCTCGGGCTCGAGGAATGGCTCGCGAACCTGCTCACCCACGCCGACCTCCCGGATCTGGGCGAGCCGATCCGGATCGTTTTGGATCGCGTGGGTGACGGCGTGGCGGTGACGGTAACGGATCGGGGCGTACCTTTTGATCCGATGCAGATCGCGGTGGCTCCGATGCAAGGGGAACTGGCCGAAGCGACGCCGGGCGGACAGGGCGTGCATCTCATTCGCCTGTTTTGCCAGGAGCTGCGGTACGAGACGCTGCCGGGGGAAAACCGCCTGCTGCTTTTCTTCTTCGTCCCGCCAGCGGCTGGGAAGAAAGGCTGACCTCGGCGACGCTCGCCCCGACAGCAAAGAGGTGGGAGAACCGGGCGCAGGACTGATCGCGCCGGGCTGGCCCCCACGCAAAATCCGGCGTCTACTGCGGGCATGCTGCTCGACCTGATCGATGTTTTCGCGACGACGGCGCTGACGGGCAATCCCCTCGCCGTGGTACGCGGCGGCGACGCGCTGACGGGCGAATCCATGCTCGCGCTCACCCGCTGGCTGGGCTTCTCCGAAACCACGTTTCTGCTCCCGCCCACCCACCCCGACGCAGACTACCGCGTGCGGATCTTTTACCCGGCCGGCGAGTTGCCGTTTGCGGGGCATCCCACGCTGGGCAGCTGCCACGCGTGGCTCGCGGGAGGCGGCCGGCCGCGAACTCCCGGCTTGGTGCAGCAGGAATGCGGAGTCGGACTGGTGCCGGTGCGGATCGACCCCGAGAGACTGGCATTCCAAGCCCCCAAGCTCAGGAACGACGGCCCGTTAACGCCGGAGGAGCGGGCCCGGGCGATTTCGTTCGCCGGCGTGGACCCCGCCACGGTGGTGGCTGCCCGCCATGCGGATAACGGTCCGCGCTGGCAGCTCCTTCACCTGCGGAGTGCCACCGACGTGCTCGCCGCCCGCCCGCAGGCCCAGGCGCCAGCGCAGACGGAGATCGGCCTGGTGGGTCCGCATGCGCCAGGGGCGGACAGTGTGATTTGCTGGGAGGCGCGGGCATTTTTCGCCGCGCCGGGAGGGATTTTCCGGGAGGATCCCGTGACCGGCAGCTTCAACGCGGGTGTGGCCGCGTATCTCTTTGGCGCTGGGCTCGCGCGCGGGTCTTACATCGCCCGGCAAGGACGCTGCACCGGGGCCGATGGCCGCGTGGTGGCGGAGGAGCGCGATGGCATCTGGATCGGCGGAAAGGTGACTACCGTGAGCAGCGGCGGCACGCTCACCCCAGGGTAGAGCGAGCAGGCGCGCGAGGATGGATTGAAAATGACCTTCCCGGTCGACGCCGGTCCAGGCGCCGACGAATCGGATCGACGGACAGCGCCGGATTTGTCACAGCGTGTTCCCCCGACCCACGCACCATGAAGATCTCCCTCCTCGGCGGCCTCGCCCTCTCCATTCTCTTGCTCGCAAATCCCGCGTTCGCCCACAAGCCCGACGAGGCGCCGCACCAGCGCCACGCGCTGGGCGACTTCAAACTGGAGAACGGACAGACGATCCTCGACTGCGAGGTCTCCTTCGTCACTCACGGAAGCTTGAACGCCGACCACTCGAACGCGGTCCTGGTCCTCAGCGCGATCGGAGGCAATCATCACCGCATCGACTTCCTGATCGGCCCGGGAAAGGCCTTCGACAGAACGAAGTATTTCGTCATCTGCGTCGACGCGATCGGCAACGGTCTGACGACTTCCCCCTCAAACAGCAAGCGACAGCCGCGAATGCAGTTTCCCGTCTTCAACGTGCGTGACATGGTCGAGTCGCAGCACCGGCTGGTCACCGAGAAGTTTGGGCTGAAAAGACTCGCGGTCGTCACCGGTGCGTCGATGGGCGGAATGCAGGCGCTCCAATGGGGAGTGAGCCATCCGGCAATGGTCGAGCAAATCGTCGCGATCGTGCCGATCGGCCGCGTCACTCCGTGGACCCTCGGCATCACCCACTCCATGCGCGATGTCATCATGCTCGATCCCGCGTGGGACGGAGGAAACTACGCGAGCCAACCCGAACGCGGAATGAAGCTGTGGTCCCGACTCTTTGCGGGGATGATCGTGCGCACCCCGGCCGCCCACGCGAGCCAGTTCCCGAAGGCCGGCGACGTACAGGCCTTCCTTGATCAGACCGGCGAAGCGGGCTGGAAGCGGATCGACGCGAACGACTGGATCTATCAATCCTGGGCGTACGATCAGCACGATGTCGGCGCCACGAAGGGCTTCAACGGCGAATACGAAAAGGCGCTCGGCGCGATCACGGCGCGCGCGTTGATTCTCGCGGCGCAGAATGATCTGCTGAACCCCGAAGCCGACGCGAAATTTGTCGCCGACCACGTGCCCGGCGCGAAGTATCTGACGATCAGTCCCGAGAAAGTACTCGGCCACGCCACCGCCGGGGGCGTCTTCCCGGACGACAATCAATTCCAGAACGACGCCATCCGCGCGTTTCTGGCGAAGTAGGCGGCGGCTCGAGTTCCCAAATCCTGACAACTCTGTTACTCAACGCAATCCGGACCGGCACGGCGGCGGCTTGGATCCGCTGGCATGTCCGTCGCGCCAAGCATCCTCCGAATCCTCCGCCCTGCCCTGTCACGCTGCGTCGCAGCCCTCCTCGTCACCGTCGTCGGCGTGCGGGCGGCCGGCGCGCAAACGTACACGATCACGGACATCAGTCCGCCGGGCGACGCGAGTGTCGCCACCGCCGCGAACACGAGTGGGCAGGTGGCGGGCTACACCACGACCGGCCCCGCGGTGCAGGCGTGGCGATTCACCCCCGGAGCCGGAATTGTGATACTGGGCTCGCTGGGAGGCAGCGACGGGCGAGCGTTCGGGATCAACGACGCGGGCAGGGTGACCGGATCCGCGACAGACGCGGCTGGCCTCGCGCGGGGCTTCGTTTTCAGTGACGCGGACGGACTGATCGCGCTCGATGCCTTTGGCGCGGGCGCGCCCGCTTCGGCGCAGCACATCAATACTGCGGGGCAAATCGCGGGATTCTCCTCGATCGCCAGCGACGAGCGGGCCTTCCTCTTTTCGCCCCCGAATCTCACCGTCAATCTCGGGACGTTGCCGGACTCGCCGCTCCCTGCGACTTCCGCGGCGTATGGCGTGAACGACGCGGGCCGCGTCGTGGGCATCGCGTCATCGCCGAGCGGATTCAACCGCGCGTTTCGCACCGAAGCGAACGGCGCGACGATGCAGGAGCTGGGGACCCTCGGCGGCGATGACAGCTGGGCGCTCGCGATCAACAACGCCGGCCAGGTGGTGGGACTTTCCTCGACGGTCACGACGGACGCCCATGCCTTTCTCTTCGCCGATGGCGCGGGCATGATCGATCTGGGAACGCTCGGCGGGTACGTCTCCACCGCCTTCGCCCTGAACAACTCCGGCTTGGTCGTCGGCTCTTCAGATCCCGGCGGCATCGCCACCCACGCGTTTGCGTGGTCGGCGGCGGCAGGGATGCGGGACCTGAACGACCTGATCCCGCCAACGGCCGGCTGGGTCCTCACCGAGGCTCGCGCGGTAACCGACAGCGGATTGATCGTCGGCAGCGGGCTGCACAACGGCCAACCGCGCGCGTTCGTTTTGACCCCGAATTCCGGCCCCGATCTCGCGCCGCCCGTCGCGGCGGCGACTGCCCCGGACATCACGGCGATCAGCCCCTACTCGACCGGTTTTCAGGTCACCTTCTGGGACGACACGACGGTCGCGGCAGCAAGCATCGGGGCAGCTTCCGTGCGGGTGACGGGCCCGAACGGTTTCAGCCAGCTCGCGGTGCTCATCTCTACCGCACCGACGCTCGACGCGATGCGGCTGACGATCACATTCGCCGTCGCGCCTCCCGGCGGCCTCTGGAATGGCCCGGCCAACGGCGTGTACACGATCGCGATCGAGCCGAATCAGGTTCACGACGTCGCGGGGAATTTCATGCCCGCGAGTGCGGTTGGTTCGTTCCGGGTCGCGACCGAGACCAAACCGGTCTTCACGATCTCCGCAGCGTCCGCGCCCGTGATGAATCTGCCGCTGGATTTCACCCTGACCGCCAAGAGCTCGTATCCCTCCGCCGCGAATGACGTCTTCACGTTTGTCATCGATTGGAACAGCGACGGCACCGATCTCCAAACCGTCACGGGTGGGAGCGGAACGGTGGTCTCGCACACGTTCACAAGCATTGGCTCGCATCAGGTGCAGGCCGTCGCCACGGATCTGCACGGAGGAGCGAGCGCGCCGTCCCTCTGGGCGGCCAATGCGGTCAATCCACCGTTCCCGCAGGCGTGGAGCGCGGCCCCGGTGCTGACGGGTAACCGGCATTCCGCGGTGGGATTGAACGCCGGCGGCACGATCGTGAATCTGGGTGGTCTTCCCCTGAAGGCCGGCAAGGCAAACGTCCAGACCCTGACACCCGGCGCGGCCTTCTTCGTCGATGGCGCGCGCCTCCTCTCCGGCGCCGCCGGTGTCGGGGCGGGGGTCGATGCGCTCGGTCGCATCATCGTCTACGGCGGAATCGAGCCCGGAGCGACGGTGGCAAACGTCTCCGGCTATGTGTACACGCCCGCGAATGGCGCGGGCGCGGCGATCGCCCCGAAGAACTTCGCCGTGCATGATTTCGCCTTCACGACCGACGCCCAGCACCGCCTCTACTCGATCGGCGGAGCCGGTGCCCCCGCGAGCCCAGGCGCCGATGGGATGGGAATGGAGCGTTACGACGGCTCGACCAATACCTGGACCATCCTCACACCCCTCCCGGAACCGCGCGTGAGCGCGGCCTGCGCTTACGATGGTCGCGGGCACGTGCTCGTGATCGGTGGGCTCAATCCCACGACCGGATCCCAGACGACGACCGTCTTCTCCTACGACATCGCGGCGAATGCCTGGTCGCTGGTCGCAGATGCCGCCATCACCTTCGCCCCGCCGCTCGCCGGCCGGGTCGCGGCTCTGGGCGCAGATGGACTCGTCTATCTGATCGGAGGCGTGACCGTCCCGACGACGTACGTGCTCGATCCCGCGTCGCACGCTTGGTACGCGGGACCATCTTTGGCGCTGGCCCGCGGTGCACCGGCCGTCACGCTCGGGGACGACGGTTTTATCTACGTGATGGGTGGAGATAATCCGGGGGTGGGAGGCAACAACGGCCTGAGCACGGTCGAAAAACTCGACACGAAGAGCGTCACCGCGCCGGAGATCCTCACTTCTCAAGGGCCGGCGACGCTGATGGTCGGAAACCCTTTCCGCTACCAGATGATCGCGAGCGGAAATCCGCGGCCGATCTATTCGCTCGGTTCCGCGCCGGTGGGGATGACCATGGATACCGCGACCGGGATCGTCACGTGGACCCCGACACCGGACCAGACCGGGAACCGCCCGGTGCTGGTGCGGGCCACGAGCGCAGCCGGGACCGCGGAGCAGGTCTTTACGATCACCGTCGTGCCCATCCCGATCCCTCCCACAGATGTCGTTCCGCCCACCGCGCCCGCCAGCATCGCCATCGCCTCGCGGACGGCGACGACCGTCACGCTTTTCTGGCCGCCGGGATCGGACGACGTGGGCGTGACGAGTTACCGGATTTACGGTCTCTTCCGCGGATCGCGCTCCTCCCACATCGGACTGATTGCGAGCGGCATCACGAACCGAAGTTACATCTCCCACTCTTTCGCGACCGGTTACTACGTGGCCGCCGTGGACGCGGCGGGCAATCAATCCGCGCTCTCGCCGATGGTCGCCGATGCCACGCTCACCCGCCCCGTGATCAGCCACTTCATTTTCTCCGAGCCGGCGACGGTGACGGTCGGGAGCGGATTTCTCTTCACCCTCGTGGCGGCAGCCACGCCGTCTCCCACGTTCACCACCCTCAGTGGCCCGGCCGGCATGACGCTCTCCCGCACCAGCGGACCGAATCCTCTCAATGACTACGCCGTCGTGCAGTGGATGCCGACGGCGGATCAGGTGGGCGTGCAGACGTTCACCGTGTTCGCGACAAATCCGAACACGAGCGGAGGCAGCGCCACCTTCTCGGTCACGGTGCAGCCCGCCGGTTTTGATCCGCTCCCGCCGACGCCGGTCGGCTTGCTCTCGGCGAGCGCGATCTCCTTCGACCGCTGCACGCTCACGTGGACCCCGGCGGGAGACAATATCGGCGTCACGAACTACGCCATCACCGCGACGCATTTCGGGGCGCCGGGGCAGGCGAATCAGGTCATCACGCTGAACGTGCCCGGCTCGACTCTCACCACCTCGCTCAACGGACTGCTCCCCGGCGCGGGCTACACCGTGAGTATCCGGCCGTCCGATGCGGCGGGGAACATCGGGCCAGCGACGTCCATCTTCCTCACCACCCTCCATCTACCGCTCGCCGCGTTCCGGGCCTCGCCCGGTGCGGCCGCCGGCACGCTCTCGCTCGACTGGGTGAACTTCGGGGCGGAGTGGATCTATGCGGTGGAGTACAGCGATTCCCTCACCGCGCCAGTCTGGCAGGCGGTGGGAATTCCGCTCACGGGAACTCACTTGGACGTAACGCCGCCCGCGGGCGCCACCCACGCTTTCTATCGCGTCCGCGCGACGCCGATCGTGCCTTGAAACGAGGAATTCGTCCCGAACGAGCCCAACTATTTTTGAGTAAGGGAGGGGGCGCGAAGTTCAAAGTTCAGGCAGTTCCGTCTCCCTGCACCGCTGACTCACACCGCCGCGAGATCGCGGCGGCGCTTCTCTCCGCGGCGGGCCTTGACCTTCTGGCGGAGAAGATTTGTCGTCAGCTCAACGATGGGTCCAACCGGCTGGCGCACCGCGGTCAGCGTTTCGTCGAGCGAGTCGACGAAGCGGTCGATCTCCCGGTCGCCAATCATGAGCGGCGGGAGGATCTTGATCACGTCCATGTTGTGTCCCGCGACGAGGGTCAGGATGCGGTGCTTGCTCATCATGGGAACCACGACCGTCTGGATGAACAGGCCGCCATCCATTTTGTGCATCGCCCGCCAGGCGATTTTGCCCGCGATCCCGGGTGGTTCGGCGAATTCGATCGCAATCATGAGTCCCTTGCCGCGCACTTCCTTGATGATGGGATGCTTCGCCTTCAGCGCCTCGATCCGGGCGATGAGCTGGGCGCCGCGCCGGGCGGCGTTTTCGACCATGGACTCGTTCTCCAGCACGCTCAGCGTGGCGAGGCCAGCGACCATCGCGAGATTGTTGCGCCCGAAGGTGGTCGAGTGCACGACGCAGCGGTCGAGACTGCTGAACACTTTCTGATAGATCGCCCGGCGGGTGACGAACGCACCGCACGGCACGTACCCGCCGCTCAACGATTTCGCGACCGTGATGATGTCGGGCTCGAGATTCCAGTGCTGGTGCCCCCACCACAATCCCGTGCGACCGAGCCCGCTCTGCACCTCATCGCAGATGAAAAGCGTGCCGTGCTTCCGGCAGAGGGTTTGAGCCTGCGCGTAGAAATCATCCTCGGGGAAATGCACGCCCTTCCCCTGCACGGGCTCGACGATGAAGGCCGCGACATCGTCCGCGAGCAGCGCTTCCTCCAGCGCCGCGAGATCGCCGAGTTCGACGTGCGAAACTCCTTCCATGAGCGGGCCAAATCCGGCGCGAAAGTTACCCGAGTCAGTGATCGATAGCGCCCCGTAGGTCAGGCCGTGATAGGACCCTTGCAGGGAGACAACCTTCGAACGTCCGGTCGCGGCGCGGGCGAACTTGATCGCGCCTTCCACCGCCTCGGTGCCGCTGTTGCAGAAAAAGACGGCGTCCAGGTGCCGTGGACATTTTTTTAAGAGAGCCTCGGCGAGCAAACCGCTCATCAGTGAGCAATCCATCTGCACCATGTTCGGGAGGTCGAGGTCCAGCGCGTCGTGCAGCGCTTGTTTGATCACCGGGTGATTCCGCCCGGTGTTGAAGACGCTGTAGCCGCTCAGGAAGTCGAGATAGTCATTTCCGTCCTGATCGTAGAGGTAGGCGCCCTCCGCCCGGGCGTAGACGCGGTCGAACCCGATGATCCGCTGAACCTGGACGAGCATCTGGTTGATGTGCTGCTCGTGGAGCTCGTAGTTCTCGCCCAGCCGCGCGTGAAAAAGAGACTTGAGATCGAAGGTCGCCATGACGGGGTAATAACGCCGCAATGACCCGGGAGTTCAACCACCGGCTCCCGAACGGCCGGGGCGCGGCCCCGGGATGGTCAGGCCGCCACGTGAAGGAGCGAGCGATCGAGCGCCTCGCGGACGGCGCGCGCGAGTTCATCGGCCCGAAAAGGCTTGGAGAGCAGGGCAAAGCCATCACTCGCATTCGCCGCCTGTTCCAGCACGGCGTGCTCGCCGTGGCCGGAGATATAGAGGACCTGCATCTCCGGATGCCGCTCGAGGAGGCGGCCCACGAGTTCGCATCCGTTCATGCGCGGCATGACGACATCCGTCACGACGAGACCGATGGGTCCGGCAAAGCCGTCACAGATCCGGAGGGCGTCCTCGCCGTTCGCCGCCGAGAGGAGGCGGTACCCGTAGGCTTCGAGGATATCCGTGATCAGCCGGCGGAGAATTTCCTCGTCCTCCACGATCAGCACCGTTTCCGCCGCGCCCGCGCCGGAGACTGGCGGCACGGCGGCGGGGGTCTCGAGTTCAAGAGAGGTTTCGGCGACTTCGGAAAGCGGCAGGTAGACGATGAACGCCGTGCCCTTTCCCGGAATGCTCTCAACGATAATGGTGCCGCCTGTCTGGCGCACGATGTCGCGGGACGTGGACAGTCCGAGGCCCGTGCCGCTGCCGCGCGGCTTCGTCGTGTAAAACGGTTCGAAAATGTGCGGGAGCACCGAAGGGTCGATCCCGGAACCGGTATCGCGGACCGTGAGACGCGCGTAACGCCCGGGAATCAGTTCCGCTGGGCATTCCTCCTCGCTGTGATAGAACGCGAAGGTGGTCTCGATCGCGATATCACCCCCGCGAGGCATGGCATCGCGCGCGTTGAGCGCGAGGTTCATCAACACCTGCCCCACTTCGCCCGTGTCTGCCGTGATCACGACGCCTTCCGGGTTCAGCACCATGTGCAGATTGATGTCCTCGCCGATGAGCCGCCGGAGCAGATACCCCGTCTCTTTCACGACGAGGTTCAGGTCGAACGTCTGACGGTCGAGCGGTTCCTGGCGGCAGAAATTGAGCAATTGGCGGGTGAGTTTTTCCGCCCGCTCCGCGGCCTTGCGGATCTGATCGATGTAGGTGTGTTGCGGATGCGCCGGTCCCAGTTTGTGCGCGGCGAAATGCGCGTACCCGAGAATCGCCGTGAGGAGGTTGTTGAAATCGTGAGCCACCCCGCCGGTGAGGCGGCCGATCGCTTCCATCTTTTGGGCCTGGCGGACTTTTTGTTCGAGGAGATGGCGGACGTTTACGTCCTGCACGGTGCCGATGAAATAAAGGTGGTCGCCGTGTGCATCCCGCACCTCCCGCGTGTGGGCGAGGATCCACATCGTGCTGCCGTCCTTCCGGTAAAACTCGAGCTCCCGCGTGGCCGCGCCGCCTTCGGAGGTGAGGCGACGGACGACCGCATCACGCTGTTCCGGGTGCACGTACAGCTGCGACCCGACATTCTTCACGCTGTGGAGCAAATCCTCCGGGGAGGTGTAGCCAAGCATCTGGGAGAGCGCGTCGTTTGCGGAAAGAATGTGGCCATCGCGGTGGGTCCGGCACATGCCGACGACCGCATCATCGAAAAGCGCGCGAAAACTTTGCTCCGTCTCCCGCGCGAGCCGCTGCGCGGCGTGGAGCGCATCCACCTGACGCTTCTCCGAGGCGGACATCTGGGCGAGAGCGAACGCTGCGCGTTCGCGGGCGCGGCGGTACAAAATCCACATCGAGACGAAGCCGACCAAGGCCGCCAGCAACAGGAATCCCGGCAGGCTCCACAGCGGAAAGCCCTCTTCCGCCACGGACGCGAGCCACGACCCGGATGGAATCGCGCGCATCACCGGCATGGTGAGGTTATTATGGCCATCCTGCCGCCACGGAGTCAACCGTTCGTGATCACCAGCGGGGAGCGGGAACACGAAAACAAAACGCCCGCGCCGGGGGGGGCGCGGGCGGATGGAAAAAGCTCCGTGAAAGCCGGGAACTAGAACTCGCCTGCCTCGAAGGCCATCATGTTCGTCTTTCCCGCCTGGAGGAAGGCGACGATGGAGCGGGTCTCGGGGAGCACGTTGCTGAAGAAATACCGGGCGGTTTTGATCTTCGTGCGGTGTAAGGCGTCATCCTTCCCGATGGATGCCTTCGCCATCCGGGCCCACATCCAGGCGATGGCGGTGAGGGCGAAGAGATTCAGATAGTTCGATGCTCGCGCGCCAGCTTCCTCGGGATCCGTCATCGCCTTCATCATCAGTTCCATCGAATTCGCGCTCAGCAACTCGGCCGTCTTCGCGAGCGGCTCGATGAATTCCTTCATCGCTTCGTCGGCCGAGTTTTCCTTGATGAATTTCGCAATCTTGCCGCCGAACGAGCGGGCCATGCGGCCGTTCTCGACCGGCAGCTTCCGGCCCACGAGGTCGAGCGCCTGAATGTGATTCGTTCCCTCGTAGATGAGGGAAATGCGGGTATCGCGCAGCATCTGCTCGATGCCCCAGTCGCGGGTGTAGCCGCTGCCGCCCAGCACCTGCAGGGCCTCGCTCACGTTTTCGAACCCACGCTCGGTGAGGTAGCTCTTCACGACCGGGGTCATCAGTGCGACCATATCCGCCGCGTCCGCGCGGAGCGCGGCGTCAGGATGGTGATGGGAAAGATCGAGCTGCACGCCCGTCCAGTAGGCCAGCGCCCGCATTCCCTCCGTGCTCGCCTTCACATTGAGCAGCATCCGGCGGACGTCGGGGTGGACGAGGATGACATCGGCGCTCGCTGTCTTCTCCTGCTTGGCGCGGTCCAGCGAGCGGCTCTGCCGACGCTCGCGGGCAAACATGAGCGCATTTTGATACGCCACTTCGCTCATGCCGAGCCCCTGAATGCCCACCTCGAGACGGGCGGCATTCATCATCGTGAACATCCCCTGCATTCCCTTGTGCGGCACGCCCACGAGCCAGCCCTCGGCGTTCTCGAAGTTGATCACGCAAGTGGGCGAGGCATGGATGCCCATCTTGTGCTCGATGCCGCCGCAGAACACCGGATTCCGCTCGCCGCCCGGGAGGAACTTCGGGATGAGGAAAAGCGAGATGCCCTTGATCCCCTCCGGCGCGTCCGGGAGACGGCCGAGCACAAGGTGAATGATGTTCTCGGTGCAATCATGCTCGCCGAAGCTGATCCAAATCTTCGTGCCAGTGAGCTTCCAATGGTCGCCGCAAGGTTCGGCCTTCGTGGAGCAGAGGCCCAGGTCAGTTCCGCACTGCGGCTCCGTGAGACACATCGTTCCGCTCCACTTCCCGGAGACCAGGTTCGGGAGATAGGTCTGCTTCAGATCGTCGGTGGCATGCGCGTAGATCGCGTTCATCGCGCCCTGCGAAAGGCCGGGCAGCATCGAAAACGCCGCGTTCGTCGAAACCTGAAACTCGCCCAGAATCGCGGCGAGCAGATGCGGCGAACCGCCGCCGCCGAATTCGGTCGGCTGCGAGATGCCCACAAATCCCTGGGCGCAGAACTTCTCGTACAGTGGCTTGAAACTCGCGTGGGTCGTCACCGTCTTCGCCTGCGGATCGTACTTCACTCCCTCAAGATCGGCCGGCCCATTCGTCGGCAGCGCTTCATTCGTAAAGAACTTCCCCGACTCCGTGAGCATCGCCATCGCGGTCTCGAGGTCGTAGTCCTTGTAGGCCTCGAGCGAAGCGATGTTGCCCGAATAATCGAGGACTTCTTCGAGAATGAAACGGATGTCGGCAGTAGGGGCTTTAAAGATGGCCATGAGGGGAGGATGACGGAGGGTTTCGGCAGTAAAATCGGGCCGCGAAGAAAATCTAGCGAAAATCTGAGCAAATATTCGCGTTTTGGAATCGGGTGGCGAAAGTGGGCGGGCGCGACGAGCTTTTCGTCCCCGCTTCCCGGGTTCACCCTTGCCTGGAACCGTTTCCACCCGAGCCGACCAGTCGCTCCCGCGAGAGTCGTACGACTGCGTGTTGATCGGCGGGGGACTGATCGGCTTGGCAACGGCGTTCGCGCTCCGGCAGCGATACCCGGAGAAGTCGCTGCTGGTTGTGGAACAAGGCGGCATTCCCAGCGAAGAAGGCGCGACCCAATATTCGCCGGCAATTCATCATCATTTCTTTGCGGACGAGTCCGCGCGGGCGCGGGTGGACGCTTGGGGCGTCGTGCTCGCCGATCCCGAGGCGGCGACCGGAGCACGCATCCCGATCCGAAACGCGTTCACCCCGTGCGGAGTCCTCTCTCGGGAAACGGCCCACCTAGAAATCGCGCGATCGGCGCCCGCTCGATTCCCGCTGCTCTCCGGAAGTGAGGTCGTCGCGCGCTGGCCAGTCGTCCCGCTCCTCTTGCGCTGCGGGTCGACCGATGAGTTTGCCTTCGACCCAGCCGGCGGCTGCGGCAATGCCGATGCGGTGGCTCTCTGCTTCGGACAGGGCGCGGTCCGGCTCGGGGCGGATCTCTGCCTGAATGCGCGGGCGGCGTTTAATCACGAGGGGGAGCTGCGGCTCGACCGGCTCGTCGTGAACAACCGCATGCAGATCGAGATCGCCGCCCAAACGCGACTGCGAGCGGCCCGGATCGTTCTCGCCGCGGGTGCCGCCACCGCATCGCTGGCGGAGCACCAGCTCGGCGAGGTCCTGCCGCTCGCCCGCTGTTTCCTGCAGTTCCCCCGCATCGAGCGTGATCCGGCGCTCCCGCTGAATGCTGCGGGCGTTCTCGCGTGCCCGGTCTTGCTGGACGGCGGCTTCGCGATCCGACCGCACCTCGACGGCGCGCTCGTCATTCCCCCGTTGCTGCCGCCGGATCCGGACGGCTACGAACCGGTCGGCGGGCGCTTTCTTGGCGTCCCGGTCGGGTTGCGCCGGGAGCATCTGCTGCAGTTTGCCGCCCGACTCGATGATCTCCCCGCGCTCTCGCGCTCGACCCTCAATCCAGGCAAAACGGCGCTGAACCTCCGCCGGATGTGGGAAGTGCTCACGCCCGACGGTCAGCCGGCCTGCCTGACCCTCGGGGAGACGCCGCACCGCGCGGTCGTCGGCGGACCGGCAGCATTTTGCCTCGGTCCTCCGCGCGTCGAATGGCCGGACTGATCCGTCCGCTCGTGCCCGCCGCGCGCGTCATCGCGGGGTCCTGACTCGATTCCGCATTGCGATCCGGTCACGGCACGCTAAGCCGGGCGCGCATGGAAACCATTGGGATCGGATTGCTGGGCTTTGGCACGGTCGGGCGCGGGGTGTTCGAGAACCTGACGCGAAACCGTGATCTCATCGCGCAGCGCATTGGCGTCCGCCTGGAGATCGTCCGGGCCGCCGTCACCAGTCTCGAGAAAACCCGCAGCCTGCCGCCGGAGGCCGGCCCGGACCTGCTCACCGCCGATCCGATCGAGGTGATCAACGATCCGCGGGTCCGCATCGTCGTGGAGGTGATGGGCGGAATCGACCGCGCCCATGCGCTCATCACCGCGGCGATCCGGGCCGGGAAAACCGTCGTCACGGCGAACAAGGCCCTGCTCGCCGAGCGCGGCCGACTAATCTTCGCCGAGGCCGAGGCCGCGGGCGTCGCGGTGTTTTTCGAGGCGTCGACGGCGGGGGGAATTCCGATCATCAAGGTCGTCCGCGAGGCCTTCGTCGCGAATCATTTCAAGAGCTTCCACGGAATCATCAACGGAACGAGCAACTACATCCTCACGCGCATGACGGAGAGCGGCTTGAGCTTTGCTGCGGCGCTCGCGGAGGCCCAGGCGCAGGGGTATGCGGAGGCAGATCCCACCCTCGACGTGAACGGATGGGATGCGGCGCACAAGGCGATCATCCTCGCGTCGCTCGCCTACGGCATCTGGGTGGAGCCACGCGAGATCAGCGTGCAGGGGATCGACCTCGTCAGTCCCGAAGACATCGCCTTCGCGCGCCAGCTCGGCTGGAGGATCAAACTTCTCGCGAGCATTCGCGCCCTCGATTGCGGCGGCGTCAGTGTGGGCGTGCATCCGACGCTCATCCCGCACCAACACGTGCTGGCCTCGGTCAACGGAGTCTTCAACGCAATCGCCGTGCGCGGAGACGTCGTGGGCGACGCGCTCTTCTACGGCCGCGGCGCGGGCGGAGGCCCGACCGGAAGCGCGGTCATCTCGGATCTCGCGGACGCGGCCTCCGCGCTGGTGAATGGCGCGACCCCGCGCTGTTCGGGGGTGCGGGCGCACTCGCTCTACGGGAACTGCGTACCGCCGGATGACGTCGAATCGCGCTGGTACCTGCGGCTCGCGGTCGACGACCAACCTGGCGTACTCGGGCAGGTCGCGGGCGCGCTGGGGCGGAAGGGCATCGGCATTTCCTCCGCGCTCCAGCCCGAGCAGCACGATCCGGACGATCGGGCGCAGCTCATTTTGATGCTCGACCGCTCGAGCTTCGGTCAGATGCGCGCGGCGCTCGCGGAGATCGAAGCCTTCCCCTGCGTCCGCCCGCCCGCCCGGCTCTTGCGGGTGGAGACGTTCAATTAGCGCCTCGGTTTCGGCGCGGTGGGCGCCGGCGTCGCAGCCTTCGGGGCTGCCGTCGGCGTCGGGGGGACAGTGGGAAGCGCGGTCGGCGTGGGAGTGGCCGCGGCGGACGCAGACGCGCGGACCTGGATCTCGCGCAGATGGACGAACTGGAGCGGCCCTCCCGCCACCTCGATCTCGATCAGGTCCACCTTCGGACTGCCAGGAATTTCGACTTCCGTGTGATAGCTCTTGCCCGGCTTGGGCATGAACCGCCCTTCCTGAGCCACGACAACGGCATCACCAAGCTGCGCCCGAATCTTCCAGTCAACGACTCCGTCCTCCCAGTGATGGACGCCCAGATGCCCGACCGGCTGCGGCGTTTCGAAGCGGATCGTCATCTTCAAAGGGACACCCTGAAAACAGCGCCCGATCGCCGCGGTCGGCCCACAGTTGATCAGCTCGGGGCCCTTGATGTTCTCCAGCCCGCTCGTGATCAGGATAGCGCTGGCTCCGCCAATCAAGATCGTTTGCTCGTTCGGAGTCGCGAGCCGCTTCTGCTCGACCTCGCGCACCTCCTGCCAGTCCTTCCGGATGCGCAGGTGACCGGCCACGAAACCGATCGTTCCATCCGGGTAGCGAATCCGCCGGCGCACCCGAAATTCCTCCACGAGCTGGCTCGTGAGAGCGACGCGATATTCGTCGATGGTCAGCACGACAAGATCCGCGGGCTTCGGGCGGTCCTCTTCGCTCACGAGCATTTGATCAAGGGCGCGCAGCGTGACCGCCCGGCGTTCAGAACCCCAGCCGAAAAAAGGCGGGAACGAGCCTGGACCGTTCGACCAGGTGTGGGAAACAAAGACCCGGGCGTCCCGGGGAAGCGTGCGTTCGAGCGCGGGCAGTTCGTCCCGGAAAAGCGTCTGCGCTCCCCATTGCATGCCGAAGAGACCGTACTCCCGCGGGATCAACGGACCGAGCGTGATGCAATCGCGCGCCATGGAGAGCGTGATGATCCACACGGCCACGACCGCCATCGCCCCAGCGGCCCGGCGCAGCCAGGGGGTCTCCAGCGCATCGAACATCATCTCCCAGCCGAGGGCGATGATGATCACGAGCGGAATAACCGTCGCGAGCGCGCGGGTCATCCCGAAGCCGGCGAGAGCGCCCGTGGCGGGAGCGGCGAGGAGGACGACGACCGTCTGGACCGCGGCCGGCGTACGGCGACGCTGCCAGAGCTGCCACAGGCCGGCGACGAAGAACGGGAAGAGGACTGCCAGAATGTGCGGATGAAAGACGGCTCGATGCCGCCAGAGTTCCGCCGGACGCGGCAGGAACCACGTGCGGGGATCGAACGCGATCAGATACTCGCCGAAGTATCGTCCCACCTTCTGCCACCACGGGATCTCCGCGTGGAGGTACGTCGCGACGTCATTGAGGTGGTCTTCGACCATCGCCGGATGGTCGAACCGGAAGCGGACATAGGGCAGGAAGAGTTCGAGCCCGAGCAGGACCCCGAAGAGAGACCAGCGCCAGTTTTGCAGATGATAGCGCCAGTCGAGCAAGAAGAGCAGGCCGCCGGCCACGAGCATGAGACCCTGGCCGTTGCTGTAGCTGTAGAAGGCGCCTGCTCCGAAAACCATCGCCCCGAGAATCCAGGCCGGATGCCGCGAGCGGTACAGCGTGTAGCACGCCAGGAAGCCCGCGACACAAGGCGCCATCAGCGCCGTCTCGAATCCGGTTCGTTCGTGCAGAAACCAAGCAGGAGACGCCGCCAGGAGCATCGGCGAAAGCCACCAGCCACGCAGACCGAAGCCGTAGTGAAGGAAGATGCCGAGGGCGATCACCGCGAACACGCTCGCCGCGACCGAAACTCCCCGCACCACGGTCACCTTGTTCCCAAACACCTGCGCGGCGAAGCCCTGCACGTAGACGCTCAGGGAGAGGTTGAACTTTTTGACGTTCTTGAAATAGGCCGGAAAGCGCTCGTGGGGTGGCTCGAAAGCCTTCCAGCCGTTGTCGCGGAGCTGCTGGAACTCGACCGGATGAATCGCCTCGTCGCAGAAGAAGTAACTCGGAAAATCCTCCAGACTGGTGGTGAACATGGCGATGTACACGATCAATCCGAGCAGGAACGCCAGGAGGGCGGGGAGGGGCGGAAAGGGGCGGGCATCGCTCATGCGCGCGGCCATCCAAGCACGAACGATGCCGGAAACCAAGCGCGCGCGATCCACGCGGCGCTTGAATTCAAGCGGAAAGCACCGCCGCGCCGCTCCGGCGACAGTGCCAGTCGCCATCGCCTCGTAGCGCCGGAAGATCGAGACCTCTGGCCGGTACATCGCGAGGTCGGGCGCGAAGGTCGCGACCTCTGGCCGGTACACCGCGAGGTCGGGCGCGAAGATCGCGACCTCTGCCCGGTACATCGCGAGGTCGGGCGCGAAGGTCGCGACCTCTGGCCGGTACATCGCCAGGTCGGGCGCGAAGATCGCGACCTCTGGCCGGTACATTGCGAGCTCGGGCGCGAAGATCGCGACCTCTGGCCGGTACACCGCGAGGTCGGGCGCGAAGGTCGCGAGCTCTGGCCGGTACGTCGCGAGGTCGGGCGCGAAGATCGCGACCTCTGCCCGGTACATCGCCGGGTCGGGCGCGAAGGTCGCGACCTCTGGCCGGTACATCGCGAGGTCGGGCGCGAAGGTCGCGACCTCTGGCCGGTACACCGCGAGGTCGGGCGCGAAGGTCGCGACCTCTGCCCGGTACATCGCGAGGTCGGGCGCGAAGGTCGCGAGCTCTGGCCGGTAGGTCGCGAGGTCGGGCGCGAAGATCACGACCTCTGGCCGGTACATCGCGAGGTCGGGCGCGAAGGTCGCGACCTCTGGCCGGTACGCCGCGAGGTCGGGCGCGAAGGTCGCGAGCTCTGGCCGGTACACCGCGAGGTCGGGCGCGAAGATCGCGACCTCTGGCCG